>NZ_JBHTHC010000021.1:0-143687 GCF_042676285.1 Paenibacillus sp. GCM10027626 | reverse complement strand
CTCTCCATAAAAGTTGAAGTCCGAAAACTTCTATTCATGAATAAGCTTGTTAGCTCATTACTTGTTTTCTTGCGAATTGACAGTTTCGCTCATTGTTCAGTTTTCAAGGAACAAATCTTCTTTTCTTTGTTGCCGTTGTTCTCAGCGGCGACTTTTATAATATATCACATCTGTCTAGTTGATTGCAAGCATTTTTTTTATTTTTTTTAAAAGTAAAATCTGTGCTTGCATTCCATCGACAAAAGCGACAATGAACAATATAGCACAGATCTTAATAGCTCGTCAACTTATTTTGTTGTGGTATTGTTTGTCAATATTTCTGCAATATAAACTTGTCTTTCGGTCGTTAAATTGATAATGTCCCCGCCTATTGATACCCACGGCCTTGTAGGGTGGGCAGGATCTGTAAATATAATTTCCCCTACTCTGTCATCATTAAGGCGAACTAGAGTACCGTTATGGAATTGCGTCGCCTTTTCGACAAAGGCTGTTACATATGAAGGATCCAGTTTGCCGAAGGCATCCTGCTGAAGCTGTTCCAGCACCAAATAAGGAGATGCTGCTTGGCGATATGCTCTTTTCATCGTCATCGCATTGTATATGTCTGCAATCGCGACCAGCTTGGCGTACGGATGTATTTTGTCCATCGTAACCCCAAGCGGATACCCGCTTCCATCAATACGTTCATGATGTTGTAGGGCGGCCAGCTTCACTCCATCGTTGATGGCAGCTACATTTTTGAGCAGCTGGTAGCCTGTCAGCGGATGACGCTTCATTTCATCAATTTCCGATTGTGTTAAAGATGCAGGCTTGTTCAAAATAGACTGATCGACCTTCGTATTGCCGATATCGTGCAGCAAGCCGGCAAGCGCTGCCGGAATCCAGTCCTTTTTAGACAGTCCAACCCATTGTGCAAGCATGTAGCAGCTCATCGAAGTCATTACACTTTTATGATACAAATAGTCTTCCTGCTCATTTTCTTGCAGCATAGGTGAAAAAGAGAGCAAATTATACTCCTCAATATGCTGGAGCATTGCTTCCAGCTGCGCCCGGATCTCAACAATGGGGACATTCATCCCGATTATTGATTGGCTGAATACGCTTTTTAGCAATTGCACCATTTGCGTGTATTGAGTGAGCAAATTTGCTTTTGCGCCCTTTTTCGCAATTTCCGCTTTCACCTGCTCTGCACCGTGGTCAGCCGAATCGCCGGAGTCAATAACAACGGTAGGTACCAGAAAAGCACGAAGAATTTCCAGCTCTCTCGGTGTAATGACCCTGCCTTTGTAGAAAAGGATGCTCCCTAGCGGGGTCGATACATCTTGAAGCAGTTTATCTCCTAACTTTACTTGCGATACGGCTACCATTGTCATTGAATTCCCTCCACCTGAACGAAGCTTACTCTAAATTATTGCTCAGTTGAAGCATCTCCGGCAGCGGATGAATCCGCCCCCTCGCCTGCAACCTCGCCATCTGCTTGCTCTTCTGCCGTTTCTTCGCTGCGGGCTACGCGCGTTACCGTCGCTACCGAATCCTCATCGCGGATATGAATCAGCTTAACGCCTTGCGTGTTGCGGCCCATTGTCGAGATGCCCTCCATACTTGTACGGATCATCGTTCCCGACGATGTCATGATCATGAGATCTTCGTCATTTTGAACGACTTTCAGACCAACAATCGGTCCATTCTTGTCAGTAACATTGAGTGTTTTAATCCCTTTGCCGCCGCGTGACTGGATTCGATACTCCCCAATCGGAGTACGTTTGCCGTAACCTTTGGACGTAACGATGAGGACGTCATTTTCCGGTACGATAACATCCATATCGATAACATAGTCGTTTTCGTCGGTATGGATTCCCTTTACGCCGGTAGCTGCGCGCCCCATTGGGCGAACATCCTGCTCAGGGAAGCGAATGGACATCCCTTGACTTGTCCCCATAATAATTTCTTGATTGCCGTCCGTCAGCTTCACGCCGATCAGCATGTCATCTTCGCGCAAATTAATCGCAATCAAACCGATCTTGCGAATATTGTTGTAATCGTCAAGCGGCGTTTTCTTAACGATGCCTTGACGGGTAGCGAAGAATAAATAACGGTCCGGATCAAAGGATTCGACCGGAATAACCGCATTAACCGTCTCGCCTTGCTCGATCTGAATCAAATTGATGATCGGCGTTCCGCGGGCAGTCCGGCTCAAATCCGGAATTTCATAGGCTTTTAGGCGGTACACCTTCCCCTTGTCCGTAAAGAACAACAAGTAGTGGTGGGTGTTGGACACAAAGAGATGCTCAACAAAGTCATTATCCTTCGTATCCATCCCCATTACGCCTTTGCCTCCCCGCTTCTGGCTGCGGTATGTGCTAACCGGCAAACGTTTGACATAGCCGGAGTGCGTAATCGTAATGATGACGTCCTCGCGAGGAATCAGGTCTTCATCCATGATCTCCTCGTCGCTCATCATCAGCTCTGTACGCCGCTCGTCTCCGAAGCGCTCCTTGACATCCTCCAGCTCCTCGCTAATGATCTCCAGCACAAGCTGCTCGTCCGCCAAAATCGCCTTATATTCAGCAATTTTGTTCAGAAGCTCTGCATACTCGGCTTCAATCTTGTCGCGTTCCAGACCTGTCAGACGCTGCAGGCGCATATCAAGAATCGCCTGAGCCTGATCATAGGAAAGCGCGAAACGGGAAATTAATCCTTCCCTTGCTTGGTCGGCTGTCTGCGAAGAGCGAATGAGCGCGATTACCTCATCCAAATGATCAAGCGCAATGCGCAAGCCCTCCAAAATATGGGCGCGTGCTTCAGCCTTTTTCAGATCAAATTCCGTACGACGGCGGATAACCTCGATCTGATGCTGCAGGTAGTAATATAGAATCTCTTTCACATTCAATGTGCGCGGCTCGCGGTTTACAATCGCCAGCATATTGATGCCAAAGTTCATCTGCATCTGAGTATGCTTGTACAAATTGTTCAAGACGACGCTCGGGTTTACATCGCGCCGCAGCTCAATGACGACTCGCATGCCGTTGCGGTCCGATTCATCGCGCAGATCGGTAATGCCGTCGATTTTTTTCTCGCGAACGAGCTCGGCAATCTTTTCGACAAGCCGCGCTTTTATAACCTGGTAAGGCAGCTCATGCACGATGATCCGCGCCTTGCCGCCATTATCCTCAATTGTCGCTCTGGCCCGCATCGTAACGGATCCGCGGCCGGTCGTATACGCTTGGCGAATGCCTTCCCGCCCCATTACAAAGCCGGCAGTCGGGAAGTCAGGGCCTTTAATAAACTCCATCAATTCAGGAATCGTAATTTCCGGGTTGCGAATCATCGCCTGCAAACCGTCAATTACTTCTCCCAAATTGTGCGGAGGTATATTCGTGGCCATGCCGACAGCGATCCCTGTCAAGCCATTGACCAGCAAGTAAGGGAATCGCGCTGGCAATACAGTCGGTTCCTGCTCCTCGCCATCATAGTTGGGTATGAAATCGACCGTATCCTTGTTAATGTCCCGCAGCATCTCCATAGCAATCTTGGAGAGGCGCGCTTCTGTATACCGCATTGCGGCCGCCGCATCTCCATCGATGGAGCCGAAGTTGCCGTGTCCGTCAACCAGCATGTACCGCAGTGAGAAATCCTGTGCCATCCGCACCATCGTCTCGTACACAGCAGAATCACCGTGAGGGTGATACTTGCCGATTACTTCACCTACGATTCTGGCGGATTTCTTATACGGCTTATCCGGGGACATCCCCAACTCGGACATCGCATACAAAATACGGCGATGCACCGGCTTAAGCCCATCCCTGACATCAGGAAGCGCACGGCTGACGATGATGCTCATCGCATAGTCCATAAAGGACTCGCGCATCTCGGCACCGATATCACGATCCTGTATTTGCGAACGTTGTTCTTCCGCCATGGTCAACCTCCTATAAATGAATGCCCTACTGAACCTTTTAAAAGCTTCAAATCGGGCAAGCGAACTATCACTTTTGATAATGAGCCAGTTTCATCTCACCGCAAGCTGCTGTCAAAGAAGCAGCTTCTGGCTAGTCTTTCAGCTTATGAAAATGACTCATTCTTATAAACTTATATATCTAAAGTATGTTCATAAACGATCCTGGCTTAAACCTCGCTGCAAGAAGAAACGGCTGACGCCGTCCTTTGCGCGAGGCAAGTTTCTTCCCTCAGAAATATAAGCTGTGTATAAGGTGAAACTTATACTTTCTTATATTTTGAGAAGAAACGGCTGATGCCGTCCTTGGTCGCTGCATGTGGCAAAGCTGCCGTCCTCTTCTGCGCGAATAGGCCAGTAATTCCACGCCCTTGCAGGACACGAACCCTCTCACTATGAAACATACCGCCATACAATAGCATAAGAGGGACCTAGCTTGTGACAATAGACTACCCAACATTATACCATTGATTTGAACCTCTGTCTTGCTTGCCGTCAAAACCTTAACATTCACAAGAAAGGCGGGTCAGCAATGACTGGACTACGTATGAAAAGCAAATGGTTGAAAACAAATGTCCTGCTGCAGTCGCATGAGCTTCAACAATTCATTCCTGCAACAAAGCCATGGAGCCCCTCCTGCTTCCAAATGATGCTGGATCAATATGCAATGATTTATCTCAAACCGGATATTGGAACTTTCGGTAAAGGGGTAATTCGAGCTGAGAAGAAGCCGCATGGCGTGTACACCTTTCAACTTGGTACCCGACTTTACACGTTTTCCTCATTGGAGCAAATGATTGACCGGCTGCAGCGCATTATAGGCACCCGCCGCTATATCGTACAGCAAGGTATCCACCTGCTGAGTCATATGCAGCGCCGTTTCGATATTCGAGTCATGATTCAAAAAAATCCGGCAAATGAGTGGGAGGCTACCGGCATTATCGGACGCCTTGGCAATCCGCGCAAAATCGTCACCAACTATCATAGCGGAGGAACGCCGCTGCCTTTTGAGCTGCTTATGCAGTCTTATCTCAGCTTGGATGAGATGCCGCAATATCAAGCATCCTTAAACCAGCTTGGCATCGAGGTCGCCCGCCAATTGGAGCAGCAACTTCCGAGTTTAAAAGAAATCGGCGTCGATGTAGCGATCGATCTTTCGCTGCAGCCATGGATTTTGGAAGTAAATACACGTCCGGATCCTTATATTTTTCGCAAGCTTAACGATAAAGCCGTGTTTCGTAAAATTTATTGCTATTGTGTCGGCTACGGGCGGATCAAGAAAAAACGAAAACGGCGCATGAAGCTGCGCCGCGCGGGAAAAATAAGAAAAAACCGCGGCCAAAGGTTTAAAAAGCAGCCGTCCGGTAAACCGAACGGCTGAAATCGCTCAAAACTATATGTCTAAGTTCGTTACAAACTTGGCAAATTGCTGTATAAAATCACGCCGCGGCTCAACATTATCGCCCATAAGCGTCTCGAAGATGTCATCCGCTTCAATCGCATCTTCAATCGTTACTTGCAGCATCGTACGGCTCTCAGGATCCATTGTCGTCTCCCATAGCTGGCCGGCATTCATCTCGCCCAAGCCTTTATAGCGCTGAACGTTTACTTTAACGCCTTCGCCAAATTCTGCAATAATTGCATCGCGTTCTTTTTCACTTTGCGCATAACGCACAACTTTGTTGCGCTCGATTTTAAACAGTGGCGGCTGGGCTATATAAATATAACCGGCCTCGATAATTTTGCGCATGTAGCGGAAAAAGAACGTCAGCAGCAAGGTGCGGATATGAGCGCCGTCGACATCGGCATCCGTCATAATAATGACTTTGTGGTAGCGTGCCTTCGAAATGTCAAAATCATCACTAATGCCGGTTCCTAGCGCTGTAATAATGGCTCTAATTTCCGCATTGCCGAGAATGCGGTCAAGCCGGGCTTTTTCCACATTCAAAATTTTACCGCGCAGCGGCAAGATCGCCTGGAAATGACGGTCCCGCCCTTGCTTGGCCGATCCTCCTGCGGAATCACCTTCGACGATGTAAAGTTCGCTAATTGAAGCGTCCTTAGACGAACAATCCGCTAATTTACCAGGAAGTGAGCTAACCTCGAGCGCGCTTTTGCGCCGCGTCAACTCCCGGGCTTTGCGGGCAGCCTCGCGTGCTCGGGAGGCTTGCAGCCCTTTTTCGACGATTTTACGGGATACTGCCGGATTCTCATCCAGAAACTCCTGGAATTTTTCAGCGAAAAACGATTCCACAATCCCTCGAACTTCACTGTTCCCCAGCTTAGTCTTTGTCTGCCCCTCAAATTGCGGCTCCGGAATTTTGACCGAAATAATCGCAGTCAATCCTTCCCGGACGTCATCACCGGACAAGTTGGAATCATTATCCTTAATCATGTTCGATTTGCGAGCATAATCGTTAATGATCCGCGTCAACGCACTCTTAAAGCCGGATTCATGCGTTCCGCCCTCATGCGTGTTGATGTTGTTGGCGAAAGAATAAATGTTCTCGCTGTAGCTGTCATTGTATTGCAATGCGACCTCTACCTGGATTTGATCCTTTTCGCCTTCGACATAGATCGGCGTTTCGTGCAGCGCAACCCGCTTGCGGTTCAAAAATTGAACAAACTCAATAATCCCGCCGTCATATTTGTATTTCTCTGAGGTTTCCGTCCGCTCATCAACGAGAATGATCTCGATTCCTTTGTTCAGGAAGGCCAGCTCGCGGATGCGCGACTGCAATGTTTCATACTCGTATACAGTCGTCTCTGTGAACACTTCCGGATCCGGCTTAAAGCGAATCGTCGTTCCCGTTTCATCGGACTCGCCGATAATTTGCAGTTCGCCTTGCGGAACGCCGCGGCGGAATTCCATCTGGTAAATCTTGCCGTGAAGTTTGACCGTTGCCGTCACATGCTCAGACAACGCATTAACTACGGATACACCAACACCGTGCAATCCGCCTGAAACTTTATAGCCTTCGCCGCCAAATTTCCCGCCGGCATGAAGAACGGTCATAACTACTTCCAGCGTAGATTTCTTCAGCTTTGCATTTTCGCCCACCGGTATGCCCCGTCCATTGTCGATAACGGTAATGCTGTTATCTTCATGGATGCGTACTTCAATGCGGTCGCAATACCCTGCAAGCGCTTCGTCGATACTGTTGTCGACAACTTCCCATACGAGATGATGCAGCCCTTTACTGCTGGTTGAACCAATATACATCCCGGGACGTTTACGAACAGCCTCCAACCCTTCTAAAACCTGTATCTGATTTTCGTCGTACGTGTTTTGATTCAACGACATGGCTCGATTTCACTGCTCCTCTCGACTGCTATGCTACAAACGCCTCACTTGTGCTCGTCTACGTTGTCGCAAAATGATGCGATCGCTTCTTCAGCGTGGAGGATGATATCGGCGAATAGTAGATTTTGTGTTCCGTCACAACAATCGATTTCGCTTCCTCTTCTCCTATTACTTCAACGTCTTTTCGCTTCCGGGCCTGGGCGACAAATTGCTTGGACAGCTTGGAAGACTGCTCGATGGATATATCAAAAATAGCCACGAGTTCCGCGGCGCGAATAATTTTCTCTCCACCTAAATGAATATACATAGCAACTCTCCTTGCTGTTTCGATTTCGAAAGGCATGAGCTTACCCGCAGGCCCGTACCTTCAATGCGCAACCTGGCCGTCCCGCACATGATAAATACGGGAGTCCGTAAGCTTGCTGATATCGACGCTTTCAAGCCCGGTCGTCGTAATAAACGTTTGCACTTTGTTTTGGAATGTCTCTATTAGCTGCGTCTGACGCCTCTGATCCAGTTCAGACAGGACATCGTCCAAAAGCAATAAGGGATATTCCCCGATTTCCTCGTGAATAAGCTCAATCTCAGCCAGCTTGAGCGATAGCGCAGTTGTGCGCTGCTGGCCTTGCGAGCCGTAGATCTGGGCTTCCTTGCCGTTAATGAAAAAGGCTAGATCATCGCGATGCGGGCCAACCATTGTCATGCCCCGACGCAGTTCCTGATCTTTCACCTGTGATAACTTTATCATAAATTGCTCAAATAAAACAGATTCTTCTTCTTCCAGCTCGGCATCAAAGGAGGGGCGGTACACGATAGTAAGCGCTTCTGCACCGCCGGTTATGCCGGAATGAATCTGCTCAGCCCAGGTTTGCAGTTTATGAATAAAGCTTTGCCTTTTTTTCATAATTTTAACACCATATTCTGCTAATTGCATGTTCCAGATATCAAGCATCGCTTGCTGCGAGCCGCCAGAATGTGAAGTTTTCAAATAATTGTTGCGCTGAACAAGTACTTTAGCGTATTGGCCTAAAGTATGCAAATAGCCGGGCTGTACTTGGCCGATTTCCATGTCCAGAAACCGTCTTCGTATGCCCGGCGTGCCTTTTACAATTTCCAAATCTTCCGGCGCAAACATCACAACATTCAATGCTCCGACAAAATCACTCAACTTACGCTGCTCCAACCCGTTAATTTTCGCTTTTTTGCCTTGCGTCGACAGGATGAGATCAAGCGTCAGCGCCCCGTACTTTTTGTCGACTTCTCCCCGGATGCGGGCATTTGCCGCTTGCCATCCGATCAATTCTTTATCCTTGCTTGTACGATGAGACTTGGTCAAGGCCAAGACAAATATGGCCTCAAGCAAATTTGTTTTTCCTTGTGCATTGGGGCCGACAAATAAGTTAACCTGACTATCCGTTTGCAGCTCCAATTGCTCATAATTGCGATATTGCTGCAGCTGAACCGATTTTAAATACACATTGCCGCCTCCCGGTAATGCCTCCTGAAAGTTGCATTAACGGCTGACAACTTTAAAGCTGCCATAGCCGTTAATTTCAACCAGATCCCCAGCATACAATTTGCGTCCACGGCGATTGTCCGGCTCACCGTTGATCAAAATTTCATGCTCCTGCAAAAAAAACTTCGCAGCTCCGCCTGTATCGATGCAGTCGGCCAATTTCAAAAATTGACCGAGCGCGATATATTCTGTCGAAATGGAAATGTCTTTCATTGTGCCAGCTCCCCGCAATGGTCGTTTAACCGGTCGTCCGGTACGGCAATATTAGATGCAAGCTATTGTCGTGATCTGTCGGTTTAATGATGATCGGACTCATAGCGCCTCTAAAGCCAATGAATAAATATTCACTGTCAATAACTTTCAGGGCGTCGAGCATATATTTGGAGTTAAACGCAATACGGAGCGGCTCGCCCGTCAATTGCTTTACTTCAAGATGCTCGGTCACTCTGCCCAACTCTGTGGAACTGGAAGAAATTTCAATAAGTCCGTCATCTTGCGTCGCCAAGCGGACAATATTTGTTTTTTCCTCTCTTGACATCAAATATGCCCGATCGATGGCATCCATCAATTTTTTTGTATGCAAAACAAGTTCTGTTTGGAACTCTTTCGGAATAATCTTGGAAGTATCAGGGTATGTCCCGTCCAGTATGCGCGAATAGAACAGCACTTGGTTCATTTTAAACAGCACTTGATTGTCGGCTACGACAATGTCCACTTTACAATTTTCGTCAGGCACCAGACGCGACAATTCGACAAGCGTTTTACCGGAAATAACGATATTGGAAAAACGGTAGCTAGGATCGCAATCGACCGGCGCGACCCGGCTGGCCAGGCGGTGACGGTCAGTCGACACGAACTTCAGTTCGCCCTCGTGCAAATTCCATAATACACCCGTCAAAATAGGGGTTTGCTCACTTGTGGAGGCGGCAAATACAGTTTGCCGAATCATCGATTTGAGCAGATCGCCCGGTACTGTAATGCTTTCGCTTTCTTCAATTGTCGGCAGAACAGGAAACTCTTCCGGATCGAGGCCGAGCATTTGGATGTCGCTTGAGCCTGAGCGAATCATCGTTTGATGATGCTCTCTTACTTCAATTTCGATTTCATCAGAAGGCAGCTTTTTTACAATTTCGACAAAAAATTTGGACGGCAGTACGACGCTGCCAGGCTTGTCGACTTTTGCAATGACCAAATCGCCATCTTCGACAGGAATGAAGCTTTGAATCGAAATATCTGCATCGCTTGCTGTTAATGTAACACCTTGATGAGTGGCGTCGAATTTAATGCCGCCAAGAATCGGGATGGTTGGGCGCGGAGATGTCGCTTTGGATACATGCTGAATGGCATCGTTAAGCTCATCTTTGCGAATGGTTAATTTCATGATTTCACTCCTAATATCGTTGATTGTGCAGCAGGTCGAATTTGATGGACTTATGTCGCACGTTTTAATAGATGATGAATTAATAAAAAATAGTCGTAGTAGCAGTAGGCGCCGTGAATATGTGGATAAGCGGGAAAAGCAATGATAAATCAAGCCTATCCACATGTGTATATCTTGTGCATAGGCTTTTGGTTCTTTTGTGCGCACAAGTGGATAACTTTGTGCGCTTATTTTATTGAGAAATTAAGTATGATTTTTTACCTTTTCCGTAATGGTCTGCACGATTTTGTATAATTCCGGATCGTTTTTGAGCTGCTGCGATATTTTCTCATGGGCGTGGATCACAGTCGTATGGTCGCGTCCGCCAAAGGCTTCGCCAATTTTCGGCAGTGAAAACTCCGTCAGTTCGCGGGAAAGATACATGGCGACCTGCCGCGGAAAGGCGACGGCCTTCGTTCTTTTTCGCGCTTTGAATTCCTCGAGCCGCAAACCGTAAAATTCTCCGACTTTTTGTTGAATATCCTGCATTGTGATCATCTTTGGCCGGCTTGACGGAATGATATCCTTGAGCGCTTCGGCTGCCAGATGCGAGCTGATGTCTTCGTTAATAAGCGAAGAATAGGCAACAACCCGTATTAGCGCGCCTTCAAGCTCCCGAATATTCGTGTCGATTTGGTTGGCGATATAGATCATCGCTTCATTCGGAATATCCAGGTTTTCTGCTTTTGCTTTTTTGCGCAAAATGGCGATCCGCGTCTCCAAATCAGGAGGCTGGATATCCGTCTGCAGTCCCCACTCGAAGCGGGAGCGCAGCCGCTCTTCCAAAGTTGGAATTTCTTTCGGCGGCCGGTCGCTGGAAATGACGATTTGCTTACGTTCTTCATGCAGCGCATTGAAGGTATGGAAAAACTCCTCTTGCGTCCCGTCTTTGCCGGCTAAAAACTGAATATCGTCGATTAGTAGCACGTCGATGCTGCGATATTTGTTGCGGAAGCTCTCGCCGCGGTCGTCGCGTATCGAGTTGATGAATTCATTGGTGAATTTTTCGGACGACAAATAAAGCACGCGGGTGCTTGGATTGTGATCCAAAATATAATGACCGATCGCATGCATGAGATGTGTTTTGCCAAGTCCTACGCCGCCATACAGAAACAGCGGATTATAGGCTTTAGCAGGCGCTTCGGCAACTGCTAAAGAAGCCGCGTGGGCAAAACGGTTATTCGCACCGATGACAAATGTGTCGAATGTATACTTCGGATTCAGCATATACTGAGCTGTATCTTCGGATGGAATGTAAACTTGCGGCGCTGGCGGAGGCTGCACAGCCGGCTCCGGCGGTTTGTTCTCTTCAATTACAAATTTTATATCGAATTGGCGCCCCATATATTCCTGAAGCGTTGTTCGAACCAGCTTAGTATACCGGCCCTCCAGCCATTCGACGGCGAATGCTGTTGGAGCGGTTATGATGACCATCGATTCACCGTGGAAGGAAGCTTTGGTCGCTTTGAACCAGGTGTCAAAGCTGGGCTTGCTTAGCTTGGTTTGTATAATCGACAGCACCTGTTGCCACATTTCGTGCGCATGGCTATCCACAGACTTGTCACTCCTTATCAATTTCACCCGGGAATAGGCATAGTAAGGCCTCAGGTGTCGAATTACCGGGCAATCGTGACATGTTCATCCACAGTATTAAGGATGCATGAGAGAAAATTATCAAAAGGGGGTGAATGTTGTTCACATTGTTATCCACAGGCTGTTAATAATTCTGAGGAAAAGTTAGAGTCATCCACATCAAAAACAAATCTATCATAGCAAAATAGGCTCTATTTTTCAACGATTTGCTCGTTTTTATCCACAAATTCAATAGGTTGTGCATAAAAGTTATCTACAACACTAGATATTGTTTATATCCTGTTAAGATTCGACAAAAACTGTGGAAAGTCTAAAAAAACTGTCCACATGTTATTAATTTTGAAGAAAAGTGCGCCTTTTTGTAATTTATCCACAGGCTCTGTCGGCTTGTGCAGAGGTGGCTTATTTTGCCGGAATTTGCGGTAAGCGTGTTGTATTGACATTATGCTGTGGGCGTGGTTAAATAAAAAATAGCGTTTTTATAATGAGAAATGGTCCGTCGTACGAGCGACGAATGCATAGGTTTTCGCCAGGCGAGGGAATATGGATCCGGGAGGTGCAGAGAGTGAGACCTACATTTAGACCAAATGTAAGCAAGCGCAAAAAAGTACACGGTTTTCGTAAACGGATGGCGTCGAAGAATGGCCGTAAAGTATTGAGCGCCCGCCGCCAAAAGGGCAGAAAAGTACTGAGCGCGTAGACAGAAGACCACATGCCGTGGTCTTTTTTTTATTTCAATATGAAGAGTACAGGTTCGCCCTCTACACTTGGGTTATTTAGAAAGGAAACCAAGGAAGGCGCCCACTGTTTCCTCTTGCTGCAAGGGCAGCACTTCACAGACCAGGTGCGGACATGCTGTTTAAGAGCGGCATAACGGGTAATAATTGATAGGTGAGGGTTTGGTGAGGGATACAGGTGCAAAGAAAATTACGATTACGAAAGCGTGAAGACTTCAGTCGGATCTATCGCCACGGGAAGTCATTCGCTAATGGTCAATTCGTCGTCTATTGGTCGCGGCAGCCGAAAGCGGAGCCGTTTCGTCTCGGTGTATCTGCCAGCAAAAAGATTGGCAATGCAGTTGTTCGCAACCGGATGCGCCGCCTGGTTAAGGAAATTATTCGTCATCAGGCTGACCGGATTACGGATCAGCTGGACATTATCATTATAGTACGCAAAGCTGCTGTAGGGATGAAAATGAAGGAACTGGAGCGAAGCATGCTTCATGTTTTGAAGCGTTCCGGATTGTTGAAAGCGAGTAAATAAACCGGTTGTCCACAAGTGGAAGGCTTGTTTCCTTGGTACCTAAAATATGTTATAGTTTTAGATGAATCGATAACAGGATGAAAGTGGAATTGTGAGGGTACTCTAGAGAGGAGTTTTCGTGTTGTCCCGGATTTCAAAACGAACATGGTTCACCTTGCTGGGGCTCGTTGTTGTCATGCTTTTATTGTCAGGCTGCACACCTTCGACGAGTCATACGGTAAGGACAGAAGATTTGCTGCAGGGCAACTTCTGGGAGAAAAATGTCGTGTATTGGTTTGCTCTGATGCTCGACACATTTGCTGGCTGGTTCAATGGTGAATATGGCTTTGCGATTTTGCTGCTGACGATTATTGTCAGAACATTGATTTTGCCGCTGACGCTGAAGCAATATCGCAGTTCTAAAGCAATGCAGGCTCTGCAACCGGAGCTGGCGAAAATTAAGGAAAAGTATAAGGATAACCCGCAGAAACAGCAAGAAGAGACGATGAAGCTGTTCCAGCAGCATCGAGTGAATCCGCTTGCGGGCTGTCTGCCGTTAATTGTACAGATGCCGATTTTCATTGCCTTGTATAATTCGATTTATTGGAATCCGGCGATCCGGGATCACTCGTTCCTTGGGATCAAGATGGGGGTACCTGTAAACGAACAGGCCTGGTATGCTTATCTGCTTCCTGTACTGGCGGCACTGACAACCTTTATTCAGTCGAAGATGATGTCTTCTCAGCAGAAGACGATGCCGATGATGCAAGGGATTATGTTGATCTTCCCTGTCCTTATTTTCGTAATGGCATTGAACTTCCCGGCTGCGCTGCCTCTTTATTGGGTATTCAGTAATGTGTACACCATTATTCAGAACTATTTCCTTTATGTACGTTCCTCAAATAAGGGGAAGGAGAGTGCTCCTGCGAAATGAACAAAATCGTAGCATCGGGTAAAACGATAGAAGATGCTGTACGTAACGGATTAAAGGAATTGCAAGTGACTGAGGATCAAGTCATTGTTCATGTGCTTGAACAGCCATCCAGAGGCTTGTTCGGATTGATCGGAACAAGAGCGGCGAAGGTCGAGCTTGAGCTTGTCCCAGTGCCTGAACCGGCATCGCAAGCGGAAGAGCCACCTCTCGAAGCGAGCCAAGATCCGATCGCTGAAGTAGAACAGTTTGTTAACGATGTTGCCCGCGCAATGGGCCTGGAATTAAACATCACCCGCAAGCAAAGCCGCGAAGGACTGACGCTTATCTTGTCAGGCAGCGGAGATATTGGTGTGCTGATTGGCCGCCGCGGGCAAACGTTAGACGCCTTGCAATATTTGGTCAATATTGTGGCCAACCGTTATTCTGACAGCCATCTTCGCATCATACTGGATGCTGAGGATTTTCGTGAACGCAGGCGTAAGACGCTCGAAGAGTTGGCTGATCGGCTTGCAAACCGGGTAATCCGCACAAAGAAAGAAGTAGTGCTGGAACCGATGTCGGCTCACGAACGCAAAGTGATCCACGCTCGTTTGCAAGTGCATGCAAAAGTTAAGACATTCAGTAAAGGCGAAGAGCCAAATCGGCGGATTGTCATCGCTTTGAAACAATAGAAGGAAGAGAATGAAGCAATGGCTCGCTTGACGGTCATTGCTTCATTTTCTAAATATACGAGAAATAAAGTAAAAGCGTTGGGAGCGTAACCGCGTATGATGATAAATGACACCATTGCCGCCATTTCGACAGCAGTCGGAGAGGGCGGCATTGCCGTTATTCGGGTAAGTGGACCTGATGCCGTAACCGCGGCGTCCCGGGTATTTCGTTCCAAAACGAATATCGCTGAGGCGCCGTCGCATACCGTTCACTACGGGCATATTGTTGATCCGGAGACAGGAGAGATTGTTGAAGAAATTTTGCTGACATTAATGCGCGGCCCCCGGTCATTTACAGCAGAAGATGTGGTTGAATTAAGTACACACGGCGGTGTAGTAGCCGTTAAACGGGTATTGGAACTGTTGCTTCGGCAAAAGGAGATCCGGCTGGCGGAGCCAGGCGAATTTACGAAGCGGGCCTTTTTGAATGGACGGATTGACCTGACGCAAGCAGAAGCGGTCATCGATCTCATTCGCTCCAAGTCGGATCGCGCCTTCTCGATCGCGATGAAGCAAGCTCAAGGGACTTTGTCGCGCAAAGTGAAGGATTTGCGCCATCGCTTAGTGGAATTGCTGGCTCATATAGAAGTGAATATTGACTATCCGGAGCATGATGTAGCGGAAATGACGAACGCCTTCATCCGGGATCATTGCAACCAGGCGTGCGCGGAAATTGACGGGCTGTTAAAAACAGCGAGTGAAGGTAAAATACTGCGGGAAGGCATTGTTACGGCAATAGTTGGACGCCCGAATGTCGGCAAGTCCTCGCTGCTTAATGCGCTTGTGCAGGAAAATAAAGCGATCGTGACCGATATACCCGGTACGACCCGCGACGTGATCGAGGAGTATGTCACATTAGGCGGCATACCGCTGCGCCTTTTGGATACTGCCGGCATTCGGGAAACGGCCGATATCGTAGAGCAGATTGGGGTTGAACGGTCCCGCAGCGCAATCGAAGAGGCGGATTTAGTCTTATTTGTTCTTAATGCAAGCGAGCCGTTGCAAGCAGAGGATTTGCAGCTGCTGGAGCAGGTGAAGGGCAAGCAGGCAGTCGTTATTTTCAATAAAACGGACTTGCCGATTCAAATTGACCGCGCAGAAGTAGAGCGTGTTTTTTCAGCCGATTTAATTGTGGATATGTCCGTGCTTGAGGAAAAAGGCTTGGACCGGCTAGAAAAGGTGATAATGGATTTATTTTTCGGTGGACAATTAGAGTCAGCCGATTTAACGTATGTAAGTAATGTCAGACATATTTCATTACTGCGTGCAGCACGTCAATCTTTAGTGGATGCGATGGAAGCTACCGAACTTGGCATTCCGATTGATATTGTGCAAATTGATATAAGAAGTGCATGGGAGCAACTTGGCGAAGTTATAGGAGATTCGGTGGGTGAGTCACTCATCGACCAAATTTTCTCTCAGTTTTGTTTAGGTAAATAACGATAAAATACGGTTGTAAAAAATGTTAATGAAAACCTTTCAAGAAAAAGAGGTTAAGGAGGGAGTTTACGATGGGATTTGCAGCAGGACAATATGATGTAATCGTGGTTGGTGCCGGACATGCAGGCTGTGAGGCTGCGCTGGCAACATCACGCATGGGTTGTGAAACCTTATTGCTTACCATTAATTTGGACATGATTGCCTTTATGCCATGCAATCCTTCGATCGGCGGTCCGGCCAAGGGACATGTCGTACGCGAAGTTGATGCGATTGGCGGCCAAATGGGCAAAACAATCGATAAAACCTTTATTCAAATGAGAATGCTCAATACAGGAAAAGGGCCGGCTGTACATGCGCTGCGCGCTCAAGCTGATAAAGTGCAATATCAAAACTCGATGAAGCAAACTATCGAGGATGCTGAACGATTGACGTTGCGTCAAGGCATGGTGGATGAAATTCTTGTAGAAAATGGTCGATGTGTAGGAGTTGTAACTAAAACTGGCGCAGAATACCGTGCGAAAGTTGTCGTTTTGACGACAGGGACTTATTTGCGCGGCAAAATTATTATGGGTGAGCTCATGTACGAAAGCGGGCCGAACAATCAACAGCCGTCGGTTAAGCTATCGGAAAGCTTGCGCTCGCTCGGTTTGGAGCTTGTGCGCTTCAAAACAGGAACTCCGCCGCGGGTGCACAAGGATACGATTGACTTTTCCAAAACGGAAATTCAGCCTGGCGATGAGAACCCGCAGTTTTTCTCCTATGAAACCGAATATTCGAATAACGAGCAATTGCCATGCTGGTTAACATACACTTCGGAAGAAACGCATCGCATTATTAATGAGAACTTGCATCGTTCGCCAATGTTTTCAGGAGCGATTGAAGGGACAGGGGCACGTTATTGTCCGTCGATCGAAGATAAAATTGTTCGCTTCGCAGACAAACCGACGCATCAGATCTTTTTGGAGCCTGAAGGGAAAAGTACGGCCGAATACTATGTCCAAGGCTTGTCGACAAGTATGCCGGAGGAGGTACAAGTGAAAATTGTACGCTCAGTTCCTGGTCTGGAAAATGCAGAAGTCATGCGCAGCGGATATGCGATCGAGTATGACGCCATCGTTCCAACACAATTGTGGCCATCACTCGAAACAAAAGCTGTTCCGAATCTTTTCACCGCGGGACAAATCAATGGCACCTCCGGTTATGAGGAAGCGGCTGCACAAGGGGTTATGGCTGGCATTAACGCTGCACGCAAAGTACAAGGCAAAGAACCCGTTGTGTTAGATCGTTCCCAAGGTTATATCGGCGTGTTAATTGATGATTTGGTAACGAAAGGCACAAATGAACCGTATCGATTGCTGACATCCCGTGCAGAATATCGGTTGTTGCTGCGCCATGACAATGCCGATTTGCGTTTGACACCAATCGGTTACGAGGCAGGACTGATTTCTGAAGAGCGCTACAAGAAGTTTGAGCATAAAAAAGAAATGATCGAGCAAGAGCTCGCTCGGCTGAAAACAGTAAAGATCCGTCCTGAAGAGCATGTGCAGGAGCTTTTGGCATCACTGGGCTCAGCGCCGTTGCAAAATACGGTGGACGCATTTTCTTTGCTGCGCCGTCCTGAGGTTATGTATGCTCACATCGAACAGCTGACTGAACAAGCAGAGGGCCTGAATAATGAAATGAAAGAGCAAGTCGAGATCCAAATCAAATATGCGGGATATATTGACAAACAACTGCAGCAGGTCGAAAGATTGGCCAAAATGGAGAAAAAGCGTATCCCGGAAGATATCGACTATTCCGTCATTCATGGTCTGGCTACAGAAGGCAAGCAAAAGCTGGAGAAAGTAAGACCTATCTCGATCGGTCAAGCATCGAGAATTGGCGGCGTAACGCCGGCTGACATTTCCATTCTGCTTGTTTATTTGGAAAACTATAATAGGGTAGTCGCTGCACGGGGGTAAAAAATGAATCATAAACCGACTTGGTTTCAGGAAATGCTGGCTGCGCAAGGCATAACTCTGTCAGAGCGCCAGTTGGAACAATTCGAGCTCTATTACCAGCTGCTGGTTGAATGGAATGAAAAAATGAATTTGACTGGCATTACTGAACGTGAGGCCGTCTACGAAAAGCATTTCTATGATTCTATATCGCTATCGTTTTATATTGATGTAAAAGGGAGAAGCCTGGCAGACATCGGTTCCGGTGCAGGCTTTCCCAGTCTTCCACTTAAAATTTGTTACCCGGATATGAAAATCATGATTGTCGATGCTCTGAACAAAAGGATCCAATTTCTAAAGCATGTTGTAGAGCGGCTCGGCCTGGATCATGTTCAATGTGTACATGGGCGGGCTGAAGATATCGCCAGATTGCCGGAGCATCGCGATCATTATGATTTTGCAACTGCGCGCGCTGTTGCGCGTCTTAATGTGCTTGCAGAATTTTGTTTGCCGTTTGTTCGGCAAAACGGCTTGTTTATTGCAATGAAGGGTACGGCGCCAGACGAGGAATTAGTTGAGGCAACTGCTAGCCTGCAGCAATTAAAAGGAAAGCTAAAAGCCGTTCATCCAATGAAGCTTCCATTTGAACAGTCAGACCGGCATATGATTGTTATTGACAAAATAGCTGCAACGCCCAAAAAATTTCCTCGCAAAGCGGGCTTACCACTTAAACAGCCGATTACATAGCGAGATTAATACTGCAAAATGTTCCACGTGAAACATTTTTGTCATAATTATGTTTGTTGACGCTGTTTGTCAAGCAGGAAAATCATTTGCAGCCGAAGAATTATTGTATAACGACAATCCTCGGCATTTTGAATTCGGGTGGTAGTTGACGCGATGAAAGAACAATTTTCACGATTATTCGGCCTGTCCGAACAGAAAAACAATCAGGATGAAGTGAAGCAGGTAGCGGTGGATGAGATTGATACAAGTCCTTATCAGCCGCGAACGATCTTTGATGATGAACGTATTGATGAGCTATGTCAAACGATCAGAACACATGGGGTTATACAGCCGATCGTAGTGCGTGTTCGCAATGGGCGATATGAAATTATTGCCGGCGAACGGCGTTGGCGTGCAGTGAAAAAGCTGGGACTCCAAACAATCCCTGCTATTGTGCGCGAATTCAACGATTCACAAGCGGCGTCCATCGCGTTGATTGAAAATCTGCAGCGGGAAGGCTTGACGGCGATTGAAGAGGCGGTTGCCTATCAGAAACTGATTGACCTGCATCAATTGACGCAGGAAAGCCTTGCCCAGCGTTTAGGGAAGAGTCAATCGACAATTGCGAATAAAATTCGCTTGCTTGGTCTAAGCGAGCCTGTTAAGGCAGCGCTGGTCGCGCGGAAAATTACAGAAAGACATGCCAGAGCTTTATTGTCTTTGGATTCCGAAGAACTGCAATTGAAAGTGTTGGAAGATATTGTTGCAAAAGAGTTGAACGTAAAACAAACCGAGGCTCGTGTCGCGTTCTACAAGGAAGCGGCTACGATTAAAAAATCACGTCGTATTTCGTTTACAAAGGATGTTCGCCTAGCGCTGAACACCATTCGTCAGTCGATTGATATGGTGTCTGGATCAGGTATGCAGATTAAAACCAATGAGAAAGACTATGAGGATCATTACGAGATTGTCATTCAAATACCAAAAAGGTAATCCCATAATTATGATGGATTAGAGTTTCTTCATTTATTCGTATTTACGATGAAAACATGAGAAAATAGAGTTTATCATGCCGCTCCGAGCCGTCCGCTTCTTTAGGACGGCATCGCCTTTTTCTATTGCTTATTAAAGTGGAAAACTAGCGAATAGATTATAGATCAACATGCTATCACATAGAGGTGAACGGGTTTGTCAAAAACGATTGCGATTACGAACCAGAAGGGCGGTGTCGGTAAGACGACAACGTCTGTTAATCTGGGCGCTTGTCTCGCATCTTTGGGGAAAAAGGTTTTGCTCGTCGATATTGACCCTCAAGGCAATACGACGAGTGGGATCGGTATTAATAAGGCGGACGTGGTGCATTGCATCTATGACGTGCTTATTAATGATGTTCACCCGAAGGATGCAACTTTGCCAACTAATATTGAAGGGTTGCATTTGATTCCTGCCACGATTCAGTTGGCGGGCGCGGAAATTGAGCTTGTTCCGACGATATCGCGCGAGCACCGCTTGAAGAAATCATTGCAGCAAGTGAAAAGTCAGTATGATTACATATTGATAGATTGTCCGCCTTCACTCGGTATGCTGACGATTAACTCGCTTACCGCCTCCGATTCGGTCATCATTCCGATTCAATGTGAGTATTACGCCCTTGAAGGGTTAAGTCAACTGCTAAACACGGTCAGATTAGTACAAAAGCATTTAAATACTTCTTTGCAAATTGAAGGCGTGCTTTTGACGATGTTTGATGCCAGAACCAATCTCGGCATTCAAGTCATTGAAGAAGTGAAAAAGTATTTTCAACAAAAGGTGTACCAGACGATTATCCCCCGTAACGTTCGATTAAGTGAAGCTCCTTCCCACGGGCAGTCGATCATTACATATGATCCAAGATCCAAGGGAGCTGAAGTTTATCTTGAACTCGCGAAGGAAGTGATCATGTATGAGCAAGCGGCTAGGTAGAGGACTCGATGCGCTTATTCCATCGCTTTCTGTAAGCGAAGATGATAAGGTCATTGAAGTGGCATTAACTGAACTGCGTCCTAACCCTTATCAGCCAAGGAAAACATTTGATGATGAGGCAATTCGTGAACTGGCGGAGTCGATTAAACAGCATGGCGTTATTCAACCGATTATTGTCAGGACGGTCCTTAAGGGCTATGAAATCATAGCAGGTGAGCGACGTTTTCGTGCATCCCAGTTATGCGGCAATACTACGATTCCAGCTGTTGTGCGCAGCTTCTCCGACCAGCAGGTTATGGAAATCGCGCTTATAGAAAATTTGCAGCGTGAAGATTTGAATGCCATTGAGCTGGCTTTTGCCTATCAGGCATTGATGGACAAATTCAATTTGACGCAAGAAGAGCTGTCGATGAAGGTTGGTAAGTCGCGATCTCATATTGCCAACTTTTTGCGGTTACTTTCCTTGCCGGAGCAAATTAAGGAAAATGTTTCACGTGGAACATTGTCGATGGGACATGCCCGCGCGCTCGTAGGTGTGAAGGATGACAGCACAAAAAGAGAATTAGCTGAACAGACGATCACCCATGAGTGGAGTGTGCGCGACCTTGAGGAGGCAATTCAAAAGCTGGATGAGAAGAAGCCTTTGAAAGCAAAGCTATCCGCGAAGAAACGTGATCCGTATCTTGAACAGCTGGAAGAAACATTGCAGAATCAGTTTAAGACGACGGTGAAAATCAAGCAGCAAAAGGATAAAGGCCGGATTGAGCTTCTTTATTATAATAAGCAGGATTTAGAAAGATTACTGGAACTGCTTCAACAAATGGCTTAGGAAACAAATAGCATACTTGAGTGGTATCGTAAGATGAAGATATCGCTCGGGTATGCTATTATTAAAATATAAGAAAGTATAAGTTTTGCCTTATACCCAGCTTATATTTCTAAGGGGAGAAACTTGCCTCGCGCCAAGGACGGCGTCGGCCATTTCTTCTTAAAATATAAGAAAGTATAAGTTTCACCTTATACCCAGCTTATATTTCTGAGGGAAGAAACTTGCCTCGCAACAAAGGATGGCGTCAGCCGTTTCTTCTTGTATTGTTAAATCATTTAATTTGAGGTCTGGTTACAGGGGGGGAGTTCATGCGTCCGGAAGCTACTCAGCGTGGTGTTATCTATTTGGACCATGCGGCCACATCTTGGCCCAAGCCACCCGGTGTTACTGAAGCGATTGTTCAAGCGATGCAAGAGGATGCTGCCAATCCAGGCAGGGGAAGCCATCAGATGGCGGTCCGCGCCAGCCGAATTATGTTTGAGGCAAGAAAAGCGCTTGCCAAATTGTTTCGAATTGCTAATCCGAACGATATAGCCTTTGCAATGAATACAACAATGGCTTTGAATACAGCGATTAAGGGATTAGTAAAGCCGGGGGATCATGTCATTACGACAGCAGTTGAACACAACTCAGTACGCAGGCCGCTGGAATATTTGAAGAAAATCGCTAATATCGAAGTGACTACGATGGAGACCGATGAATATGGAAAGGTTGATATCGCTAGGCTTGAGCAATTGATTCGGCCTCATACAAGGGTGGTTATTGTCAATCACAGCTCCAACTTGTTAGGGTCGATAGTGCCATTAGCCGATATCGGAGCGGTTACCAGAAAGCATGGCGTTCATCTGCTGGTGGATGCGGCACAATCTGCCGGTTTGCTCGATATTGATGTCGAGGCAATGGGAATTGATTTGTTGGCGTTTCCTGGTCATAAAGGACTGTTAGGCCCGCAGGGGACGGGAGGGCTCTACATTCATCCTAAGGTCGAGCTGGAGCCGCTGCTGCATGGGGGAACAGGCAGCCAGTCCGAGTCGCTGGAGCAGCCTACAGTGCGTCCTGACCGGTTTGAGGCTGGTACGCAGAATTGTCCGGGATTAGCCGGGTTGAAGACAGGCGTGCAGTACGTGCTTGAGCAGACGCCCAAGCGTATTTATGATCATGAGTGGTCTTTAGTGCAGTATATAATGGAAGAGCTGCAGACCATCGGCGGCATCCGAATTCTGGGGCCGGCTTCGGGCTTGCCGCGCACAGGAATTGTATCTTTTATTGTCGAAGGGATTGATCCGGCAGAAACAGCATTTATTTTGGATCAGCATTATCAAATCGCGGTTCGTGCCGGCTTTCATTGCACACCGTTGGCACACGGTACAGCAAGAACGCTTGCGACAGGGGCTGTTAGAGCGAGTGTGGGATGCTTCACGACAAAGAATGAAGCGGAAGCACTTATTATGGCAATCGGGGAAATTAAAAAACATTATAATTAAGTCAATTTCAGCAGCTCGCGTATTTGTGAGATTGACTTAAGTCAACAGCCTTTAAGCAGGGGAGAGACCAGATATTTATGGAAGCGATTGAACTGAGGCCGATGGATCTTGTGACCATTGCCTTATTCTTTGTTGTTATACTTTTGTTAATTCGTACTTTAATCCTCGGCGGAAAGTTGAAGCGGCTGCGCCGATCCTATTTGGAATTTATGGATGGATCGGGAGTCAATAATCTGGAGGAAATTCTCATTATGCTGCAGGAGCAGATGCAGGTTCATGAGTACAATCATACATCGCTCTCAGCGGAGCTTGAAAAGGTGAAGGAGCAGCTGCGCTCCAAGAAGGGTAATGTCGGCGTTCATCGCTATAACGCCTTCTCAGAGCCTGGCAGCAACTTGAGCTTTTCCTTTGCTATAGTGGACGACAAGCAAACAGGGATGGTGCTAAGCGGCCTTCATGCGAGAGACACTACCTATTTATATGCCAAGCCTGTAAAAGAGGGTCAGTCTGAATATACTTTGACTGAAGAAGAGAAAAAAGCGCTTAGTCTTGCATTACAGCAGGAGGATTCATAGAGCGCGAGCGCACGGTTTGGACAACAGCAGAGAAAAGGCTGCAGGCAATAACATCAGCCATATGCATCACAAGATGGAGACGAGTATTCTGCAGTACAAAATACTCCATAAATCCGCCAACATTCACGATTCCGGTAATATGCATATTTCCGACGGGCGGCAGTTCCTTGTTAACGCCGGCACCAGGACGGACGGGACCTGTTCCGACTTGGATATTGCCTACACTCGACACCTGCCCAAGGCAAGCATCGATCCCAATAATGAACGGGTTCGGAGTTTTCTTTTCAATTTGCTGCAAGGTATCATTTAAATTTAGGGCATGAACAGGCTGTTCCAATGTACCATAAAGGTCGAAGAAGAGGCTGCGGTATTTGCTTAGTCCTGAACCGACAAGCGGGCCAAGGGCATCACCGGTCGAACGGTCCGTACCAACACAAACAATGACAATGCGTGCATCATGTGGCGCGTTATGCAGCAGATCAGTAAGTTCATTAATAAGAATGCCCATTACATTCGGTTCGGTATGAGCTACGTTCAGTGGTGAATCTTTCGTTCGTGCTAGTTTCATCTAACTAACCCCTCCTGCCTTTTGTCCGACCAAGGTGGAGCAAATGCTGGTCTTATGGCTTTTTCCTCATAGCTTTTCTACTAGCTAGTATATGGATGACAGCGTTATTTTATACTTGGACTAGAGGAAGCAATTTGATTCTATTCTGAGGGGGATAAGGGTGTTAATAGCATTCGATTCTACACAGCAGGCATTGCGGGCAGAAATGTTGCTAGAGTATGCGGATATTGAAATAGATACGCGGCCAACGCCTAAAGAAATTACAGCCGGCTGCGCCTTATCAATTGAGTTTCCGGATGATGACCTGCAGCAGGTTGGGGGAATCATTATTAGTGAAAATGTAGAGGTGCGCGGGATTTTTCAAGCCAGTGCGGAAGGCGGCTATGAATTAGTTACAGGCTGGGAAGCTTAAAGGGGGGCAGTGAATATTGGAACGCAAGCAATTCGATTTAGGCGATATCGTACAGATGAAGAAAGCTCATCCGTGTGGAACGAATGAAATGGAAATTATTCGGATGGGGATGGATATTCGCATCAAGTGTGTCGGCTGCAAGCATAGCGTATTGGTGCCGCGAGTAAAGTTTGAGAAATACATGAAAAAAGTATTACGGCAGGGTCCGGGTTCGGGCTCAATGAAGCAATCAGCAGAAAATAATGACGGTTTGAATGAGTAGAAATAGCTTGCAATTGGACGTGTAGTGTGTTAAGATAAGTATCGCTGACCGGAATGGAAAGGTACCCAAGAGGCCCAAGGGGGCTGACTCGAAATCAGCTAGGCGTGTCACAGCGTGCGTGGGTTCGAATCCCACCCTTTCCGCCATCATCCAAATTACCCCGCTGTTATGCGGTTATCAGTCCGATATGTGGTATGCATGCATAGCGGAATACATATGTTTGGGATGCTAACTGATTCGTTTGCACCTGACTGATCTGATCCTTCTACGCAATTAGAGCGTAGGGGGGTTTTTCGTTTTATGGATAAACGCATAGGCCGCCGTACAATCGGCGAGAGAGTTCCGATCGAACCCGCAGGGCCACCGTCGTATACGTTGGATGAAGCGATTAAAGTTAAGCGCGCTAAGAATTTGAAGGATCGGACAATCAACGGATCGGAACAACAGGCATAGAGGCTGGTCTGAAAAAGAAGGGAACTGTTGCCTTTGAGGTACCCGCTGATGCTTCCGATTTTAAATTAGCGAAAGCGATAGTATGATCGAAACGGGAAAGGCAAAGTACGTTTACATAATTAGATATGTAAGTAAGTAAGTAAAAAGCCGTTGGAGAATCCGCACTCCTAACGGCTTTCGAAAACTTTACGGTACTTTTCGTTCGCTCACTCCGAGATACGATTTAAGCCCGTCTTGAAGTACGCGCGAAAAATTGACGTTCTGTTCCGTTGCTAGATCGTCAAGCCATCGCGGGATTGTCAGCGTCTTTTTTACGGCTTTCTCCGCCATATGATCGCGGAAAGGCGGCATCCAGACGTCAATGAAGGTAACGACCTGATCCGCCGAATCGAGCGTGATATCGCGCAGGCTTGACGGAGATGGGATTTCGTCGCCGTCGCGTTCCATGCCGTAGAGATGCAGCGAGAGACATTCTTTCGCGTTGTGTACGGCTTCCTCTTCGTTAGATCCTTCCGTAATGGCTCCGGGCAAGTTCGGAAATGTAACCGTAATGGCTTCGGGCTGGCCGGTGTTATCGTAAGTGTAATCGAACACGGCCGGGTAAACATAGCGATCCTTTAACATCGCGTTCACCTCCTACATTATTTGGCATTTATGTGATGAGGCAAGGGGGCTTATTTCAGCCCCGCCTGCTTCAGAATGCTTTGTACTGTTTTGAAACTGAGGTCTTTTCTTGGATACGGGATTGTAACCTTACCTTTCTTCGTCGGGTGTTTGAACTGATGATGACTGCCTGCTGCTTCGACGAAGTACCAACCGTCAGCTTCGATCGTTGCAATCATATCCCGCGAAGATTGGCCTCGCACTTGCTCGCCTCACCTCCTTATGTCTTGATTATAGAACGTATAATAACACGTGTCAAATAAATGATACGTTCTTTTATACGTGTTGTTAAGGACGAAAAGAAAACCGTGACAATTTTTTTCTTGTTTTTAAGTACTGCATCCTGTAAGTCGCTGCTACTGATAGTTTAGTACTATGGGCCCTGTCCGTAGCAGTTTCAGTATTCACTCGTGTCACAGCGTGCGTGGGTTCGAATCCCACGTGCAACCTAAACTGATCTCACTCCGTCAAGAAGTTGAGGTGAGATGAATATGCGAATATCAAGAGTCATCATCTTGGGGGCAGTCTTGTTGTTAGGCTTGCCGGGTTGTGGGACTAAACAAGAGGTATCCCTCCCAACGGCGCCAAGCCCGGCACACACATCCGGAGCACAGGCTTCGGAGAACAACGACGATCAGGTAATCGTTAGCCGTACGCTCGGATTCAGTCGAGTGAACGAGAAACCTTATGGCACTTTCTTCAAGAAGGAAGAGATTGCTGTCTTCGCGAAAGCGGTCAAGTCCGCAGACAAGATGCAGGGTATGCTTGACGTGCCCCAGTCAGATTATGATGTCGTGCTGGTCCAGGGTGGCAAGCGAAAGGAATTCCACCTGTGGGTCGATGCGAGCACCAAGTACGGAATGATCACCTATGTCTCCGAAACGGGACAGGGTTACAGGCTGACGGAAAAATCAACTCGCGCACTATACGATCTGATATGGGGATTGAAGTATGACTCGAAGCAGGCGGAGACCAACGGGGATATCGTGAACATTCATGGCAAACTGATCAATCAGGACGTCTGGGAGCAGTTCGCTGCGAACGTAAAGAGCGGCGCCAAGAGCGAGGTGCAGGTCGTGCAATACACGATTGAAGGCGATCCGATCTTCAACAATTTGTCTTTCGACGGCGAGACGATCAGGAACATATACGAGAACACGCACGATGCCTATGGTACGCCAATGAAGCGGTATGCCTTCTGCAAAGCAATAGAAGAAAAGAAGTCAGACCAAGGCACGGTATATGAACTCGCCTCATGCGGAGAAGGTGAGGCCAAGGAAGGCTGGTTCAGCTTGCTCGTCCCTTGATGGATACTCACATACTATTTTAAAGAAAGAACCTGGCGGAATAGATCCTGCCAGGTTTTTTAGCGTTTCGTTTTCTAGGCCGGGGCTGCCGAAAGGGAGCGCCGATAGGAACCGCCGGCTGACATTCCAACGGTTACTATTGGAGATTGCCGAGCAGTACGACAGGGACGAGCATTACGGTATTTCTGCCGTCGAGGGTGACTTCGACGACGAATCGGTTGGTCCCTTTCGGGCTGATCAAGGAGACATCGAACGAGATCTCTTTAGTCGTGTCGGGATAGATGGCGGAAAACAGCTTCGACGTTCCGGCGGGCGTCAGGCCGAATCCTTCCGGGCCATACCAGCGGATGTTGAGTATATCCGATATCTTATAACTGTTGCGGATGACCAAACGGATCGTCTTCGATTCTCCGGCCCGTATGACGGCCCCCTCCTCGCCGTAATCGACGACGATCTCAAAAAAGTCGAACCGGAATGCGGTGCCAGACGTTTTGGAAAAGAGCGGCTTGAATTTGTCGTCATTGTCTTTCAGCGACGCCGATTCCAGATCGTTCAGCTGCGTCGGCTCGTCCGCTGAGAGAGTCAGCGGCCCCTTCTTGCCGGCGATCACCTGCCGGGCTATCGACTCGACTCGATCGGTCAATTGATAAATATCGGCAGGCAGTTGGTCCCCGTAAACTCCAAGCTCCCCCAAGTTCAAACAAGCTGTCTTGATGCCGGTGCCGATTGGCGCGATCCAGCGTTCGGGAATCGCATCCAGGCCGTACAGGATGCCGAACAGCGCTCCCAAGGTAGCGGCTGTGCAGTCGGTATCTTCCCCACAATTTACCGCCGTGCAGAGCGTCTTATCGAAATCGCCTTCCCCGTAGAGCAGGCCGAGAATGACGATCCCGAGATTGGCAGGCGCGTCCCAGCCCGGAATGCCGTCCTTGAACCCTTTCTCCTCGTCCTCCTGAGAAATGCCCGCCCACACTGCATATTTGCCCCGATGATGGCGGAGCAGGTCGTCCCGGGCCTCTTCCCAATTCAAGCCTTGCCGATAGGAAGACTCGGCATGCCGGATCGCGCGTGCAACGCCGCAGTTGTCCGGAATGTAAGAAAGGCCGATCGCGATCAGAGAATCGATATTCCGCTCGACGAAAGCGGCGCTCTCTAGGGCGGCGCAGAACACTTCCGCATAGACGCCTTCTCCGTTGCCGTGATCGATGATGGCGTCCTCGTATGCATAACGCGCGGCCAGCTCGGGATAACCCGGCGCGATGCATGCCCATATCTCCGATCGAATGAAAGCTCCGTTGCTATGCTTGAATATGTTGTTGGCGGTGCCGCTCAGCGGGGGCATCAGTCCCGCGCGCATGTTCACCTTGGCAATGCCGTATTCAGCCCAGTGAGGCGTGACGTAATGAAGCCAATACTCGCTGAGCAACCGCGCGTCTACGTCGATGCCTTTCTCTTCGAGAGCGATCAGCCACAGCAGCTGAATATCCAAATCGTCGTTCGGCAAAGGGTTTCCGTCAAGCTGCTGCGTGTAGAACGATACCCGGTTCAACTGTCTTTTGAATTCGAAAGGAGCGCCGAGCGTACCGCCGATATTTTTTCCCATCCAGCAGCCGAGCACCTTGTTGCGGTATTCCTTTTCGTTCATGATCATTTTGTCATCCCCTTGTCAGAAATTGTTCCACCCGATTATAGCACTGGCATTCCGCTCGAAAATATCGATATTTTAGGCTGTTGATATCGGAAAATGAAGGAGTTTCGGCTGCGGCCCTGCAGCGCGTACCGTCAAGAAGGAGAAACGATTCGTATTGTCGAATTGTGACAGAAATCGGACATGCGAAGCTGCTCGTCCGTTATGACGTAATTTTTATGCTGTACGTTCCCCAATTCGACAAGGCGGTGATGCGGTGTATAATATGCTGATTGTAGATGACGAAGAGGAAATCCGCAGAGGGCTGGAAGTCCACGATTGGGAAGCATTGGGCATCCGCTTGTCCGGTTGCTGCGATAACGGCTTGACGGCTTGTCAGCGATTGTACGGCGAGCCGGTCGACATTTTGCTCACGGATATTCGTATGCCCTTCATGGACGGCTTCGAGTTAACCAATTGGATTATGCAGCGGTTTCCTTTTACGAAAATCGTCCTTCTTTCCGGCTACAACGATTTTCAATACGCGCGTCAAGGCATCCGGTACGGCGTTTCCGATTATTTGCTGAAGCCCGTAAGCGGAGCGGATATCGACGAGGCCTTTGGGAAGATCATAAAGGAACTGGACGCCAAGCGCTTAATCGAAATCCGGACGGCGGCATTGGAGAGAAAGGCGAAGCTGTCGGCACATTTCTTGCGCCAGCGTTTCATGCAGCGGCTGCTATTCCAGCGGCTGACACCGGACGAAATCGAGGAAGGCTGCTCGGAAGGCGAGATGGTGCTGGAGAGCGGCCGCTATGCCGTCTGGATGTTAAGGATTGACCGTAAGGCGGAGCTGCCGGGGTACTATACAGACCGGGAGTGGGACTTGATTCTGTTCGCGCTCGGCAATATTTTGACGGAAATCTGGGACGGTACAAGGCAAGGCTATCATTGGATCGATACGAATACGGGCAGATGCTGGCTGTTGTGCGCCAACGGCGAGCTTTTGGAAGAATCGGATTCGATGCCTGCAAAGGCGGCGGACAAGGCGGCTCTTGTCGCGGAAAATGTTAAGCGTTTTCAGGGGCTGATTATGTCCACCGTGTCCTACGGACTAGGGCCTGTCGTTCGGGACCCCTCGCAGATTTATTTATCTTGCCTTGCTGTTGCCGACGCCATGAATGTGAATGCAGGCAAGGGCATTGCGCTTGTCGAGCCGATGACGGTTCCGGGGAGGGAAGAGGGCTGCGACAGGACTGCCGATAACGGGAGCAGACTCCAGATCAAGGAAGCGGCCGCCATCGGCTTGATTGAAGAAGCGAAGCGGTTTATCGACGCGAATTTCGAACGGTCGATTTCTTTGCAGGATGTGGCGGAGCACATTCACTGCAATCCCAACTATTTGAGCTCGCTGTTTCGCAAGACGACGGGTAAAAATTATATCCACTACTTGACCGACCGCCGAATGGAGCAGGCGATCAAGCTGCTGCGGACGACCGCTTACAAGATCTATGAAATCTCGGAATCGGTGGGTTATTCCACGCCCGCGTATTTCGTCGATTTGTTCCGGAAACGTTACGGGCAAACCCCGAATGAATTCCGATCTCCTCTCGGAAACGCCGGGGAGGGGGAGCATTGAACTGGACGCATCGCAAACGGATTATCATAGCGGTCATCGGGCTGTCGCTCTGTACGCAGATCGTGCTTGTCCTCATAGGGATTATTGGGGCGAACCGGATGGATCGCGAAATCGAGGCGCAAGCCCGCGCCAAACTGCTGGATTCCGCCAGCCACAACATAGCCGCATATTTCAGTCAAATGACTTCCATGATCAGCTTCCTCCAGTCCGGCGAGTTAGGCGAATACGTCAGTTCCTATTTAGGACTTCAGGACGCTGATTCGATCGCCAGAAAGACGGATCGAGTAAACGCGGTCCTTGGGCAAATCCGCCTTTCTGACAGCCTTATCGATTCGATCTATTTGCTCGGCAATTTCTCGTTTCAACGGAGCGTAGTGATCCGCGCGGGGCAGCAATATTTGTCGGAGGAAACCGCACCGACCGTTGACGATCTGGTTAACGCCAATCTGCTGCCGATCTTGCATTATATGAGAAATCGTCCCATCGTTTTCAGGCCTGGGGAACTGACCGGCCGCCTTAGGATTTCGCCTGCAATGCCGCCCGCTCAAGAAGAGGATGTCCGCAAGCTGGCGAAGGAGCTTGAAGGGCGCGTCATTCTGAACGGAGGCGTCATCGAGGCCAATCCGAAATCGTTCATCGTCATTGTGGTCTTGAAGGAAAACTTGCTTGCTTCGCTGGCCAATGCCGATGAGTACGACTCGTTCACGCTGGCGGACCCTGACGGGCGGATTATCGATAGGACGGCCCCGCTCACAGGCAAGGATGTTGTCAGTCAAGAGAAGACGATCGACGCCTCGGGGCTGAAACTAACCTTGCATACGCAAAGAAGCGCTGGCGCAGGAGCGAATAAATCGGCTTTCTTGCGAAAATATATGCTCTTCTTCATGACCGTAACGGCGTTAACCTTCCTCATCGCTCAAGTTTTCTCGCGATATCTGATCTTGCCCTTCCGCAAGCTTTCCCACCGGATGACCAAGCAGCATTTGGTGTTTCCGCTGCAGTACTTGCGCCCGGATGAAGTGAACAAGGGAGTGCTGCCCTCGTTTTCCTTGCAGAAGAAGCTGGTCGTTTTGTTTTTCATTGCCGTCTGCTTGCCGTCCTTGTCTTCCGGAGTTGCATACGATCGCTTCCTTCACTCGTTTGCAGTCCAGCAAATGAAGCCTGCAGTCAAGCGGTATGCGGATCAGGTCGGCATGAATATTCGCCGGCAATCGGTCATGTACGTGGATTTGATTCGCAAATTATCGTTGAATCAGACGTTTATCCAGCAATTGACCAGCCAGAGCCTGGGAAGGGCATCCGCCCCCCTCCAAGCGCCCGACATATCCTTTCTTGAGTATTCGGGGATTAACGACGCCTCTTATTTCGTTCTGTACAATTTGCTCGGGACGCTTGTCTACACCAATCAAAACGCCCAATCCTTCAATTATTTAACGCTGGACGGGGAGACAAGACAACGAATCGATCGCGCGAATGACGCCATTTGGCTATCGAACGGCAGAGATCTCTTTAATCAGCCGACCGTATCGCTTGTTAAAGCCGTTTTTGACATCAATTCGCCCTCCTTGAGACCGATCGGCTACATCCAAATTGTTTTTGCGCAGTCGGCTTTCCAATCGATTCTTCCGCAAAACGACGCCTTTACCGCGACATTGGATGCTAGTGGAAATCTGCTTTTTAAAAACGATATGCTGCGCAAAACGTCAGGCATTTCACTCTCGAAAGCGGGGAGCTCGCCTGAATATATCGTGTCGATCGGGCGACCGGGCGTGGCGCTGGTCTACGATGACAAAGATAGGAACTGGCGTACGCATTTCATGGAGCCGACAGATGCCGTCGATGCGGTGCAGCGCGAGCTTATCGTCCAATATGCGAGCGTAATCGTCGTAAGCATTGCAATCGCGATGCTGCTCGCATTCGGACTGTCCAGATGGCTGCTTCGTTCGCTGGAGCATCTTAAGCTGGCCATGAATAATCAAATCGAGGAAGCGAAGATGGATCGGAGAATCGCCGTCGCGGGCAAGGGGAAGGACGAAATCAGCGAACTGATCGAAAATTACAATCGTATGCTGACACGGATAAACGGACTGATGGAGGAAAACATCCGGATTGCGGAGGAGAACAGTCTCGGCAGGATGAAGCAGCAAGAACTGCAGTCTCTCAAAATGCAGGCCGAGCTGAATATGCTGCAGCTGCAAATCAACCCTCATTTTCTTTATAACACGCTGCAAAGCATCGGCATGCGATCGAAAGGCTCGGGAGACGAAGAAGCCAGCTTTATGATATACGCGCTGGCCGATCTTTTCCGCTATAGCATCGGACAAGACGGTCATGACGGCCACCACGTGGACCTGGCGGAAGAAATCAGGCATACGCGGAACTATTTAACAATCCAGGAATTCCGTTTCAAAAATAAGTTTTCGGTTGAATGGAATGTCTCCGAAGAGGCCCTTTCATGCCGAACGATCCGGTTCATTCTCCAGCCTCTCGTCGAAAATGCGATCACGCACGGATTTCTGAATTCGATCCGCAGCGGGACGGTATGGATCGACGCTTCACTAAGCATGGGGGAATTGATACTTTCGGTGAGAGACAACGGTATGGGGATTGAGCCGAAGCGATTGGCCGCAATTAAGGAGAAATGGGGAAATGGCATGCGAACCGGCAAGGAATCTGAGGGAACGGAAGAAGCGCATGCACCGCTTGCGGGCGGCACGGGCATCGGGTTGAACAATGTTTTTCACCGGCTCAGACTGTTTTATGATGGGGCGGCCAAGATGGAGATCGAGAGCGAATGGTTTGAAGGAACGTCGGTCCGGCTCGTGATTCCGCAACCGATTCCGCGGACAAGATGAAAAAAACGATAGAAAACGGTGAATTTTCTCTAATTGAGCGCAATAGATGTCCTTGTTACAATTAGAGCAGGAATTGCGGCCGCAGTCCGGATCAACTACGTCCATTAGGGGGAGCGCTTGGTGTCAAAAAAACGAATAAATCCATTGGCGGCGCTGCTGCTGGTTTTCTCGCTGGGGATCGCCGGATGCAGCGGCAACGTAACGTCTTCGGGTACCGATACTGGCAAGGAAGGAAAGACAACAGAGGGATCGGCGGCGGATGCCGGAAAGAAAGTGACCATTCGAATCCATCTGGCCGAAGGGGAAATATCGAAGGAGCAGATCGAAACGTTCGAAGCCGAACATCCGAATATCGATCTGGAGCGGGTCGATACCGATTTCAACAAGCTGATGGGACAGATCGCCGCCAACTCCGACACAACGCCGGATATTTTCAGGCTGATGGGAGCCAGCGAGTTTCCGTTTTATGCCAGCCGAGGGCTTGCGCTCAATCTGCAGCCGTATTTTGACAAAAGTAAATATTTTAAACCGGATGACTTGATCGAGACGACTAATATTTACCGTTGGGACGGAAAAGTGTCGGGGAAAGGCGATATTTACGGTTTTCCTAAAGACTGGGCGCCGGATTTCACCCTGTTCATCAATAAGAAAGCGTTCGAAGCCGCAGGCATTCCGATTCCGAGCGACAAGGAGCCGCTAACCTGGGAAAAGGTGATGGAGTACGCCGAGAAGATGACAGTCAAGGAAGGGAGCAAGATCACCCAGTGGGGAATATACGATCCGCTCATAGGAGGAATCGGACTCAATCAGGACATCATGCTGGCACAGTTATCCTCGCTTGGCCAATCTTTGTACACCGCCGACAATAATGAAATCGTGCTGAACTCGCCCGAGGCGAAGCGAGTCGTCCAATACTGGGTCGACGCCGTGAAGAAGCCGATCGGCCCCAGCTTGCTGCACTCCGAGGCGGCCCATCCCGTCGAGTTGTTCGCCCAGAACAAGATCGGCATGATTATGGTCGGATATTGGTTCAGCGGCTTGCTTAGGAGCAACGACCTGACGAAGAACCGTCTGGACGATTTTATGATGCTTCCCGCGCCCGTGATGAGCGGAGGAAAACGCGTCGAGGCGACCCGCAGCGGAACCGGCGGCATCATCTACAGCAAGACGAAGCATCCGGAGGAAGCATGGACCGTATTCGAATGGTTCTACGGCGGCAAGCCGGCGGACGAACGGGCGAAGAGCGGCTGGGGGCTGCCGAGCTTCAAGTCGAAGATCGATCTTCTGCCGAAGGAGACGAATTTCGACAAGCAGACTTACGGCGTTATAACGGACGCGCTGAATGAGCTTTCCACCCTTCCTTACAATCCTTATATATCGGCTACGGCTTTCGGAACGCTGCTGGACAAATATATGACGCCGGTGTTTTTCGACAAGGATACGGCGGATGGAGCGATCGATAAAATCGCGAAAGAAGTGAAAATTCAAATCCGCGAGAACAAAGATATCGTCGGCGTAAAATGACAATACAACAAGAGGAAGGATGACTGGCTCCGATGGGGAAGGCCGTGCGAAAAGAGAGCCGGGAGTTTTACATACTGACGTTTCCGTGGCTCGCCGTGTTTTTGTTGATGTCCTTCTATCCGATGCTTTACGGTCTTTACTTGAGCTTTACCAACTACGCGGGATTCAATTTCGATAATGTGAAATATGTCGGTCTTCGAAATTACAACAACGTGTTTTTTGACAGCGACGCGATGTACGCGCTGGGACGTTCTTTTTATATCGGCTCCCTGAATGTATTGTTCAGCACGGTGTTTGGATTCCTGATCGCCGTCCTGCTGAACAATAAATTCAAAGCGATCGGTTTCTTCCGGTCGCTCTATTACCTCCCGGCTATTCTGCCCATTACGGCGGTCGGGCTGATGTGGAAGCAGTTGTTCGCATCGACGGGCGTACTCAACGACTTCCTTGCCTGGACGGGCTTCCAGCCGATCAATTGGCTCGGGTACGACCATGCCGCGATGTCGCTGCTTATTTTGCTCAGCTGGGGCTGCGGGGGAGGTATCATTATTTATTTGGCGGGGTTGAAGGGTATCTCGCCGGAGTTGTATGAGGCGGCGGCGATCGACGGAGCGGGCGCGTTCAGACGTTTTCGGCTGATCACAGTTCCGTTAATGACACCCGTCATATTTTTCAATCTCGTCTTCGGTATCATCGGTTCTCTGCAAATTTTTGCCCAGGCGACGCTTCTTTCCCCGAACGGTGGCTTGATGGGCGTTCCGATCCGGCCGATCTACCTGTATCTGGTCCATACGTTCCAGCAAATCTTCATGTTCCAGCGCTATGCGTATGGGCTTGCTTTGCTATGGGTTCTATTCATCATCACAATTCTGCTTACCCTTATCGTCTTCGGCACGAGCAGGCTGTGGGTACATTACGAATCAGGTGATCGAAAAGGAGGCTGACTCTTGACGCAGCATAACGCAACCCGAATCTTCCTCTACGGCTTGCTCCTGGCGCTGGCGCTCGTCTTCTCGTTTCCGCTGTATTGGATGGCGGCAAACTCTCTCCAGCCTCTTCTAACGGGTACGACTTGGTTTCCCGTAAAACCGACGCTGGAAAACTACCGCTTAGCTTTTACGCTTCAGCCTTACTGGATGTTTTTTCGCAACTCGTGCATTCTTGCTCTGATTTCGGTCGGGATCCCGATTTTCACGAGCTTTTTCTCCGCCTTTGCGTTTGCTAGGTTGAGGGCCAAGTTAAAGGGCTTGATGTTTATGGTTATTTTGGCGACGATGATGATTCCGCCGACGGTAACCCAAATCCCCCAGCTTGTCCTGTTCAAACAATACGGGCTGCTCGGAACTTACTGGCCATGGATCATCGGCGGACTTGGCGGAAGTCCGTTCATCATCTTTCTATACCGGCAATTTTTCATGAATGTGCCGAGAGAATTGGATGAAGCGGCGCGCATCGACGGCTGCTCGACTTTCGCGATCATCTGGCGCATCTACATCCCGATCTCGGTCCCGGTTGTCGCTACGGCGGCCATCATGTCTTTCAACGCAAGCTGGGGCGGAGACTACCTGGCACCCTTCATGTTCCTGCAGGAGAGGCAGTATCCGTTATCGACACAACTGATGCAGGTCGGATACATCTTGCCGAATTCACCCAATGTGGACCTGTTCCAAGTAAAGCAGGCCGCTATGCTCGTCTTCGTTCTGCCGATTCTGATCGTTTTTTTGTTCGGACAACGGTTTTTGATCAGCGGCATTATGACGGGCTCTATTAAATCGTAGAGAATGCGGCTGGACTAGAAAGACCGGTTTTGGGAGCCGGCGGAGCGATACTGGTCGTCATTCGTTCCCGAAACGTGCCGAATCAACGAGTAAAAAGTTCAAGCCGAAATTCAAATAGAGGAATGATCATCATGACGAAGCGGTATCCAACGATCATACATGAAGGGATGCATTTGCATTACGAAGAGACGGATAACGGGAACTGGCAGCGGGCGTTCAGTCCCCTGCCGCTGGAGCCAGATGAGGGAAGCGTCGCTTATCCCCATTTCCAGGTGGCGATTGCGGGCTTTCCCCAAGGACGCAGTTCGGCCGGAGCGACCGGCTACTCTGCATTGTTTGCGGAGATGCGAATGGAACGGTTTGAACCGTCCGAGAGCGGATTGTTCACCCGCTACAAGCACGACAAACTGGGGCTTGCGGTGGAAGTCGCCATGACATTCATACCAGGTACGGCGATGATTTATCAATCCGTCTCCGCCGTCAACGAGGGAGACGAACCGATCGTGTTGACGCAGCTGTCCTCCCTGCATCTGCAGGGGATTGCTTTGGGCGGCTGCAGGCCTTGGCACGATCGGAGCAAAGTGAAGGTGCACTATTGCCGGAACGCCTGGGAAGGAGAAGGCCAATGGCGAAGCGACGATCTGGAAACGCTCGGGTTATTCGAGACCTCCGTCCATCCCGAATTAGCCACCATCTCGTTCTCGTCTGTTGGCAGCTTCAGTACCGCGCATTACGTTCCCATGATCGTTATCGAAGATATGGAAACAAGCCAGGTCTGGTATTTGCAAATAGAAACTTCCTCCAACTGGAATATCGAAATCGGCCATCGGCGCGCCTGGAATCGGCCGAACGGATCGCTGTATGTCTACGCGGACGGAGCCAACGAGCGGGTTGGCGGCTGGATGAAGGAGCTGCAGCCGGGCGAGCGCTTCGAAGCGGTGCCGATCGCATACGGCTGCCGCGAAGGCTCGTTCGAAGACGCGGTGCGGGAGCTGACCAAATACCGCCGACGTTCCTGCAAGCCGAGGACGGCGCGCGAGGAGTTTCCGATCGTGTATAACGATTATATGAATGCGCTGTGGGGGAATCCGACATCGGAACGTCTTCTTCCTTTGATCGAAGCCGCGTCCCGGGCTGGGGCGGAATGCTTCTGCATCGACGCGGGCTGGTTCGCGACAAGGGAGGAGAACTGGTCGATGGGACTGGGCGACTGGCGGGAAAGTCCGGACCGGTTCGGGCCACTGGGGCTGCGCGGTATTTTGGCGGAAATCGGGAATCGGGGCATGATCCCCGGCGTCTGGCTGGAGATGGAGGTGTGCGGGGAGGAAGCGGAGCTCGGTTCGAAGCCTGACGACTGGTTTCTGATGCGGAACGGCCGGCGGGTCGGCGGAGGCTCGCGCTGGTTTCTGAACTTCGCCAATCCCGATGTCCGGAGCTATATGCTCGGTGTGATCGACCGGCTCGTCTCGCTTGGTGTCGGCTACATCAAGAACGACTACAATGATACGGTTGGGACGGGAGCCGACGGCTTTGGCGGTTCCAGCGCGAACGGAACGTTGCTGCATGCCCGCGCTTTTTACTCGTTCATTGACGAAGTTCGCGAGAAACACCCGTCGCTCATCATCGAAAATTGTGCTTCCGGCGCGATGAGGCAGGATTACGGCATATTGCGCCACTTCCATCTGCAGAGCTTCACCGATCAGGAAATTTATACGAGATGCCCCAGCATTCTGGGCGGAAGCCTTGCGACGGTGCTGCCGGAGCAGCTCGGCATTTGGGCATACCCTTATCCGCTGCTGCACAGCAACCTTGGCTCGCCGGAAACGGTCGATACTGATCGTTACAGGGAATCTATGGCTAGTGGTGAACAGACGATTTTCAACATGGTAAACGGATTGTGCGGTCAATTGTATTTGTCCGGCCGCATCGATGCGGCGGATGAGCGGAACGCGGCACTGATTACGGAGGGTGTCGGCATAGCGAAGCGTGAACGGGCTTTTGTGCGATGCGCGTACCCCTTTTGGCCGATCGGGTTTACCCGAATCGGCGATTCCAACAGCTGGGCCAGCGTCGGCCTCATGTCTGAGGAAGCGGAACGGATGCTTCTGGCTGTGTGGCGGCTTGGCAGTCACGACGAATATATGGAATTGCCGCTTCGGGGGTGGGCGAACCATTCGGCTGAAGTGAACGTGCTGTATCCTGCAGGCTGCCAGTTGATCGAATCCTATTATAACAAACGGAAAGGCTCGCTCACCGTGCGTTTTCCCGGCCAGTACCAGGCAAGGTTATTTGAAATCAAACGCAGCGTTCGGTGTTGAGAGCTGTAATCACCGCAACTCTGACCAATCCTGCGTATGAGATCAGAGAACATGAAAGATCGATATGCGCTGAATCATGCGAGGAGGCACTGCATGCAAAGAATGATTACGAACTGTTACGATCCGACGGCCGTACGGCCCAAGCTTAACGTAGAATTTGTCAGCTTATATTCGCCCGTTCTGGAATCGGAATGGACGTTTTCACATCATCCGCACATTGCCTTTTTCCAAAAGAAACTGTATGCGATCTGGTCCAACGGCCGAATGAACGAGGACGACATGGGGCAGCGCGTACTGATATCTGTATCGGGCGATTTCTATAACTGGTCAGCTCCCGTTCCGCTTGTAGACTCCCTTATGGGCAAACATTCCGAGCTGGTTCTAACCGCAGCGGGATTTCACTGTTTCAATGACGAACGGCTGGTCGCGTATTTCGGGCAATACGAATATAAGCCTGAATATCTTGAGAAAGGGGAGCGAAAGCCTGTCGATGAAGGCCATATGGAAACTTGCTTGCGTGCGGTCACGTCGTCGGACGGCAAGGTTTGGAGCACGCCGCTCGATTTGCATGTGCCGATCGTGCCGAATCACGGTCCTGCGGCGCTGTCTTCGGGCAGGCTTATCATTAGCGGAAATACCATGTTCCCGTACACGGACGATCCGTCCGGACTCGCAGGATGGAAGAAGACGGGGATTTATCCCGAGAGTATGGCTGACGAGATATACGACGACTCCGAATCATTCCGGAAGGTAAAGGAACGGATGGCATGGGCTGCAGGACTGTGCGAAGGATCCTTTTACGAGATGGGCGACGGAACGGTCCGGATGCTGCTGAGGAGTAACACAGAGAGGCTGTGGGTAACCGAAAGCCGCGATGGGGGAGAAACGTGGACGTCCCCCGAGGTGACCGGTTTTACCGACAACTGCACGAAATTTCATTTCGGCCGGTTGCCGGACGGGCGTTATTATTATGTCGGATGCCCTGACCCGGTCCCGATAGGGCGGCGAAATCCGCTCGTGCTCTCCTTGTCCGCGGACGGAAATATGTTCGACCGTCATTATATTCTGGGGGACGAAAGCTTCGGCCAGAAATTCCCCGGTTTACATAAGGGCGGAGATTACGGCTATCCCCACTCGCTCATACATGACGGATATCTATACATAATTTTCTCGATCCAGAAAGAAAGAGTGGCGGTCATCCGAACGGCGATTGAGGGGCTCTAACTGCATTTGAAAGCGCATACCCGTTTGTACACGGAGGCTTGTAATGCTAAAAGGAGACTCATTGCGATTCGAACCAATTGAGCCGGACGGATCCGATCGAAGCCTATGAGCGGCTGCGGCCAGACGCAGCCGAATTCATCCGATGGAGGAGGAAATGAACATGCTGTTGCGCAAGGCTCGCCTCATTCTGCTTTCCTTGACGGTCATGACCACGACTTACGCCTGCTCTGCTGCGGTCACCCCGCCGAATAGCGCGGAAGCGTCACCCGCGATTTACCAGGCTTCGTCAGGTTTCAGTTCGACCCAAGGCGCGAACCAGTGGCATTACCAGTATTGGGACGGCACCGCATATACGAATTATCCGACCTACAACAGCGCGAACAACCGCTGGGAAGTCGCAGGAACGTTCTCCAACGTTTACCCGAACGCTCATCATCCCGACAGCGGCAAAGACTCCGTGCGCAAATGGGTCGCGCCGGCCGCGGGCGTCGTTCGCATCTCCGGCGTCGTGAAAAAAAGCGATATTACCGGAGGCGACGGCATTAACGCCAAAATTTTGCATAACGCCACCACGATTTACGATCAAGACGTCGCATATAACGACAACGTCGGGTATAAAACCGACGCCGTCCGCACGGTCGCTTCAGGAGACGCCATCTATTTTCGGGTCAACATGAAAGCGACAAATTTGAACGACGGCACGTTGTGGGATCCGAAAATCGAATTTACTCCCACTACCAAGGCATGGGAGTTCACGTCGGGAACGGAAGGCTGGACGGGCTGGAACTATACGCTCAGCGCCAGCGGTGGGAACCTGAACGCATCATTGTCGGCGAGCGATCCTAATATCACCTCGCCGGACAACTTGGGCCTTCGCATCGACAAGTCTTGCCTCGTCAAGATCCGCTACCGGAACAGTACGTCCGATACGTCCGGCCGCGTCTACTTTACGACCGTCAACGATACCGTCTGGAACCAGACGAAATCGAAAGGCTTTACGATCAACGCGAACGACTCGAACCAAACCGAGTATACCGTCGATATGTGCGGTACTTACGGCTGGCACGATACGCTTAAGCAGCTTCGCATCGACCTGAACGACGGCAATGCTTCTACAGGCTCCCATTCCGTCGACTACATTCGCATCGAAGCGGGCGGCAACCAGCCGGCGTTTACGATTTCTGACCGCGAGCTTGTCTATGACGCGACGCAGCGTTCGTCCAAAGGCTTGAACTACTGGGCCGATGGCCAAACAGGCGTGATCAAGACGGGAAGGGACAGCTACGATTTCTACAGCGGGAACGGAACCGGTTCGCCAGCCAACGCCAGGACGGTCAAATCGAGCGGCAGTCTGAGCGATCCCGCGGCGACCGTCCATTATACGACCAAATCGATTACCGGCATCCCGTCCGACTTTCCTTACGTCTCGATCAACATGATCTATAAAGTTCCGGCTACCGGCAATCTTCTCGGCTTCCTCCACATGGAGCGCTGGCCGGCCGCCGGCGCCGCTGGCTTCGACGGTGCGATCGGCCTCGCCATTTCGAAGGATAACGGCGATTCCTGGACGTATTGCGGCGAAATCGTTTCGCACGACCGTCCATTTAGTATGGACGATATATCCGGTCATGAAATCGGCTCCGGCTCTTACGTTATCGTGAACGACGGCGGCACAGACTATTTTTACGTGTATGCGTTCGATTTTTATGAGTCGACAGGGTTGCAGGGCATATCGGTTTCCCGCGCGTCCGTGGCATCGGTCGTTAGTGCGGCGGAGGCGGCGACGCCGGGCGTGACGGCTTGGAATAAATACTATAACGGCGGCTGGACGGAGCCCGCGCTCGGCGGCACGTTTTCCGACGCCGTACCTGGTAATGACGGCGGCATGGTGACGATCACGTATAACAACCATATCAATAAGTACATCTTGCTCGCGACGACGACACGTCAATGGGAAACGAACTGGGCCGATTTCGTCATTCGCTTCTCGACCGACCCGAAGTTGTTTTCGAGCGCAGGGGAGCAGGTAATCGAGGCGGGCACCGATTATGTCGTATACCCGAACCTAATCGGGCTCGGTGAAAATCCGCAAACGACGTCGGATCGGTCGTTCTATCTCCTCTACATGCAAACGCAGGGCGCAAGCTTTTGGGATTCGGACACGAACATGTACCGGAGGCTCATTACGCTGGACTAAGGATCTCATCGCTCTAGAATAGCAGTGATAAGGCCTATGCATGCGCATAGGCCCCATCGATCGTTAACGGCGGTGATTGATTTGCAAAATCGTCTTTCTTTAAGCTTTGTACGAACTGGATACCGGGCTAGATCCCGATTTAATGTGTTTACAGACGAGAGTGGCCGTCTTTCGCACAACTCCTTGATTCATTACATTGCTTTAGTTGGACAAAATTACGTTGCGGTCCTTGCTCCATCCGGTTCAACGGAACCACTCACCTCTCTGTCCGCCGTTGATCACTATTATGAGCAGCTTTGCTTAGATTATACTATTTCTTTTTTTTCCATTTTCGGTTGTGGTTCGATGTTTCCGGAAAACGTTGCCCTTTACTTAGAGAAACTTGCTGCGGGTCATTAACGTTGTCGACTCTTTCGCCAATTTCAATATAAGTGCCATCATTAGGCGCCCGATCGCCTGGTCTGTAATGTGTCCATTCACCCATCTGCTCCACCTCCTTCCTCAATTATTGTGTCTAATGCTTAAGGCATCATGAGCGGCAAAAATCGGGAAGATGAAGCAGTTTGACTTGTAAGTCGCGGGCGACTTTGATATAGTAATATGGTATGCGAGAAAAGAAATAACTTACTCGCTCCTTGCTCCTTTTACAGGGGCCGCTTAGTCCAAGAGGAGGTGAATCAACAATGCGCAAATATGAAGTGATGTACATCATTCGTCCGGATGTGGAACAAGAAGCGGTGCAAGCCGTAACTGACAAGTTCCAAGGCATTATCTCCAACGGCGGAGAAGTCACAAAGCACGACGTGATGGGTAAACGCCGCCTTGCGTATGAGATCAATAAGCATCGTGACGGAATTTACGTGCTCGTTCATTTCAACGCTACACCAGAAGTTGTAGCTGAGCTCGATCGCGTCATGAAGATTACGGATGAAATTATCCGTTATTTGGTCGTTAAAGACGTAGCTTAATGAACGCAAGGATCGATTGGAGGCGAAAAAACGATGTTGAACCGTGTTATTCTCATCGGTAGATTAACGAGAGACCCGGAAATGCGCTATACGCCGGCAGGCGTTGCTGTTACGCAATTTACAATAGCTGTGGATCGCCCGTTCACGAGCGGACAAGGCGAGCGGGAAGCTGATTTTATTCCGGTCGTTACTTGGAGACAGCTGGCGGAAACTTGTGCCAATTACTTGCGCAAAGGCCGTCTAACAGCGGTCGAAGGCCGTATTCAGGTGCGGAACTATGAGAACAATGAAGGCCGACGCGTCTATGTGACGGAAGTTGTTGCTGACAATGTTCGTTTCTTAGAGTCCGGTAACCGGGACAATGGCCCGCGTGAAGATAGTAATTATGGCGGCGGCAGCGGTGGCGGTAACTTTGGTGGACAAGGCGGCTTTGGCGGTGGCGGCGGAGGCAACTCCGGCGGCGGCAGTCAGGGTGGTCAAGGTTCAGGGGGTTACAGTGGCGGTGGCAGCGGCGGCGGCTCGCAAGGCGGGGGCAACTGGTCCGGCAACACTTCCAGGAACGACAATCGTGATCCGTTCTCAGACGACGGGCGCCCGATCGATATATCGGAAGATGATTTGCCATTTTAATAGAAAGGACGGATGAACATGAGCTTCAAGCAAAGAGAAGACGGCGGAGAGCGCCCAGAGCGCAAATTCGGCGGCCGTAAAGGCCGTAACAAGCGTCGTAAAGTTTGCTATTTCACGGCTAACAAAATTACGCACATTGACTATAAAGACACGGACTTGCTCCGTAAATTTATTAGCGAGCGCGGCAAAATTTTGCCTCGCCGTGTAACAGGAACAAGTGCAAAATACCAACGTTTGCTGACAATTGCTATCAAACGTTCGCGTCAAGTTGCACTTCTGCCTTACACTACAGAATAGTTTGGACGCCAAGCAGGCGCTTATTGAGATAACTCGATAGGCGCCTGCTTTATTTTAAGAAGGCCTGTATGCCAGTGTGGCAAAAACGACTACAATATTTTCGCCATTTTAGGCGGCGATTGGATAGAAAGTAAATAATAATCAACGGGCAATTGTTGCGTTGCTGCAGAATTCATGCCACAATATAATTTAGAATTGTTGGGATTGGCGTTCGGCAAGATCACCGATGTAGGGCAGCTTGAACCATCTTCCTTGCAAAGCAAGGAGCATAAGGGCGATCCACAGAACGAAGCTGATGGGCGCCAATATAATACTGATAATAACTCCAATAATCGGCACAATGCCAAGAACGATATTAATAATGACAAAGGCTACAGAGACGAGTATGGATTGCAGGGCGTGAAATTTAACAAATCGGCTTTGTTTTTCAATTGCAAGAAATAGCAACCCCGTTATAAAGAGACCGAAATAGCATAATAAGCCAACAATTCGCGGATCAATTCCGGTCGATGAGCGATCTGGCATATATGGCGACATATAGGAATACTCCTTTCACATATATGTTGTCTGCATACTGTTACTTATTCAAAGATCGGGCAAACTATGCTCAAGTTCTCATTGGCTGCGCTATGTTGTAAAAGATGGAAAAATTAAAATTCACCAATGATTCGACAATTCATATAGATCGTAAGGAAATTGTAACTTTCCGCCTTGCCATATCGTTTAGAATATATGCGAAGGATTTTTTAGTTAATGACAGATAGGAGAGTACACTATACATGAAACCGGATATACGCTCGTTGCCGCGTAAATGGAAGTGGATGTTGTCCTTACTTGCCATCGTGGTTGTTGCAGGGACGGCTGGATATTTTAACCGGGTAACACTTGCAACATGGGGATTCGATTTATTCCTTAAGGATTCTGTCAAAGAAAAGCTGAATGAGTCGTACAAGCCGCTGCCTACAAGAGTTTCCAAGCCTGTCGCTTATAAGAAGGAAGACCCGTTCTCTTTGCTGCTGCTCGGGGTTGATCAGCGCGATAAAGAGATCGGCCGCTCGGATACGATGATTTATTCTGTTGTCCGGCCGAATGACGGAGCGATTCTGCTGGTGTCGATTCCACGGGATGCTTATACAGAAATTGTCGGCAAGAAGACGAAGAAAGGAAATCCATGGGAAGATAAGATTGCGCATGCCTTTGCTTTTGGCGGGGCGGAGATGGCAGTTAATAGTGTAGAGAATCTGCTCGATGTGCCTGTGAATCACTATGCTTCGATTAATTTTAAAGGCTTCCGCGATGTTATTGATGCTATGGGCGGTATTCCGCTGCCAATCACAGAGGATATTGTCAATAAAGAAGCAATTCATGATAAATTTGTCGTAAAAGGCGGGCAGGATGTATATAATGGCTTAGATGCCTTAAATTATGTTCGTTACCGCGAAGATGCAGGCGGCGACATGAACCGTACTGGAAGGCACCAGATCTTTTTGAATGCGATAATGAATAAGGCTGCTGAAGTTGGCCAATGGAGCAAGATTCCTGAACTTATTGATATTATGGGCGACAATTTCAGCACGGATTTGACACCGGATCACATTATCGATTTGGCGAAAAGTATGCTGAGTAGTGAATCCCGGACGATCTATGGCCATACTTTGAAGGGCGATGGGCATCGAAAAGTTGCTGGCGGCCCGTGGTATTTCTTCGCGGAAGAAGAAGATGTAGCGAAAGTGAATGAGATGATCAAGGCCTGGCTTGATCCTAGCATTGCCAAGGCGGAGCTGCCGCTGCCGGAGGAGTATCAGAAGAAGAACCCGACGCCCGTGCAGTCATTGTCGGCCGATGACAAGAAGTAGAATTGTTCTCGCCGGACAATGATTTGCCATGACGATCTCCATCCTCATGATCCGAAATATCAAGACGGAAGTAGGGGAGCGAACACATGAATATTGCTTTTTTCTTATTGCCGAAGCAGGAAGTTGTATGTATGACGCTGGACGCTACACTTAGACAGACGCTGGAGCGCATGGAGCATCACCGTTATACGTCTGTGCCGATCTTAGACCGGGATGGCGGTTATGCCGGTACGGTTACGGAGGGAGACTTGCTCTGGTATATGAAAAACAATCCGGAGCTGACCTTTGAGCAGACGCATAAGGTGAAGCTGGGCGATGTCCAGCTGCGGCTTGCGCATCGGGCAGTACGGATAGACGCGAATATGGTTGATCTTGTATCGCTTGCGAAGCTGCAAAATTTTGTTCCTGTTATCGACGATATGAACCGTTTTATTGGCATTGTCCGCCGGAGTGATATTATCGATTATTGCGAAAAAATAATTGTAAACGGCGCCGCGGCACAAGCGGAGGAAGAAATAGCAGCCAGTCAGTAAGTTGCGGTTTGCATGCAGTCATAGTAGGATATAACAATACAGTATGACAAACATTGTCGAATAGATGCCGTCCTCCGGCGGAGGGCGGCTCTTCTATGTTTAAAGGGCAGGAGGCGCTAACATTGGACAGTAATAATGAGCACGGACAGCAAAGCGGCCGCAGATCCATGCGGGCAATCGCGGTTATCGCCGTCTTTTTGGTTGTCGTAGTAGGTGGCTATTTCGGGTATACGCTCTTCAATGACAAGAACGCCAAGGATGGCGGCAAGCCAAATATTTCGGAGCAAAATAATAATAAGCAGGCTGAAGGCACTGAGCCGGGCGGTAAAAGTGAGCCGGAAGTAGTGAAGACGGCCGCGGAGCTGCTTGAGGAAACGGTGACACAAGCGGATCTAGATCGGGAGTATGACGTGGTCATTAGCGGAGGCCGAGTTGTCAATCCGGAGACTCAGCTGGATCAAGAAGGGCTCAATGTCGGGATTCTTGGCGATAAAATCGGTGTAGTGACAGCCAAGCCCTTAAAAGGCAAGCGGGAGATCGATGCCAAAGGCCTCGTCGTCTCGCCGGGCTTCATTGACAATTTGTCGTACGATCCCAATCCGCTTGGGGTATGGCAAAAAATTGGCGATGGCGTTACATCCAACATTGCCATGCATGGCGGCACTTCTAACCCGAAACAGTGGTATGACCATTATGAACGGGACATGCCCCCTGTAAGCTTTGGCGCCTCCTTTTTCTATACGCAGGCACGCAATCAGTTTAAGTTGGGACGCTATGACGGCGCCAAGCCGGAGCAGACGGCCAAGCTGCTCAAGGATGCCGAGGATGCTCTGAAAAACGGCGCGCTTGGCATTTCGTTCAGTCTCGAATATGTGCCCGGTATAACGCCGGAGGAAATCATTCCGCTCATGGAGCTGGCTAACGAATATAATGTACCGGTGTACTTCCATGGCCGCTACTCCGACGCGCCCAACGAGCTGGAAGGTACGCGCGAGCTGATTGATTATGCCGAAAAAACAGGCGCCGCCGTACATATCGACCATATTAACAGCACCGGCGGCACCTTCTCGATGAAGGAGGCGCTGGCGCTGATCGAGGAAGCCCGGGCAAAGGGCTATGATATTACAGCTTGTACGTATCCATATGATTATTGGGGGACGTACTTGAATTCGGCCCGTTTTGATACGGGCTGGCAGGAGCGTTTCCGTATTACGTATCATGATTTGCAAATTGCCGGAACGACCGAAAGGCTGGATGAAAATAGCTTCATCAAGTATAAGAAGGAAGGCAAGCTGGCGGTTGCGTATGCAATTCCTCCTGAAGCGGTGATCGATGCCTTCAAGGCGCCTTATGTGATGATCGGCAGCGATGCGATTTTGGAGCCGGGCTTCAACAATCATCCGCGGGCGTCGGGAACGTTTGCGCGAGCAATCGGCCTTTATGTTAGAGAGCAGCAGGTGATGTCGCTGATGGACGGGATTGCGAAGCTGAGCCTGATGCCGGCGCAGCGGCTGGAGAAGCAAGCGCCGGAGCTGCGCAAAAAGGGGCGGCTGGCCAAAGGAATGGACGCGGATATCGTCATTTTCGATTTCAATACGATCCGGGATCGTTCCACCGTTGAGAAGCCTGACTTGATGTCGGAAGGCATTCGTTATGTGCTGGTTGCGGGCAAGGTAGCTCTGGATGATGGCGAGCTCAACAAAAAAGTGCGCCCCGGACAAGCTCTTCGGAGCCATTTTGAGCGGGTAGCTGCCGGTACGGCTGCTGGCTCGCTGCAATGGGGCGGTAAGGCTTATCCGTTGATCGCTTACAATCAGGCAACCTATGTCGATTTGGCGGCGCTTGGGGAGCAAGGCTATTCTATTGTCTGGGATCAAGTGAGCAAGCAGTATACGATAGAGCAGGGAACTGCCGCGGGTAATACTGAAAAAGCAGCACCGGCAGAGAAGCCGAAAGAAGGCCAGTTGATGCTGGAGCGCGGCTATAAGGCGAAAGCCGGCGACAAGGAAACCGAGCTGCTGTCCATCGGCAAGCGGGCGTTCGTGCCGGTATCCTTCCTGAAGTCGCTTGGCATCAAGGCCGAGCATCAAGGCGATGTTTGGACAGTTGAGCCGTAATAATAAGGGCAAAACCTTCATTTTCACAGCAATGTGGAAGTGGAGGTTTTTTGTTGTGGATGCTGCCAGATGGTTTTGTGCTATAATGGGGAGTAAAGCTTCTATGAGCAGAACCTTAAATGTGCAAGAGGTGAACTGTTTGAAAACCGGTGTGAAATCAATTCTTTGGAGCGCCGCGGCGCTGCTGCTGCTGTTATCGCTGGCAGTGCCATTGTTTAATGCGTTGATGCTGTCGCTGTTAATGGTGCCTACGGTCATTTTGTACACGACATTATCGCGCCGCGCTTTTGCCGTCCACATGATAGTGGTCTATGGGCTGGCCTTTGCCATTCTGGGATATGCTGCTCTTATAGTGGGCGTGTTTTTTTTAGTTCCCTCAATTGTGATGGGGCATTATTACCGCAAGCAGGCGCCTGCGCGCAAAGTGGTTACAGCGGCGATTTTGACGCTTCTTGCCCAGCTATTGCTCGAACTGGTGCTGTTCAACACCCTGCTTAATGTTTCGTTATTGCAGGAAATGGCCAATTTGATTCGAGAGACGGCCAATGATGTATCATCCCAAGGGCTTCTCCCTGCAGGATGGTCATCCAAATCGACAGAAGTCTTTATCCAGATGCTTCTTCACTCCATCCCGATGGCGTTCATTATGGTTTCATTTTTGTATGCGATAATTACACATGCAATTGTCAGACCGATTTTGCGCTCTTACGGTATGGAGGTTCCAGGCTTTCAGCCGGCAAAGGAATGGATGCTGCCGCGGGTATTCGTATTTTACTATTTGCTTGTCATCATTGCGGAAATGGCCGTTTCCAAAGAAGGCAACTCCTTCATTTCAGTGGCACTGCTGAACTTGGTTCCGCTTATGCGGCTGGCTTTCTCGATTCAGGCGATCGGATTTTTCTTCTTCCTTGCAGATCAGCGCCAGTGGAACAAGGCGGTACCGCTTTTGCTGTCCGCGCTTGTGCTGATTTTCCCGCCGCTGAGTCTGATCGGTGTGCTCGATGCCGGATTTCCGATCCGAAGAGCGTTTAAGAAACCTTGACAACAGGGGCGAATGGAAATATGCCGAAGTTTTTGGTAAAAAGATGGCATGGGATGCATCATTCCTGGGCGTTCGTGCTAATGGTTTTGCTGGCTGTCGCGCTGGCTTTTTATGAATGGAAGCTGGGGGTGCTCGGCCTTCTGCTCGCAAGCGGCCTTGGCGTTTACTCGGTACTGGCGGAGCGCGCATTTAGACGGGACTTGAAAACCTATATCGGCACATTGTCCTATCGCGTTAAGAGGGCTGGCAATGAAGTGATCAGCGAGCTGCCGTTCGGTATTATTTTGTACACAGACGATAAGACGATTGAATGGCATAATTCGTTCGTGTCTCATATGCTGGAGCGCGAATCGGTCGTCGGCGAGCCGCTGATTGAACTGTTTCCGACATTGTCGCAGGCAAAGGACCGGGAAGGCACTGTAGAAGTAGCGATCGGAAATTCGGTCTATGAGCTAATGTTCCGTTTCGATGAACGGCTGCTTTATATTCGCGACATTACCCAGCGCTGGCAGCTGGCCAAACGGTATGAAGAAGAGAAGCTGGCGCTCGGCATTGTGACGATGGATAACCTCGAGGAGGTTACGCAGGGGATGGACGACCAGCAGCGCAGTCTGCTGCTCTCCAAGGTTACAGCGGAAATTACGGAATGGGCGCAGAAGTTCCAGCTTTATATCAAACGGCTAACCTCTGACCGTTATTTGCTCATTACCGACCAGAAAACGCTGAAGCAGCTGGAGCTGTCGCGCTTTGTCATTCTTGATGAAGTGCGGGAAATGACGCTGGAGCAAAAAATTCCGATGACACTTAGCATCGGCTTTGCTGCGGGCGCGGACAGTATCGTCGAGCTCGGGCAATGGGCGCAGAGCAGTCTGGATATAGCGCTCGGCCGCGGCGGCGATCAGGCGGCGGTCAAGAGCGGCCAGCGGCAGTCCTTCTACGGCGGCAAGTCCAATGCAGTGGAAAAAAGAACTCGCGTGCGGGCACGGGTCGTCGCCCATGCGCTGCGCGATTTGATCCGCGAGAGCGACACCGTTGTGATAATGGGACACCGGATGCCGGATATGGATGCGATTGGCGCCGCAGTTGGGGTGATGAAGGCTGCACAGCAGTTCGGCAAGGAAGCTTTTATTGTGCTGGAGGGCATTAACCCGGCAATTCAAAAAATGATCGAAATGTTATGCGAGGACGATAAATTCGCCAAACGCTTTGTTTCGCCGGAACAGGCGCTCGGCATTCTCGACAGCAGCACGCTGGTTGTCGTGGTAGATACACATAAGGCATCGATGGTGAAGGAGCCAAGGCTGGTCACGGAGGCGAAAAAGGTTGTCGTCATCGACCATCACCGCCGCGGCGAGGAATTCATCAACAATGCGCTGCTCGTCTACATGGAGCCTTATGCATCATCTACGTGCGAGCTTGTTACGGAGCTGCTGCAGTACATTCATGACAGGGTCGTGCTTGATGTGAGGGAAGCGACTTCTTTGCTCGCCGGCATTACAGTTGATACGAAAAGCTTTTCGCTGCGCACCGGTTCGCGCACATTTGAGGCTGCATCCTTTTTGCGCCGCAATGGCGCAGACTCGACGCTCATTCAGCGGATGCTGAAGGAGGATCTAGCCGAGTATATCAAAAAAGCCGAGATGATCCGTCATGCAGAAATTGTGTATGAGCATATTGCGATCGCAGTGACCGAGCCGGGGCAAAAGTACTCCCAGCTGCTCATTGCGCAGTCGGCGGATACGCTGCTCAATATGACGGATGTGCTGGCGTCCTTCGTAATCGGGGAACGTACAGACGGCTTGATCGGCGTGAGCGCCCGCTCACTGGGCCATATGAATGTGCAAATTGTTATGGAACGCATGGGCGGCGGCGGCCATTTGACGAATGCAGCCGCCCAGCTCGAGGGCACAGTGGCGGAGGTTGCCCAGCGCCTGAAGCAAGTGCTGCTGGAAATTGATAAGGAAGAGGGGTTATTCGAATGAAGGTCATTTTTTTGCAGGATGTAAAAGGTCAGGGGAAACGCGGCGAAGTGAAAGAAGTTGCCGAAGGATATGTACGTAACTTTTTGCTGCCGAAGGGTCTCGTAAAGCCGGCATCGGAAGGCAATATGAAAACATTGCAGGCGCAAAATGCCTCCGAGCAACGGCGCAAGGAAAAAGAGCTGGAGGATGCAAAGGCGTTGGCCGCCAAGCTCGAAGCGCTCGAAGTGGTTGTCAAAACAAAATCCGGAGAAGGCGGCCGCTTGTTCGGTTCAGTGACAAGCAAGCAAATTGCCGAATCGTTGGAAAAGATGGGTGTGCGTGTCGACAAGCGCAAAATTGAGCTTGAGGAGCCAATCCGTTCGCTGGGCTATACCCAGGTGCCGCTCAAGCTGCATCAGGATGTAAAGGCGACGCTGAAGGTGCATACAGTCGAGGAATAATGCTAGCAAAGGAGACAACAGAGCGCAATGAGCGATGAAATGCTGATGTTTGATCGTGTTCCTCCGCAAAATACTGAAGCCGAGCAAGCTGTTCTAGGTGCAATATTGCTTCAGACGGAGGCACTGGTCACTTCTATGGAACGGCTGCGCAGTGAAGACTTCTATATGCCGTCGCATCAATTGATCTATGAGGCGATGATCGAGCTGGGCGAAGCGAATGAGCCGATCGATCTTGTCACATTGACCTCCTACCTGCAGGATCGTCAACAATTGGAGGAAATTGGCGGCGTCAGCTACTTGATGAAGCTCGGCAATGCAGTTCCAACGGCGGCAAACGTCGATTATTACGCCCAGCTTGTTGAAGAGAAATCAATCCTGCGCCGGTTAATCCGCACGGCAACGCAGATCGTCTCCAATGGCTACGCGGCGGCTGACGATGTCGGCCTGATGCTCAATGAAGCTGAGCAGCGCATATTGGAAATCGCCAATCGGCGATCCAGCAGCGGCTTTATTTCGATCCGCGATGTGCTAATGGAAGTATTCGAGAAGGTTGAGTTTCTCTATACGAATAAAGGCGGCACGAACGGAATCCCGTCGGGATTCGCCGACTTGGACAAAATGACAGCCGGTTTCCAGCGCAGCGACTTAATTATTGTGGCCGCGCGTCCTTCCGTCGGCAAGACGGCTTTTGCCCTCAATATTGCGCAAAACGTCGGCGTGCGCGCGAAGGAAACGGTCGCTATTTTCTCTCTGGAGATGTCCGCGGCGCAGCTCGTGCAGCGGATGGTGTGCGCGGAATCGAATGTCGACGCCGGCCGCATGCGTACCGGTTTCCTGGAAGGCGACGATTGGGAGAAGCTGACGATGGCGATCGGGGCATTGTCGGAGGCGCAAATCTACATTGACGATACGCCGGGCATAACCGTCGCCGATATTCGTGCGAAATGCCGCCGCCTCAAGAAGGAGCGCGGGCTGGGCATGATTTTGATCGATTACTTGCAGCTGATTCAAGGCCGCGGCAAGGCCGGCGAAAACCGGCAGCAGGAAGTATCGGAGATTTCACGTACACTGAAGATGATCGCGCGTGAGCTGGAAGTGCCGGTTATCGCGCTGTCGCAGCTCAGCCGCGGCGTTGAGCAGCGGCAGGACAAGCGGCCGATGATGTCTGACCTGCGGGAATCGGGCTCGATCGAGCAGGATGCCGATATCGTAGCGTTTTTGTACCGGGATGATTACTACGATAAGGAATCGGAGAAAAAAAATATTATCGAAATTATTATCGCTAAACAGCGGAACGGGCCAGTCGGTACGGTAGAGCTGGCGTTCCTCAAAAGCTTCAATAAGTTTGTCGGCCTTGACCGCACGCATCAGGAGCCGGGTCAAGCCTCGTAGTGATAGCCGGGCATTGCCTTTTTGGGGCAGTGCCTGGCTATTTGCGTTTCCGCGGTCCGCTCAGGTCCGCTCGAGTCCACGTCACCCACGATTACTTTTTAGAGGGTTGAATCCGCTCAGACTTGCCCATACTGGATGGTATGAGCTTCTTCATAAGGTTGAAGGTGGAAAGGGCTGAGGGATTATGTGGTTGAGATGGGCAGGATGGCTGGCGAAGACGATTGCTGCAGGACTTATTATTAGCTTTTTGTCGATTTGGACGGCTGGCTATATTGTAAATAGTTATGTGGAGACACTGCTCAAGCAATTTAATTTGCCACTGGAGACGAAGCCATTTGCACTAAGCGGGATGTGGGGATCACTGTGGGGAGCGAATCCGCCTTTAAAGCAGGCAAAGGAAAGCGCCTCTGCAGATGCAGATACAGGTACAGGTACAGGTGCTAGTGTTGGTGCTGGTACTAAAGGAAGCGGCAATAACAGCAGTACACCGGATGACAATGCGCAGCAAACGCCGCCAGCGGATGATTCTTCAACCTCCACGAAGCCGCCAACGGCGCAAGGAGAAAAGGATACTGGGCTGCCGGACGGCTCGCTGACCGATGTTGGCGGCGGGCAAGGAACGAAGGCGGGAAGCGGCACAAGCGGAGAGGGAGACAGCAATAAGGAAGCTTTGGAGCAAGGAATGGCGTTGACGCCGGAGCAGATCAATAAAGCCAAAAGCGAGATCAGCAGCGAGGACAAGGAGAAGCTGTTCACCGTCATGATGACTAAATTGCCGCAGGAGGCTTGGCAGCAAATTTCCAAGCTGATGGAGGATGGTCTGACCGAGGAAGAGATGACGACTGTACAGCAGATTGTAGCCCAGCATTTGAGCCGCGAAGAATATAATCAAATGATGGAGATTTTGAAAAAATATTAATCGGCTGCCAGGCCAGCGGCAGTAAGAGGTTGAGACTTCATAATATTGTCGCGCAATTTACAATTATTAGAGTTCTAAGAAATTATTAATGTCGGAGAGGCCGGGGTTTAGTTGAATGGGCTTGCTTCATTATGCTACAGTATTGGGAGCATATTGCGGCAAAGGAGAACGACCATGACGGAAAGGAAAGATCGATTTCGCAAGGTATGGGCCTCTTTTCAGCAAACCTTTCGAATAAATCGGTCGCATCACAAGCGTAAGAAGCTGCTTCTGTTTACAGGCGGCGTTTTGGTGTTGATTGTGGCAGCTGGGATTGGCGGCAATTATTATGTAAAATCCAATATGGTAGATTACTATACAGTGTTCCGGGACGGCCAGCTCATTGGAGATATCGCATCAGCTGAGCTGGTGAAGCAGCGCATCGAGCAGGAGGAACAGCAATTAAAAGAAGCTAATCCTCATCTAAATATGGTGCTCGATACAGGTAATCTTACCTACGAAAGCAAGCGGACATACAAGGCCGTGCCGGATAGCGAAGGCACATTGAATAAGCTGGGCACACTCTTCACCTCACATGCTGAAGGGGTGGAGCTGAAGGTCGATGGCAAGACGGTCGGGATTGTCAGGGATCAGGCCACTGCCGATGCTATTCTGAGCCGGGTGAAAACGAGATTTTCGCCGAAAGAATCAGCTGGGAAGGTCAAAAAGCCGGAGGTAACGGCGCTTGCTTACAAGGAGAATGATTCTGGCAAAGGCAATACGGTGGAGCAGACGAAGTCGGAGCTTAAATCGGTTGCCATCAAGGAGAAAATTGCTACAGCAGCGGTCGATGTGCAGCCGGAGAAAATTACCGATCCGGAAAAGATGTATTTGAAGCTGGTAAAGGGCAGCGAGAAGCCGACGAAGTATACGGTGCAAAAGGGCGACTGTGTAGGCTGTATCGCCCAAAAGTTCAATATCTCGCCGCAAGTTATTTATGAAAATAACAAATGGATCAAGGATGATATGATCCGGGATGGCGACGAGCTGGACCTGACGGTGCGGCAGCCGGAAGTTACGGTGGAGACTGTGGAGCATGTGACGGAAATCGAGACGATTGAGCCGATGACCGTGTACCGTGAGAACAGCAATATGCGTGAAGGCGAGACAAAGCTGCTCCGCGTAGGCAAGGAAGGCAAGAAAAAGCTGGTGTATAAGCTGGTGAAGCGCAACGGCTACTTGGTCAAAGAGGAGCTGCTCGGCGAGCAGGTGCTGGAAGTGACGATTTCGACAATCATTATGAAAGGCACCAAGGTTAGCGGCGAAGGCACGGGAACTTTTGCATGGCCGGTATCGGGCGCGGATTTGACCAGCAGCTTCGGACAGCGTTGGGGACGGCTACATAAAGGGATTGATATGGTCGGCGATGAAACGATCATGGCCGCCGACGACGGCGTAGTGGAATTTGCCGGCACCAAGAATGGTTACGGTAATTGTGTTATTATCGATCACAAAAATGGCTACAAAACCCTTTATGGACATATGAGCAAAATTTCGGTTAAAGCCGGAGAGACGGTGGAGAAAGGTGATGCTTTGGGAATAATGGGTAACACCGGGCATTCCTTCGGCACCCATTTGCACTTTGAAATCCATAAGGACGGGGAAGTGCAAAATCCGATCAAATATTTATAAGGGATGGAGTAAAACACCGCTGCGGAGCTTGCCTGCCGATGGCGGTGTTTTGCTGTATTTTGGTGTATGCGGCGAATGAACTTTCATTGGGACTACGCTCTTGACTATGGTAGAATAAAAGAAGGATTTTCAGGCTAAAAAAGTATTTCACTCACACATAGAAGCAAAAGCTGTTGATGGACAAATAGAACAGACAGGCGGTGAAATTTAGATGTTTGGAAAAATATTAGTTGTGGATGACGAGCAGCCGATTGCCGATATCTTGAAGTTTAATTTGGAGAAGGAGGGCTATCAGGTCATCTGCGCTTTTGACGGCGGCGAAGCGGTGAAGCTGGCTTTCGAGGAGCAGCCGGATTTGATTTTGCTTGATTTGATGCTGCCGGTTAAGGATGGCATGGATGTGTGCCGCGAAGTGAGAACGCGCCTGCAGACGCCGATCATTATGCTGACCGCAAAGGACACAGAGCTGGATAAGGTGCTGGGTTTGGAGCTGGGGGCCGACGATTATGTGACGAAGCCGTTCAGTACGCGTGAATTGCTCGCCCGTGTGAAGGCGCATTTGCGCAGGCAGAAGACGGAAGCGGGCGCAGCGGCCGGCAATGGCGCAATGGCCAATATGGTAGAGGAAGAGAAGCAGGGGCTCAGTATTTTTAATCTGTTTATTGATACCGATATGTACGTCGTCTACAAGGATAACGAGCCGCTCGATCTGACGCATCGGGAATATGAGCTGGTTTACTATTTGGCGCGCAATAGCGGCAAGGTGATGACGCGGGAGCATTTGCTGCAGGCGGTATGGGGCTTTGAATACTTCGGCGATGTGCGAACCGTCGATGTGACGATCCGGCGCTTGCGGGAGAAGATCGAGGACGATCCGAGCCGGCCGGAATATATTTTGACGCGCAGAGGGCTGGGCTATATGATGCGCAATCCTAAATCGGGAGGCTTCGGGTACGGATGAATAGCGGAATCCGGTTTTTCCGCACCATTCAAATGAAGCTGATCATTATTTATGTGCTGCTCATTCTTATTGCGATGCAGCTTATCGGCGTTTATTTTATAAGCACGATGAAAACTTCGCTCACGTCCAATTTTACGACGAATATGAATGACCAGGCCAATTTGCTGGCCCGGCTCGCTGCGGAGACGCTGAACAGCAAACCGGACAAGACGTCGGCGGAAGGGCCGACGACCGAGGAATATTTGAGCTCGCTGGTGCGCAATTTGTTCAGCATCAATGAAGCGGAGATTCAATTGCTCGATACGAGCGGCCGCGTACTTGCCACCTCGCTCACGACTCATCAGGAATATGTGGGCAAAAAGAATACCTCGCTCGCCGTCAGCCGCGCGCTGCAGGGCATTCGCGATAATGAGGAGGAAGTGATCGACGACGATAATGTCCGCAAGAAGATTATCGCCAAGCCGATCATGTACGGCACCAAGACAGTAGGCGCAGTCTACATGATAGCCTCGATGAAGGAGCTGTACCAGACAGTAGACCGCATTAACCAGATCTTCGTGTCCGGGATGCTTATTGCACTGGGCCTGACCGGGGTACTGGGCGTACTGCTGGCGCATACGATTACGAACCCGATTAAAGGGCTGACGCGGCAAGCGGCGGCTGTAGCTGAAGGCCGGTTCGATCAGCAGGTGCCTGTGCTTGGCGACGATGAGATCGGCCGGCTGAGCGAAGTGTTTAATGAGATGACGACAAGGTTGAGGGATGCGCTCAGCGCCAATGAGGAGGAGAAGGAGAAGCTGGCCTCTATTTTGGCGAATATGAGCGATGGCGTTGTCGCTGCCGACGAGCGCGGCATCGTCATACTGACGAATCGGCGCGCCCACGAGATGTTGCGCGAGCAAACATGCGAAGGGCGCCATCTGAATGAACTCTTCATGATGGAGGATGACCGGCTGGCTGCGCTGATGAACGGCCATGAATCGTCCGCTGTCATTCATCGCCTCCCTTCCGCCGACGGTGACGATGATGATGAGATTATACGGATTACGTTCACCGCGATCCACCGGCGGGATAAAGGAATATCCGGCACGATTGTCGTCTTGCAGGATGTAACGGAGCAGGAGCGTCTCGATCAGTCGCGGCGGGAATTCGTCGCCAACGTATCCCATGAGCTGCGCACGCCGCTTACGACGATCAAAAGCTATGCAGAGGCGCTTGATGACGGCGCGCTTGATGAGCGCGAGCTGGGGCTGAGGTTTGTCGGCGTCATACGCAATGAGACGGAACGGATGATCAGACTCGTAACTGACTTGCTTCATCTGTCCCGGCTGGATTCCAGCCAGGCATCGCTGCGCCGCCAGGCAACCGCTGTTCCGGAGATGCTGGAGGAGGTAGCGGACCGCTTTTCCTTCCAAATGCGCAAAAAGCAAATCCGCTCCGAGGTGCGCGTGGAAAAAGGCGTGTCGACGGTATGGCTCGATCGCGACCAGATCGATCAGGTGCTCGACAATCTTGTATCCAATGCGATTAAATATACGCTCGATGGCGGTCGGATTGTATTGTCCGCCTGGCGGCCGGACAGCGCTACGGTGGCGATCAGCGTGAAAGATACCGGCATCGGCATTCCGCGCAAGGATCTGAGCCGCATCTTTGACCGTTTCTACCGGGTCGACAAGGCGCGCTCGCGCAATATGGGCGGAACCGGGCTGGGACTGTCTATTGCCCGGGAAATCGTCAAGGCGCACGGCGGCTCGATTACGCTCGATTCGGAGTTTAACGAAGGAACGACAGTGACGGTCATTTTGCCGGCTCTGCAGGATGGAGGCGAACTGTCATGATGGAGAAGACAAAGACAGCGCTGCTTGCCGGTCTGGTCGTTCTTAGCCTGCTGCAGAGCTATATGCTGGCCTACAGTATGCCGGGCATTGATGCTGTGCTCCCCCGGCAGGACTATATTAAAACCGAGCGGATGGGGGCGGAAGCAAAGGTCGCGGATGTTGTCTTTCCGGAGGATATGGTGCTGCACTTTGGCGATGACAAGCATACGGTGCTCTATCCGGGGATGAATTTTTACAACTTGATCTTTGACCGTGTCCAGGGGCGCGAATTTAAGGGGTTCCAGCGGAACAATATCTATGTCGTCGATTGGAACAAGACGCGGGAGCGGGATATTGGCGTCGAGCTGCGGTTCGGCAGAGGGGTACCGGTCGAGCTGTTGAAGGAAGCGCTCAAGCTGGATGGCGATGTCGCTTTTCAAAGCGAAGTGATCAATCGGATCTGGATCTATAAAAATATCGAACGCGACGAGGTTCGCACTTATTTCTTCAGCGCCGACGGCAATGCGGTCTATGAATCGGTACGGGCCGATTTGACAGTGAATGATGTGCAGAATTATGTCGGATTCGGAGAGTACTGGACACCGTACCGTTATGCGGGCGATGAAATTTATTTGCCGGAGGAGCCGCTGCAGACGCTGGAGGCGATCGTCGGCTATGAGACCTACACGCCGGAGCAGATGCAGCGCAATCTGTTCCTCGATCCAAGCGAGACCCGAGCGCTTGTCGACCGGAGCGGATCGCAAATTTTCACTGACGGCAAACGCGGCTTGCAGGTAGCGCAAAATGGCAAGTGGATCAATTATACCGATCCTGTCGCCGGACAAGGCAGCGAGGATACGCTCAGCGCCAATATCTATGCATCCGTGCAGTTTATTAACCAGCATGGCGGCTGGGACGGCTTGCATCGCTATTTGCAGCCTGGGCCGATTGAGGACATGCAAGGACAGTCCGAGCAATCGATTCGTGTGGTGCGCTACCAGCAATATTACGGCTCTTACCCGGTAATACCGAGGAAGCCGTTTATGTATGGCCAAATGCAGCTGCGCCTGCAGCAAGGCGTTGTGTCCGAGTATGAGCGCTCGCTAATAACGATTAATAAGGAAGCCGAAGCGAAGCAGGTACGCTGGCTGCCGGGCGGCAAGGAACTGGAGGAGGCTTACAACAGCTATAGCCGCAAGAGCGAAGTAATAGCGGTGTTTCCGGCTATGCTTGTATCGCCTGAGGAGAATGAGCGGCTGCATTTTGAGCCTGTGTGGGCTGTACGGCTGACGGATGGAGACAAGGCCGTGCTCCTACATGCTTTGCCGGAAGATTATAAGCCTCCGGTAAAGACTGTGAAGCCGGCGGACAAGGGCAGCGCAGACAAAGGCAAGGAGAAAGAGAAGCCCGGGAAGCCTGTGCCTGATGCCGGACAAGCGCCGCTGTCTTCAGACGGAAGCGGGGAGAAGGCAAGGGCAGGCGATCAAGGCGAAGGCGGCGGAAAGAGCGATGGCAAGGACAATGCTGCTGCCAAGGATGACGGGAAGGCGCGGAGGTGATAGACGATGGAATGGGGCAAGGCAAAAAACGTTCTAATTTTTGCTTTTCTCGTGCTGAATATTGTGCTCGGCTATCAGTTGTGGGCCAATATTCAGGACGGGCCCAGCCTGAATGGCGATGCTTATGATCTGTCTGCAGAGACAAGGGCGATTATGCGCGAAAAAAATATTAGGCTGGATTCAAATACCAATATTCCATCCGAAACACCGAAGCTGCGCGAGCTGACCTTTCGCGTCACGGAGAAGCTGGGCGAAAATACCCGGCATACGCTGGAGCATCCGGTCGATAGCAAAATCGTCTTTAATGAAGGGGAATTGAACCGTGAGCTAGGGGGCATTATCCCGGATCTGAAGGAATACAGCTACGATCGGATGGAGGACGGCGCCTTTATTTTGACCCGGATGGCTGATGGCAGGCCGATGTTCGAAGTTAGGCTGGCGCTCTATTTTAGCAATCAGAAAATTGTCGCTTACAGTCAGGATCGTGTCGAACTGGTCGAGTCGGACAATCCGGAGGAAAAGGAGCAGACGGTGCTGCCGGCAACGAAAGCGCTGGAAAGCTTGATTTTTGGACATTTTAAGCCCGGTACCGTCATCCGCGACATTAAGCTTGGCTATCATGGACAGGATTTCAACTCGGAGACACAGTTCTCGGCGCCTTCATGGCGCGTGTTGTTGGAGGACGGAAAAGTCTACTACGTGCATGCGATCAGCGCTGAAGTGTTTACAGAAAAAGAGGAGAAGGGTTCCTCTTCATAGTCGGATTCGGGAGAGGACTGGTTGAACAACTTATGGGGATGCGATTTACGGTGCTGGCCAGCGGTTCGACGGGAAATGCCACAGTCGTGCAGAGCGATGATGCTACGGTATTGGTGGACGCTGGTTTAAGCGGAAAAAAAATAGAGGAGCTGATGCGTGAGCGGGGTATTGCCGGGCATCACATCGATGCGATCCTCGTCACGCATGAGCATTCTGATCATATTAAAGGGCTTGGCGCATTTGCCCGCAAATACGATTTGCCGATTTATGCCAATGAAGCTACCTGGGGCGCGATGGAGCGCCATGTCGGCACGATTGCTGCGGAGAAGCGGGTTGTGCTGGAGACGGGCGAAACCGCAGCCTTCGGTTCGATGTGCTCCACATCGTTTGCAATTTCGCATGATGCCGCGGAGCCGGTAGGGTATATTTTTGAAGATGGCGATGTGAAGCTCAGTCTGGCAACTGATCTGGGCTATGTCAGCGACAAAGTTCGCCATGTGATAGAGGATTCGGATGTGCTCGTGCTTGAGTCCAACCACGATGTGGGCATGCTGCGTATGGGGCGCTATCCCTGGAATATTAAGCGGCGCATTCTCGGCGATAGCGGCCATCTCTCGAATGAAGCGGCAGGTGAAGCCTTGTGCCAACTGATGACCGACCGTACGAAGCGGGTGTATTTGGCGCATTTGAGCCTTGATCATAATTTAATGGACTTGGCGAAGCTGACGGTGAATAGCATATTAGAGAACTACGGAATGTTCTTCCGCAAGGAGGAGCATCCGCTTCGGGATACATACCATGATCGACCTACGCCATGGGATGAAGTGAGGCGGAAATAATCGCCTCCAGCTCTGAATCGAGCAAGCCTGTCTTGCGTTCCAGCTCATCTTGCGTGACAAGACCTTTCTCAATCAAAAGTTCGGTCAGCGCGCTAAAGGCAAGGACTATCCGGTAATGATCTTCCTTCAGATCGGCAAGCTTGCCGGCGAGCATCACTTGCTCTAGCGCAGCGGAAGAATTGGCTTTCATAGGTATCGCTCCTTTTATAGAAATGGTTGTTGATTATTGGCAATTCTGGAACGGACTCAAGGTACCCGATTTCTTATAAATACTCTATTATTATTGTAGACGATTCTTCCGATATCATTCCTAGATTCGAGAAAAAACTCGATGTCCGGGACATTGAGAGGGGCGATTATAGATGAGCTTGTTCGATGATGAGTTTTATTCGACCCGCGTGTCGCGCCGCGCTCGCGGAGCGGAGCGGGAAAGCAGGGACTTCTCAAACCAGCCGATGCGCAAGCGGCCGATGTGGCGGCAGAACAATTGGACGACTGTACGTATTGTAGCTGTGTCATCGCTAGCCAGCGCGATCTTCGCCGTACTGCTGTTCGGCATGATCACCGGCTTTGAGCGCGGCGGGGGACCGGCGGCATCCGTGCTGCCGGCATCCGTCTCGTCCTTGACGGCGGGCGACGACCCGCTAGGCACGATTCAGGCGGCGGACAAAGTGCGCCCTGCGGTAGTCAGCATTATTAACGAGCAGAAGGCGCAGCAGTACAAGGGCAAGGAAAGCAAGTCCAAGTCCAAGTCCGAGGAGGACGCGGATACAGAGGATAAGCTGGTGCAGGCAGCTGTCGGTTCGGGTGTTATTTTTGAAAAGATAGATGGCAAGGTGCATATTATTACGAATGCGCATGTCGTCACCGATGCGGTCTCGCTCAAGGCTGTATTAAGCAATGGCGAGGTACGCAGCGCAAAGCTTGTCGGTGTCGATGAAATTACAGATCTGGCTGTGATCGAAATGGACGGCAAAGGGATCGACAAGGTCGCAGAAATCGGCGATTCCAAAGGGCTGCGTGCGGGGCAATGGGTGATGGCGATCGGCAATCCGCTCGGTCTGAGCGATTCGCTGACGCTTGGCATTGTCAGCAAGACGCACCGGATCATTCCGGTCTCGCTCAGCCAGGACGGGGTGTATGACTGGGAGCAGGAGGTTATTCAAGTCGACGCTTCGATCAACCAAGGCAACAGCGGCGGGCCTCTGATTGACTTGAGCGGCAAAGTGGTCGGAATCAACAGTATGAAGGTTGCGGACTTTGGCGTAGAAGGCGTTGGCTTCGCGATCCCCACGCATTTTGCCATGCCGATCGTGGAAAGCCTGCTGGAGTACGGAAAGGTGAAGCGGCCGTATCTTGGCGTATATACGATGGATTTGCGCCACTATATGGCGCAGATGGGCGCTGTCATCGACGAGTATGGCGACATGCCTGACGATGGCGGGGACTGGCTGGATGAGGGCTCGGCGGATAGCGGGCCGGGAGATGACAGTCACGGCAATGCGAATGCGGAGAGCAGCCTGAATTTGCCTAAGGAAGTCAAGGACGGGGTAGTCGTGCTGGAGGCTGTCGGGCCGTCGACCGCCGCGGGCTTGAAATATAACGATGTGATTGTGAAGCTGGATAAGCAGCCGATCACAAGCACGATGGATTTGCGCAAATATTTGTATACGAAAAAGAAGATTGGCGATTCCATTGAAATCACTTATTACCGCGAAGGCGACAAGATGACAACGACATTGACTTTAGAAGAAAAGTCGAATGACGAATGAGTGTTTTGACAGATTGACAAACATTCGGCAGGAACGGTATTCTAAAGCATAACAGCAGACAGATAGAAAATGAGGGAACAGTCTAGTATGTATTGTGTATGTAAAGAGCATGTAGAGCTTGCCATTGACAAATTTGTCGACGAGTATGAGGATGCGCCGGATATTGTCGATCTGGACAAAACGGAGTTCGCGGACTGGGAGCCGCCAAAGCGCTGCGATCTGGGCGACTGCCAGGAAATTGCGACATTCTTAGTCGTCTAGTGAAAAATAGGAAGCCGCTGGCCCATTTTGGGGCTGGCGGCTTTTGTTGCTTGTTGCTTGTTGTGAAGCGTGGCGTGGCGTGGCGTTGCGGCTGCGGTTACGACTGCTACTGCTGCTGCAGTTGCGATTGTGACAGAATATGCAGAAAGCGGTGGAAAAATATTTTGCGTGTTTTGATGATAATAATTCTCATTCTTGGTTACACTATTGCCAGATGAGAAAAACGGACAGCTCGGGTCGCTGTCCGCCGTTCATTAAGCCATACATCATTACACCTTTGCTTCAAAGGTTTTGCAGTCAGTCTCTTCCGAATTGGCCGCTTTTTTGCCGCGGTTGAAGACGACATAGATCGAAGAAGCGCTGCAGTTGTTGCCTGCTGCCCAGTACTTGCAGGTGTTAACCTCGCACAAAACGTCTTTTGCCATGGGACTCACCTCCTCCTTATTAGGATGGACGGATAGAGTCCCTTTTTATACCTGACTGAACGTAAGGCCCGGCCGCTGCACCTTAAACAGCGGTTATTTGCCGTGCTTGGCTGCTGCCCCTTTACCGCGAATGCCAGCCGACACGATCGGGCCGTGATTGACAATTTGCGTAGCAATTCGCGCCATTTCGTACGGCGTTTCCTGCATGCCGGTAGCGACCCAATGCAGAAACATGCCGAAATTCGCCGAGGACATGTAGGCGATAAGATATTCGCGGGGCACAAGCAGCTTGTCGTCATGTGGAATTAAATGATTGAATTTATTGAAAATATGCGTCGTCATTAATTCGCGAAAGCGCAAAATACAAGAGATATCGCCCCGAGGGCCTAACATGACCTTGAAAAAGTCGGCGTGTCGCAGCACCTCTTCAAAAATCGCTATTATTTTCGGATATGGCTCGTCCTTATTGGCATAGCCGCTCAATTCAATCGGATCGAGCCGAAAGACAACCGACTGAATGCGCTGAAATACCTCCTCCTGCATCTGCTCCAGCAGGTCCGCCACATCCTTGTAATGCAAATAAAAAGTGCCGCGGTTAACATTGGCGTGATTCGCTACATCGGTTACGGTAATGCTGTCCAGCCCTTTCGTTTCAATTAAAGCGAGCAGCGCCTGCTGCAGCAATTGCTTCGTGCGGAGCTGCCTGCGGTCGAGCTTCGGGGGATCGGGTATCTTGGGCATCGTTTTTCTGTCCGCCTCGCTTTCCAGTAATGTGAGGATGTGAGAAATAATTAAATTTGCCACTAATCATCACTTCGATTATAAAGTGTCGTTTATTGAACAAAGCGTGCAATAGCTGATTATTGCATCCCTATACCCCTTCATTATAATTAACATTATGATCAGTAATCAACAGGTTGTTCATTAAGTTTTGAGGGTGGGGATGATGGTGATGAGTATGTTCACAGTGTTGTGGCGGCAAAAAATTGTGTGGGCGAGCCTGGCGGCCGTGGTCGTCATTATTGCCGTTCTGGGCACGGCAATGATGGGATCGGTGCTGGGAGCAAAGCCGCAGAAGCTGCCAGTAGCACTCGTTGTGCAGGATGAGGAGGTCGCTGTACATGGCGGCGGTCAGGTTGCTGCAGGCGACATGATTCGCGAAAAGCTGTTGAACAGCGCGGAACTGCCGCTGCCATTTGAATGGGAGCTTGTCGAATCAGAGCAGGCAGCCCGCGATGGCATGGATGAAGGCCGCTATTACGGTGCATTAATATTGCCAGCTGACCTTAGCCGCGGCTTGATGTCGCTGCTTGGGGCTGCCGAGCCGAAGCCGGCTGCGGTGACGATTATCGCCAATGAGGGGCTGAATGTGCAGGGGGCTGCTGCAGTAAAGCAGGGGCTTGGCCAGGTGATGGAGGCTCTGCGCCAGCATCTGCCAAAGCAGATGCTCGGCATGGCGGCAAAGACTGCCGGTGCTGCGCAAGCGGAAGCGGGATCGGGATCGGGAGCGAATGGCAACGCGCAAAATATGCAGCTGTCATATGCCGCGGCGGAGGCGCTGCTGACGCCTTTTCATTTGAATGTCGAATCCGTACATCCTGTCGGAAAAAATCAGGCTAGCGGTAATGCGCCCGGCATGCTCACGCAAGTAATGTGGATCGGAAGTCTCGTTATAGCTGTGATGCTGTCTATGGGGCAGGCTCGTGCAAGAGCGAGTGCCGGCAGTCTTAAGGTGAACAATAAGTCTGGCGGCATGTTCGCGTTCGGTACGGTTGTTTCGCAGGCTCTGACCGGAATTGTCCTAACCGGAGCCGCCGCTGCTTTTCTATTATGGGTAGCATCGGGATGGTATGGGATGGAGCTGCAGCATGCTGCCGATATTTGGGTGTTCTTGTGGTTTGGCGGTGTGGTTTTTTTCATGCTGCAGTCGGCATTGTTCAACTGGATCGGCATGCCGGCAATACCGATTCTAGTGCTGTTGATGTTCTTCTCGATGCCATTGCTTAATATGGCGCCGGAATTTTTGTCGCAGACGACACAAGACTGGCTGTACTCGTGGATACCGCTGCGATTCGTGGCGAGCGGCATGCGCGAAATGATGTATTTTGGCGGATGGAGTGCGGTAGGTGACAGCAAAGCGGTTATGTGGGGAGTAGCGACAGTTTGTCTGGTTTTATTGTTGGCTTCGAGTGTGAGGCGGAATGTGAGATTGCCAGGCGCTCAGACGCGAAAGGATGCCGTTTCGGTTTCTGCGGAGTAATGAGAGAGAGTATTTGTTGCTACAGTAGGGGAGTTGTACCGGTTGACCTTTGGGTTGGCCGGTTTTTTGCTATTTGGCGGGATGAGGAGGAAAGGGAAGGACTTACTGGGGAGGACTTAGCAGGGCTTAGCAGGACTTGGAAGGACAAAGGAGGAAAAGCAAGGGCTGATGGCTGGCAGTGGGTGGTGGACTCATTGCTGCTGACGGTGCTGAAGATATGGTACGATAGGAGATATGAATGAGATAGTGCGCGGAAACAGAGGCGAAACGGATAGAAGAGGGGACAACAGATGCAAATACAGATCGTATGTGTCGGCAAGCTGAAGGAGAAATATTGGACAGGGGCGATTCAGGAGTACTCCAAACGGCTGGGCTCTTATGCGCGGCTGGATATTCGTGAGCTGCCTGACGAGAAAGCGCCGGAAACGATGAGCCCGGCGGAAGAGGAACAAGTAAAGGCGCGGGAAGGCGAGCGGATTATAGCCGCGCTGAAGCCGGATGCGCATGTGATCGCGCTGGCGATCGATGGCGAGACGTGGACGAGCGAGCAGCTCGCCGCCCATCTGGACAAGCAAGCCGTTTATGGCGGCGGCTCTGTAGCGTTTATTATTGGCGGCTCGCTAGGCTTGTCGCAAGCGGTGCTGGCACGGGCGGATAAGCGGCTGTCTTTTGGCCGCATGACGTATCCGCATCAGCTGATGCGCGTGATTTTGCTGGAGCAGGTTTACCGGGCGTTTAGGATTAATCGAGGGGAACCGTATCATAAGTGACGGCGAAAAATATTGGTTTTATTAAGGAAATATAAGCTTGAAATGCATGCCTCTGATACTTTATTGGGCCCAGAGGCTTTTTAGTTATTTGTGCCCACCATTTTCCATAATATGATATGATGTTGGAAGGGAAATAAGCAAAAGAAATTAAACATTCAGTCTATAAGACCTATACATATTAAACGGAAGGGTGTTTATGTTGATTTATCATGGCTCAAGATGGTGGAAATTTGATTTCCATACACACACTCCTAAATCCATAGATTACGGAAAAGGATCAAATTACACTGTACTTCAACAAAGAACTCCACGTGAATGGCTTTTGGATTACATGGGAAAAGAAATTGATTGTGTCGCCGTGACAGATCATAACTCAGGGCATTGGATCGATGTATTAAAAAATGAATTAGTTACTATGCGAGAAGAACAGGTTGAAGGTTTCAGGGAAATAACAATATTCCCAGGCGTAGAGATTACAGTTCATGGGAATATCCATCTATTGGCTATATTTGACCCGAGCGAAACTTCTGAATATATAAGCAATTTACTTGCCAGATGTGAATATTTTGGTCAATCGGGGGACTCCGACCAGTGTACTAGAAAATCTTTCAATGAGGTTGTTGAGATAATTCTTCAAATGAAAGGTTTACCTATTCCGGCCCATGTAGATACAGTAAGAGGATTATTTGTTGAAGAACAAGGCAACTCGCTAAGAACATGTTTAACAACTGATGGGCTTCTTGCTATTCAGGTATGTAATATTAATTACAATAAACCACAAATTTATATTGACTCTAAGCTAATATTTGCTGAGATAGCTGGCTCTGATAGTCATCATCCTGATTCGGCAGGATCGTCTTTTACATGGGTGAAAATGGAGAGCCCCAACTTAGAAGCCCTACGCTTAGCATTACATGATGGCGAAGATGGTATTATTAGAAATGATGTCTTAACTACAAATCCGAATGACGTGAGAGAACGATTTTATATTCAATCAATAGAGATAACTAATGGGGCGAAAGCAGGAAGAGGCAGAAAATTAAACATTAGTTTTAGCCCTTGGTTAAATACAATTATTGGCGGAAGAGGATCGGGAAAATCCAGTATCATTGAATATATGAGGCTCCCCTTCAATAAGGTTAATGGTCTACCTGAGAAAATTGACGAACAATTTATCGAATTTAATAAGATTCCAAAAGAACGTGGTAAAACAGGGATGCTTACCGATTCCACAGTCATTCGTGTGCAGATGCACAAGGATGGAAGGGAGATTGCGCTTAAGTGGGAAAACAATAAAATTATCGAGGAACAACTTAATGAAGACGGAGTATGGGAAAGGAAGGTAGAAAGTAGTAATATAGACTCTCGGTTTCCTGTTAGAATATTTAGTCAGAAGCATCTTTATTCTCTAACTGAAGATCCCAATCATATATTAAAAATTATTGATGAACAATTTGACAAAAATAGCTGGATAGAAGAAAGAGAAGAGTTAACAAAAAAATGGATGCAGTCCCGCGCTAAGCAGAGGGATTTGAAATCGAAAATCAGTGAAAAAGGGAATATAAAAGCGGAGCTTGAAGACACCCTGGCAAAAATGAAGGTTTTTGAAGAATCGGGATATAAAACTCTGCTTGAAGAATATCAGAAAACGCAAGCAACTAATAATACAATCCTTAACTCAGTATCAAAAGTCGATACATTTATTGTCACACTTAAAGATATTATTAAGGATGCCCCGCCCTATCTCTTTGATGAAGAGTGTTTTTCTTCACTAGATAAAAATTCTATAGACATGTTGAGAGTTCAATCAATAGAATACGAAGCGATTAAGAATACATTGGTTCAATTGGTTTCTAGAACAAACCAATTGATTGAAAAAACAAAGGGAGTTGTAGACTACATCCCCTGGCAACAAACAAGGATGGAGAATGAACAAAAATATTCAGAGTTTGTTCGTAAATTAGAGGAACAGGGAGAAAAGAACCCTAACGCTTATGGGGAATTATCTTCAAAATCACATCTTCTTCAGCAAAAACTTAAAGCTATTGCAGCCCTTGAAGAGCAATTGAAAGAACAGGACGAAATAGTAAAGCAATATTTAACCGATATTCATGCACATGAAATCCAGTTAAGAACACAAAGAAATAATGTAATTAGTCGTTGGCAAGGCACAAATTCTAGTGTAAAGATGTGTCTTTCAATAATGGGTGACCTCGATATTGCAGAAACGAGCTTTCGTAGCTTAATAAGAAGACCTGGGACAGAATTTGCAAGAGACATACTTGAACGAGATGATGAAGGGAACCCAATAAAAGGATGTTTGTTAAACATAACAAATTCCACATCTGCATGGGAATCTAGGCAAGAATTAATAATTAGACTTTTAAGGGCAAATGAAGAGGAGAGTCAAAACTTCAATAAGCCTTTTGTAAAACATCTGACATCTCTAAAGATTAATACGCCAGAAGACATAGATAGACTATTTGTTTGGTACCCTGAAGATAAAATCAGTTTAAAGTTAGTTACCAATCGTAAAGAAGAAGATATTGAAACGGGCTCTGCTGGTCAAAGAACTGCTGCAATGCTTTCCTTAATGTTATTATTAGACGACTCACCAATTATTATTGATCAGCCAGAAGAAGACTTAGATACAAAAAGAATTACTGATTTAGTGGTTACTGAATTGAGGAGATTTAAAACTAAACAGCAAGTTATTGTTATAACTCATAATCCGAACATTCCTGTTAATGGTGCAGCCGAGAATATAATTCAAATGAACTTTGAAAATGGACAGATATATAATCAGGTAAGCGGAGCACTACAAAAAAACGACGTTCGTGAAGCGGTTTGTAATATCATGGAGGGAGGGAAAGATGCATTAGATAAGCGTTACTTCAGGATTTCAAGAGCAATGGAAAAATAAAATACTTATACAGAGATATATAATCTATAGATTTTAACTGGTGTCGAAAATGCAGATATAAGATTTTTGTTTTCCTCTTTGTAAGCAGTATATAAACCATCAAGGGGTGAATAGAATTTCTCTGCTTTTTCAAGACTGTCCCATAAAGAGATGTGAGTCGCCATTTCCTTTTGCTCAAGAGATTTAATTTCTTCAATAGACATTTTAATGAACATATATGTCCTCCTCGATAAATGTTTATTAATATATTATTGAATTGAATAAAGATATATTCATAAAAAACTATTTTGATATTTAATATCACGCTTTCACCAAGCCAAAACAAAGGAGAACGACCATCACAGGCGTTCTCCTTCTCGTCACGCATGATCTTCCATTGCCTCCCTTGCTATCTGCTGCGCATACGCTTCACTCAAGCCGATGGATTCGTAATATTCCCGCGTCACCGTTTCCATAAGCGCGATCACAGTCGATAAAATACGCCCATAACCCATAAATCTTTACAATTTAAGGTGGCCAACTTTAACAACACATGCGTCATACTGGCGGTGTGGGCAATCCATTATTTCTCCATCCATCATCTACCGTAGACCTTTATTATTTAAGGTTCCTTCACTTTACAGCCGCGCTTCATATTGTCAGTGTGAATGATGAGTTTCTGTCTATGCGCTGTTCCCATAAAAAGAACTGCTCACCCCATAAACGTTAAAGTGAGTAGATATGAAAGTGTTTTCATGAATTCAGATGGCAATTTCGATTCTCTCCCGCTTCCGTGCTTGTTTTCGCTGGAGGGAATCCCCCACCGCTACTGCGACAGGAGAATCGGAGAAGTAGGAATCCACGTGCTCATCGAAGCTCAGTTCAATCGTCTCGATCTTCTTGCTTGTATCCATCGTAATTCGCTTGATAAACAGGTGCAGCAACGTTTTTCGCTGTTCAAATGGCGCGGCGGTAAGTACCTGATTGAATCCATGAATCAACTCGCGCACCTGCTCGAAAGAGACAGGAGACGTATTGCCTTCGGATAGCTCAAGCTCCAGCCGCGACTTCTCCGTTTGAAGCTTGTTTAATTCAGCCTGAATTTCCTGCATCCGTCCAATGAAGATGGATTTATCGACGCTTTCTTGATCGAATACATCGAGGTAGCGGCGCTTTTTGTTTTCAGCTTGTTCTAATTGGCTTTTAATGTGCGATAGCTCCGCTTGGAGCGGTACTGTCCGGGTAACAAGTTTATGGTTAATTTTATCCACGATGGCCTTTAGAATGCGGTCTTTTGATAGTACCTGCCTTAACCGATTCATGACTTCCGTTTCGGCTTCTTGCTTACGGATACTATTTGCTGAGCATACGCTGCTGCCTTTACTCCGAAATGCCCCACACGAGTAATACAGGCGATTCACGATTTCTCCAGTCTTCGTCTTGCTTCGAGTGCGGCTGGCTACCATTGCCGCGCCACACTTCGGACAGCGAATTAACCCGGATAACAAGAACTCACCGTCAAAGACACGGGATGGTGTGAAAGACTTCTTCTTGCTAAGGAACTGGACTTTTTCCCATAACGCATCGTGAATAATGGCTTCATGTTTCCCATCGGCAATAATCGGTTCCGCGCTCTTGCCTCGTCTTCGCTTATTGCTCCAGTTTTCGTAGCGGTTGTAACGGACTTTACCATTGTAAAACGGATTATTCAGAATTTCCTTAATGGCTGTCGTGGAGAAGGTGTTGCCTGTCTTCGTCTTGTAGCCGCTGTGGTTTAGCTCATTTGCAATGCTCCTTAATCCACGGCCAGCAGCGTAAAGCTCGAATATCTTTCGGACGATAATGGCTTCGTCTGGCACAATAACAACAGCCTTGGATCGTTTGGAAAGGTTACTGGGGTCAGCAACAGCTTGATACCCCAACGGCAGTTTTCCGTTATGTTCGCCCTTCTTTGCTCTCTGTTTCATGCCCATTTTTACGTTCTCAACGATGGTGTTTCGTTCCAGTTCTCCGACAGCACCCATCATCTGAAAAGCGAATTTCCCAATAGGCGTACTTGTCTCGAAATTGTCCGAATAGGAACGGAAGGATACGTTGTGATGTTCAAGATGGTCTAAAATGCCAAGAAGATTGTAAGCATTACGTGCTAATCGATTAATTTTCCACACAAGAAGTTCATCGAATAATCCCTTCTCGGCATCCCGCTGTAAGCGTTGCAGGGCTACCCGTCCTTTCAAGCTCGTTCCGCTAATCCCGGCGTCGATGTACTCTTCATATACTTGCAAGCTGTTCTTTTTGCAGTAACCGCGTAATGTGTCGAGCTGGGCATCGATGCTATAGCCTTGCTCGGCTTGATCTTCGGTGCTCACACGCGCATAAATGGCCACTTTAACGGGCATGTTGGTCATGATGATCGTCCTTCCCGCTTTCAAGCTCAAATTCAGTTACTGTTGCCATCATTTGAAAGGCGAATTTGCCGATTGGTGTACTATTCTCGAAGTTCTCGGTGATGGATCGAAAGCCAATTTCAAGTTCATCAAGCTTGTGTATTACCGTTAGAAGATCCATTGACTTTCTTGCCAGCCGATTGAGTTTCCACACAACCACTTCATGAAACTCCTGCTTCGCTGCGTCTTCTAGTAAGCGTTGAAGTGAATGGCGTCCTTCCATGCTAATTCCGCTTACCCCTTCGTCCACATACTCCGCGTAGATTTCTTTTCCGTTTGCTTCACAGTAGGCACGTAAAGCCTTGAGCTGCTGATCGATTCCTTTTTGTCCCTGATTCGTACGCGCGTAAATGGCTACTTTCGTTTGATTCGTTGTCATTGTGAATACTCTCCCTTTTCATGGTCAGATAGATAAATGCTTAATCGTGGCAGTGCCTTGAATCTGTATTTTGGTTACATCGCGGTCAGGTGGAACATTAATGTTCTGGATAAACCCACGAAGCAAGGTATTTCGCTTTCTCGTTTCGATTTCTTGAAACGACTTAAACAGCGACTTTAATGCGCGGCGGATTTCTTTCAGAGATATAGCGCTATTTTCGAGCTCAGTAAGCTTCAATCCCAATTGATGCTGGCTCTCATTCAGCATGGCTATATCTGCCTTTATGGCATTGATTTCACCAACAAGCTCTACATGCCCAATGCATTCACCCTCGAATAGCTCATAACAGCGCCGCTGCTGGTTTTCCAGTTGCTTTAGCTCCGTTTTGATTTTGGCTAATTGTTCGCGTAAAGGCTGCTCAGCTTCGCGGTTCCTCCGGTTAATTCGCGTGACGATCTGGTTCAGCATTCCCTTGTTTGTGAGCATGTGCTGAAATCGGGACATCGTTTCGTTTTCTATAGGTGAAGCGGGAATGGCGTTCGCTTTACAAGCGGTCGAACCTTTATTGCTGTACTCGCCACAAACGTAATAGTGGTTCATGCGAATGCTCCCGTTCTTCCGAAAGTGCTTTGCATGAAACGGAACCATGCTACCCCCGCACACCGGGCACTTTAACAGGCCAGCTAATGGGTAATACCGGGTAATATGCTTTGTTGGTGATCGGGAACGCTTTTTCAAAAGCGCTTGAACTTCATTCCACAGCTCCATGCTGATAATTGGCTCGTGTGTGCCTTGCACCACCCGCTTCGAACGGTCGCTGGAAGTTCCGGTAAACTTCTCGTGGGCGGTGTACCGAATTAATCCAATATAGTTGATGTTCGTCAGAATTCCGCGTACAGCGGCGATACTGAACGGTTTATTTCGTTTCGTCGTGTATCCAGCAGCGTTTAAATAGCGCGTAATGGCTTTAAATCCTTTCCCCACCCGATACTGCTCGAAGATCATCTGCACCAAATTAGCCTCATGCGGAACAATTCTAACGTGTGGTTCTATACCGTCTCCGGTTACCCATTCGTACCCGAGAACGTTATTGCCGCTGTTCCAATTCCCTGCCGCGCTGCGTTTTTGCATCCCCAAGCGTGTGTTCTGGGCAATCTGCTCCCGCTCCAGTTGAGCGATAGCTCCGAGCATCTGTGCCGTGAAGTACCCATGTGCTGAACGGGTTTCAAGCGGCTCGGTCAGGCTCATCCAGCCGATATTGTGCTGATTGAATATCTCCAGCATCCTGAGCTGATCTGCCAAGTTCCGTGCCAAGCGATTCAACTTCCACGTGATGACGGTTTGGAATCGGCCGTGCTTCGCGTCCGCCAGCAGTTCCAACATCGCGGGTCTTCCGTCTATGGTCTTGCCTGAGTATCCATCGTCCACGTATTCGCGGTAGATGGAAAGATTGTGCTCACCAGCATAGGCGCGCAGTTCTTCAAGCTGTCCGTCAATGCTGTAACCTTTCACTTGATCTTCCGAGGAGACGCGGACATAAATCGCAATAATAGTCGTATTAACCACCTCCGAATGGAAATTAAATGGTAAACCGAGCATAGTACCCGATTGTGGAGTCGTTCAAACGCCATTCGGACTGGCTTAAGACAGTCGGTACTTGGGCAATCACAACCAATCACGCTTTAGCTTGGGCGGATGGCGTTTTCATTTCGGCGAGGTGATCGCCATTGCGCTTTGGTTTCAGGTGTGGCAGCAGCAGCTCTACAAGGAGATCAAGCGCACGGTTAAACTCGCAATCCAGTTCAGCATCGTTCACGGATAGCACCTCATTTCAAATGAAGCCCGCATCGTTCACCTTTTCCTTGCTGGGGGTGGGGTTGCGGCTTTATCGTAAATAAAGCGTTCCGAGCGAACGATACTCCTAAATGTGCATGGAATCGTAAAAATAAATACGGTTGGATGTTTTTAACCTTTACGTTCGAAGTAGTTAAGCGGCAGGATGACAATGCAGAGTGGGGGAGGGAAGCGAGAAGATCGAAGTGATTAAAGGCAAAATTCGAATTACCAACCTAAAATACGGCGAAGTTCCGAAACGGCGGAATTAAGGGTTTACAACTCGCGGGCCGCTTGAGGGGCTTAAACGAGCCAAAATTCCAAAATTCCGAAGTTCTGAGGTTCGTCAATCTAAAACCAGGAAGTATAACAGTGAAGCAAGATAAAAAGGACACGCAACGTGTACGTGTCCTTTCCTCTTACAAGTTAAATGGCAGTTCAGCTACTTTAGGATTTAGCGCATAGTAGGTTGAATCTTGTCCCACCCCGTGTCGTTTTACCCTCTCTGAGAGCAGGTAACCAAGTTCTACAAGCTCTTTCAGGTCTTTGTCCATATCCTTTACTTTCGCGTATCCTTTTCGCTTCAGGAGCTTCAAGATTTTTGTTCTAGAGTACCACTTGATCAATTGATCATTGCCTTGTGCTTTAACAAGCGCTTGCAGGATATACTTTTGCTTTTCGACAGAAACGCTTTCGGTGGCTTGCCCGAACGCTTTTAAGGCGTGTGCGTAATAGTATTCCTCCAGACGAATCGCTGCTTCTACCGTAGATGCGGCAACTTCCTCCGGTAGTTCATCCTTATCCGCATGTTCCGCCATATGGAGCAAGCCTGCGATGCGCATGATTTGCCCAACTAGCTTGCCCGCCCAAGCCTGAAAACCGATGGTTAGCTCAGTGTTGTCGGGGTGTAGCCGCGGCTCATTTTTATTAAATAGGTGATCGTATAACAATACGGCTTCTTCAGAACTTATGGTTTGTGATAGTTCTTCCTCGTCATATGAGTTTCCTTGGACTGCGTTCATTACATATTCAGCAAGACTGGCAGGAGCGGTTCCGGGGCCTCCGTCCGCCAACGGTTTTCTCTTCAGCAAGCTGGTCATCATCGCATGATATTTTTCCTTCACTGCTCGCGGTATCGGGGTACTTCTCGGTGTTCTACTTCCTAGCGGCGAATCTGGGACAGCGTATAGGAAACGGGCAAATAGACCTCGACCGCTCAACGAACTATCGGTTAAAATGCGCTGAAGATGATCGTTTTGCACCAATAACCCTACCGATAAAGTAGGCGACTTCAGATGAATCGAACCTCCATTTTTCCGGTCATAGGTGTAATGCTCACCGCTATGCCCTTTCAGGAAGATATCTACATTCGACTTTCTTCCTGAGTAAAGTCCGGCAATGATATCCAACACGCCGCCTTCGGCATTAAGCACACCCATTCGATTGTGATTTTCGGACATGGCCTGAATCAGCTTTTCGGCGGTGATATCCTGCTTCACAAGTGCAGGTAGAAAGAGTTCCTTCGTCCTGTCCAATTTCTTTTGAATGTCAGCGAGCTGAGAATCGGTATCGAGTTTCCCGCTCTTGTAAGCTTTCAGCGCATTAGCGTACTGTGCTTTCAATTTTTCAATCTCCGCTTTACGTTCTGAGATCATTTCGGCAATTTCCTCCCGTAAGTTTTCCTCATAAGCGTAAATAGGTTCGATCATTTTACTGAATACGTCTGATTTTCGATTAGCAGACGGTAATGCGACGATGGCATATAGGCAGAGCGGTTCAATATAGCCCGGAAAGACCTCCAGTTTAAAGCGTCGATGTACAGCGACCGCGACTGATACCAAAGCCATCATGGCAGCCAAATCGACGGGAGTTTGTGAAAAGGTCGCCACAGCACCCACGTATTCACGCAACCACTTCGGGAATATTTCTAGCGGAAACGCAGGGACGGAATATTCTTCGAAAGGTGCGATTTCGGGATATTCGTAGCCATCGACGTCATGATTTTCATGTTCCGACGCCTCCTCGTTCTGAGTCTGCTTGAAGTGTCTGGAATACCTCTCCGCCTGTCCATCCATCGCGTTGGTTATAACCCTGTCCTGGTAGTCCGCACGGCTCTCCCATTTCCCCCGTTTTCCTAATGCGCTGGCGCTAAATATTCGTCGGATTTGTTCAGCGTCACCGCTGTAGAAGGCAAGCTTGTACGCAAGTGCAGAGTCGGCTTCACTCTGGCTCTTGTAGCCTAGCCCTTCTCTCCATCCCTGCTCGTAGAGCGTTCGCCACTTGGCTCCTTGTCGCTCTCGGAATAGCTTTTCGAGAATCTCGGTATCTGTTAAAACAGTTGCGTTGCCTTCGACTTGTTTAGCTACTGGCGGCTTGCTATTAGGGTCATGCTTGATAGGCTCATCAGGGAACAATTGATTATACAGCGTGTTCAACTGGCCTTGCCGCTCCATGACTTCCTGTGGCTCCCCGAAAACATTCCCGGTGACCACGAAGAAACGCTTGGAATCGTACATTTCGATGTTGTCCTTGCGGCTTCTTTTCCCGGGAATCATTCCTTTCACGATAATGTGAAAGCCTGTACCGGAGACGCTGAATTCCGTATAGGAATCCATGCTGGTAATGATGTCCTCCACCCAATTCTCAATTCCTCCCGTGTCCGGGTCGGTGCATTTATCCAAGTCAATGCCGGTCAGCCCGCCTCCTTCTTTGAAGACGAAGCCGATACCGTCGAATTGCCCGGCTGGGCTATTGAGAATCGTATCGATAGCCGCTTGGAAGCTCATGTGATTTCGAACGTCCTGAACATTACAAGGCGTTCCGTGGATATTATAAGGCACTTTCGTTGCCTTTCCATCGCGGGTTTGAACTTTCCATAAAATCCACTGGTTTAATCTCCGGATGGAGTTCGGTACGTTGTTAAAATCGAAATTCATTTTTAATTGCTCCCTTCAATTTAGAGATAAGATTGAGAAGGGGATAAAAGCCCAGTATTTTCCCCACCCACGGCTAAATAAAGGGTGGAATTAGAAGAATCCACACTGGAAACTCGATCACTCGGATGGAAAATATAAGTAGATTTATACGATAAAATTTTTTTATCACAAAATTGTTGGACGATCTTTTGACGTGTGAATATGCATTCCAAGAGGATATACTGTCGCAACACGTTAAATCTAGGGAATTTGGAATTATGGACCTCAAATCGCTTGTCGCCCCGCTTGTAAGTGGGAGAGCCAAAATTTCAGTTCACAGGAATTTTGGTTGAGGTTTCCCGAAATTAGGGGGGGGCGTTTCATTAGGGGAATGTTCATGCCGTGAGCTTCACATGGAGAATGGGCAAAGTTCGAGGCAATGTTCAGAATCCATCGGAAGCAAAAAGCCCCACCAGCGATAACCGGGACGTTAATCGTCCATTGTATCGCAAGTGGGGTCAAGTGATTAAGCAGAGCCCTATCATAAAGAACGGTGAAAGGACGAAGCGAAAGCGAGTCTCTCCGAGCGTGAGCGAGGAGTGGCTCATCCATACTTTTGTGTCGGTAGACATGTGTTGGGCGCTTATATTGTTCTCCAGAAGACTTCAGCTTCGCTGAAGATTGTTCTTCTTTGCTTGTTCCTTCTGTTGTGTTTTATCAGCCACTTGATTGTTCAGGCAGCTTCAAGCATGTTTCTAACACATTGTTCTTTTTTCTCCTGTTATGATTAATTGTTCATGTTCAAACATGTTTCTTCACTTCTGAAGAACAATATCGGATACCCTTTTATCTAAAGCGTTAACGTGCTAAAGAATACAACCGTCACTTGGATTCTTTTGTATGGTAAAGCAACAGACAGAGTAGCCCTTGTCCCATACATTTGTGGAAGAACACCTGTATTCTCCACACCGTACCACACGGCCACGATCACTACATTAAAAACGAATGGATTGAGCCTCTGGATGAACATGGCGACAGGGTGGCTCGTTTGGCTTAGTGCCATCGTCGTTCATGAGCAGGGATTCGTTCAAGCTAGACTGCTTCCGCGCTTCTATATCGAATTTCAACAGCGTAGCCATACAGGTAACGAGACAGGCAGTATATCATAAAACGTTCTAATCCAAACGTGGAAGCGGGTTATAGCGGTTCAGCAGCCGAGAGAAGTCGTGTGATTTATTGAATTCAGCGAATAATAAAGCCTCGGCACAGTTCATTTCCATGTGATAGCCTTTATCCTAGTTCCGGGAAGAATGGATTATATTTTAGCCGGGACGATCTTGGAAAGAAAAGCGCCCTTGACGTTGGCCAATTCATGGACGATTAGACGTCCAGATTGGGCCATACGGGGCGCTTAGGTGATTGTAGAATAGAAATATCCATTCACGAGGTAAGGCATGTTTGAGGCTGGTTTAAATCGTCCATAAACATTTTGGAAAGGACATGTTCGAAGCATGTTGAGTTCGCATGGTCATCGAGAGCGATACAGGCCCATAGGGCATCCATGGGCCAAAGCATTATAAAGCCACACATGAAAAGAGAACATGTGGTGCATGGTAGTGAGCGTTAGTGGGCATGTGATGTATGTTCGTGAGCATGTGGGAAACACTCACTCCTCGCTCACGCTCGGAGGACTTCGCTTTCGCTCGTCCGTTAACGATTATTGATTTTGGTTTTAAATAAGCGGGTATTAATTAAAATAAATTGACGTAGAGCAAGGTTAAACAAATCGGTGCCACGAAAAGCACCGTGTATGGAATGAAAAAGTTGAACCCACCAGCTTTACGGATGTGGTAATCCTGTATTTTTTCGTCTTGATTGCTCTTAATGATCTTTTCAATTTTCTTTTCGGCATGCCGCAGGTAGATTTCGTTAATGAAGAAGGCTAGCGGGGCATTGAGCAATAGCATAAACAGCGCTCTAAATTCTATCGTGCTTAAATTCACACTGGAAGTAACGATCAGCATGAAAATATTCGCAGCTAAGAAGATGATAAATGCGAGGTACATCTTTCGGTATAGCAGGAAGATGCCCCCGAGCCAGAAAGCGCCCCAATTCCATTTTGAATTCTTTTGCCACGCTTCAATATAATAATCGTTGCTGGCAAAGTTCCGCAAGTGCTCCTCGGTCACAGCGGGATTTTTAATATACTGCAAGCTACACACTCCCCTCTATATCGGATATCCAAGTATATTCGGCTGTCTGCCGCTACACCACAGGCACCGTATATCGTACTTAAATAAGTGACAATATCATATTCAAGTAATCAGTCCATTCGCGTCAGCGCATCCAACGCCTTTTTCAAGGCTTCTACAGCTCCTTTAGCTTCCGCGGGCTCAAAGTGAAAGCCCTTGCCTTCCCTCCACGGAGTTTCCTTTGCTTCTCGCCACCATTTTTGCAACGATATGTAGTGCTTCCCATTCTTATCGATAATTAGCGTCTTGATGGACTGTGTGTTTGAAATGGGGCTATCGGCAACAACTTCGACTAGCTTAATCGAATCGTCCGTGAATGTTAGATTTCCATTATCCATCATGCATCATCCTCCGGTTCGTCTTCGAGTAAGCGAATGTGGCCTTTGCTAACAATCTCAAACCCGCGCTTTTCCCAATGTTTTATGAACTTCTCGGTGCACTTGATTTCAATTCCGTTAGCAGGGTTCTTCATGATGTAACCTTCACGTTCTTTGGATAGTTCGTCAAAAGCTGTGTGTTCTTTGTCCACCTTTTTATCCTACTTTCCTTCTTATAGTTATGCCAATTAATGCTAATATACTACTTATAAGAAGTTTAATCAAACAATAAAACCGTCTTTAACCCCCTGCATATTGTTTGGCTTACCTTCTACGCTTGAGTAGAGGTGGTCAAATGCCCGAACTGAGATTATTAGTCGGTGAACGAATCAGAGTGATCAGAAAGGCTAAAGGACTTACCCAGCTTCAACTTGCGGAGCTTTCAAATTTAGACGATGCTTATATTGGCGCAGTGGAGCGGGGAGAACGAAACTTCACGATAGATACGCTTGAGAAAATACATACGGCCCTTCAAGTGGATGTGACACATTTATTTCGAAATGATGATGTTAAAAGCAAAGATGAAATTGCGCGGCAGCAAGCGACAGATGAGTTTATCGCTGTGATCAGCAACTTGAAGAGTGAACAAATTGAAATTGTTAAACGAATCAACAAAGAGTTGGTTCAAGCGTTTAGCCATCCGTTATAAATTTAATCTGATCATGAAAAAATCGGCGTGAATTAAAAAATCACCAATGCCCCCTAGAGGGAGATTGGTGATTTTTTAATCGATAACTCAAGATGAGGTATGATCGAAAGGACTTGGTTGGTATCAAGTTCAAATTTATCGTTTGGGTTTGAAAGGGCCGACAGAAATGCAGTGCTAAACAAATACATAAATTCGTCCAAAGGTAGATGATCAAACTTGATGTAGCAATCATAAAGTTCAATTAACCCTAAACTGTACAGGTCTTCAAAGCTAACAGCAAGTGGGCTATTGCGTGGAATGGGTGGAACATCAATAACAATGGATATAAAAAGAATATCGTATTGTTTGTAAACATCTTCCCAAGATAACATTTTTTCGCCTCCGTATGTTTTGGATAATGGATCTTTACCTCGCGAAGTAATCATACGAGACGGGAAAAAAATAACCAAATTCGATTTTCGTGAAGAGTTGGTGGAATTAGGCCAAGGTAAAGGACGATTTGCAGGTTATTTCTTGGATTTATACAGATTCTGCTTACTCTTAGAGATACGTTGTATCCCTGAAAGGCCAAAAGGTGGCTGTTACGTGCTGCGGCGCTTGTTCATTTTATTAAGGGCTACCGGGTAGATTTCTTACAAAAAGTTAAATTATTAACAGGATATCCGACATTTATTACAAATATAATAGATATTATAAAATAAGAAGGGGGCGTCAAAACATTGGAAATTGATGAGCAAAAACAAAAAGAAATTTTGAAAGTGTCTTACCCTATCCCTTTTTACAGTCAGCGAGTAGATTTTAATGAAGACGATCTACAGGGGTTTAAGAGTAAACAAGAGGCCGAACATTGGCAAGTTCGTGGTTGTGGGATCGCTTCCCTCAAAATGATAATAGATGGATTCCAGAAGCAGCGTGGTCTTAAGCTTAGTGATCCGTATGGAGAATTAATTTATAAGGGGGTGGAAAAAGGAGCATATTGTGATCGAGGATGGATTCATAAAGGGTTAGTTGAGCTTGCAATGGAATATAAAATTCACGGCCAAACATTCAGACAATGCAGTGTAAGTGATGTTTTTAACGAATTAGAGAAGAATAGACCATGCATTACATCAGTTACTGTCGGATTTAATGGCGGGAAAATAAATAGTGAAGGCGAAGTTATTCCGGCGGGGGGCCATTTGATAGTAGTTATTGGAGCGGTAAGAGAAAATGGAGTTTTACAAGGTTTTATTGTAAATCATCCATCATCTAGTATTGAATTAAATTGGGAAAATCACTTTGTTGATATTGAAGACTTTAAAAGATCGTTTTCCGGTGCTTTTATGTCATTTTGGATCAGTTGATAGGTAATCGAAGGATGGCTAAATGAAATCTAAATTTGTTAAGCTAACGAGACGATTGCGGAGGAGCTTCCAAGCGGCGGCTCCTTCTTTATTTGTTGAAGTAATGAGTAGCCAAAATCAATTTCGACGGTCTTCGGTGCATGTTTATGAAGGTTGGCTATAATCCAAGGATTGAAATTTGTTTTGATTCAATGGACCAAGAACTTTGGCAATTATGCGCCGCGGCAGCTCCTTTCGCATTTTTCGCCGATAGACCCGTTAAGCTGAACCGTACCATAAGTGACGGCGAAAAATTTTGTTGTGGGTATGATGGAGGAGTGTTTGTGGTTGAAATATAAAGGAAGTCTAGAGCCTCTGAGACCTTGAGTTTCAGGGGCTTTAGTTCGTTTTTCGCTTTTTTCCACAGTGTGGTATGATGAAGAATAGGTATTGGTTCCGGTTACAGAGGTATAAATGAGGTATTTACAAAGCTCATGAATTGGACGTTAACCGAAAACAACTAAATTGTTATTTGGAAAAACCGTTCTGCCTTGTGCCAATGGCGGCCGCGCCTATCCGAAGCCCGACCGCTCTTGTTGCGCCGACCACGGTAGCCGTGTTAGTCCGCGCGTGCGACGGCGCTAATTTCAATCAACTGCTCAGGGAACGCAAGATATGTCACGCCGATGAGACTGCCGGCTGGCCGGTGTTGTCCTACGTATTCCTTGAACAGCCGGATGACCGGCTCGGAATGTTCTTGAGCATTTGTCAAATAGATCTCCACATAAGCGAGGTTCGACCTCGTGACATCAAATCCCGCCAGCACGCGATCAAGATTTTCCAGCGTTTGCCGGGTCTGTGCCTCGATATCGCCTTCGCCAACGAACGTGCCCTCTATGTCGTGGGAAAATTGTCCTGAAATGTAGATTGTTCCGTTTACGGAGTATCCCTGGGTAATTCCGTGATCCCAAAGATCGTGATTGTAGGTTTTGACATTAGTCATTTTTTTCTCTCCTTTATTTAAAGTAAGGTTAGTATAGAATGAAAACATATATAAAAATAGTACGCACTTTATTGATAGGTACTACCAGAAAGGATAGTGTAAATATGAGTATGGCTGAATATAAAGGTAAAGTTAAGAATATTCAAGACACACCTTTTGGTTATACATTGTCAGTTATTGGTGGTAAATGGAAAATGGTTATTATTTACCTCCTAGCAGAAAACCAGCCGGTTCGCTTTAATGATCTGAAAAGACAGATAGGGGCTATTACTTATAAAACATTGAGTTCACAACTTAAGGAATTGGAAGCAGATGGTATGGTTAAACGGAAAGAGTATCCTCAAGTTCCCCCTAAAGTCGAGTACAGTCTCACAGATAAAGCGGAAACACTATTGCCCGTTTTGGAAGAGTTATGTGAATGGGGAGTAAAAAATCAAAATCAAAACAATTAAATTAAATCGATTTCTCTAATTTCCCTCGGAATTAGAGAGATCATACTGTTGATGGCTGGAGGAACTGATCACTTGTACTGCAGCCAGGTAAAGGGGTATCAAGGGACTATGTCTTCTACTTTGTTCTGGACGATTATCAGCATCAGCGCAATGTCTCCACGATCCTTAAGGAACAGGGAGTGCTTCCGGTGAGGAGATGATCCGCCTTCTGACCTCCATGAGTGAGACGGAAGCGGGCCTGTTCCGGAGGATGTTCAATAACGGCTTGTTCGAGCTGATGGGGACCGATGGTGCGTTTGAGTTCGGCTTGAAGCTGATTCTGTCGGGGATTGAGCAGGTGATAAAGGATAATTAACAACATTTCCTAAATAGATTGTTTTGGCTTTGCAAAGCCATTAAATACATCATCGGGAGAGGGTCCCGTTATGAAGAACGAGCATCGTTCTGGAGGAGGAGTAAAGAAATGTCGTTTCCGTTTACTGAGATGCCCACGATAACTACCGCCCGCTTCGTGCTGCGGCCGATTGAGCGCCGCGACGCCGGCGACATGGCGGCGCTGTATGCGGACGAGGAGGTCGTACGATATACACCGCTCGAACCGTACGTTACCATCGAAGACGGCATGGAGGCTGTCGAATGGTGTACAAACATTTTTGCAGAAGGAACCGGAATCAGATGGGGTATCGAGGATCCGTCGTCCGGCACCGTTATCGGCACATGCGGATACTTGAACTACGAGCCGGGGCACCGGCGCATCGAGCTGGGGTACGATCTAGCAAAGCGTTATTGGGGGCAAGGCATTATGACCGAAGTCGCCGAAGCGGTGATTGATTTCGGCTTCCGCCATATTGGCGTCAATCGGATCGAAGCCAAAATTATTCCGGACAACGAGGTCTCGGGTCATCTGCTCATCAAGCTTGGCTTCCAGTACGAAGGCAAGCTTCGGCAGCATGAATTCGAGAAAGGCCGGTTCATCGACATTGCCGTCTACTCTATTTTGTGGGAAGAACGGAAAAATAGCGGCGATCAATAATCGACGCTTATAAATACGGCAAGGCCGTCCGGGGAACCGAACGGCCTCCTCTTCTGCAGCTCTATAGCAATATTATTTTCGCAGCCGATTTCGGGCATAGTGCCGCATAAGGCGCATTCTATCTCGCCTCCACGCGGCTTGCTTTAGCGATTCTTCACCGCTTTCTCCTAAATGGTCTGGAACCCCTGTTCAAGAATGATTTCCGCCCTGAACTCCGAGCCGTCTGAAATTTCCTCCACATTAGGGATCACGTAATGAGACAAGCAAGTGTTTACCGCCTGATCCCTCGACCATAGCGGTGTTCTCCTTGGTTGCTTCTTGTGTTAATGCTTCATTGCCTCCCTTGCTACCTGCTGCGTATAGGCTTCGCCAAGGCCGAGCTGCAAAAATGCAAGTTGCTTTGAAGCCAGCAATGCCGCTGCGCGGCACACTTAGGCGGATTTTTCGCCGATAGACCCGTTAAGCTGAACCTTACCATAAGTGACGGCGAAAGAAAGTATTTTTATAAATTCAGATGGCGATTTCGATTTTCTCCCGCTTCCTTGCTTGCTTCCGCTGGAATGAATCCGCTGCAACTGCTACAGGAGAGTCGGAAAAGTATGAATCCACGTTTTCATCGAAGCTCAGTTCAATCGTCTCGATCTTCTTGCTTGTGTTGGTTTCTGGCAGTAATTCGGTAAATTCTACGTTTGCAGAGCTTAACTGCAAAAACGCAAGCCGCTTTTGATGCCCGGAACGCCGCCGCGCGGCACACCGGATTTTTCACCGATAGTCCTGCCGTTCAATCATACAGCTTTAGCAACTCAGCTTGATAAGCGTTAATCGATTGCCCGGTCAAACCATCATCGGGTGCTTGAGTGCCATAGAGCCTATCAAGCGTTTTAGTTCGGGATTTAGGGCCACAATCAACAGGCCCACACCAGGCGAGTGACTCCCATCCTCAAAGGATGGAGCATCAATTGACCAGTTCGCACCTGTCGCACCTGCCAGCTCGTATCCAAGAGCAGCTTGGACGTCTTGCCGTCCGTATCCTGCCAGTGCAGCTCCAGGCGGAATCCCGGCCGTCCATTGACCGAATTTTGACAGTCGCTGCCCAGATAATGAGCATCGGCCGTTATACAATTGTCGCCCTCGATCAGCAAGTCTGCGACATCATGAGTCGTATACAGCTTACTATGGACAGGATCAGTGGGAGCAGGCGTACCGTAACCGCCAAGCTTGGTGCCGTTCACGTACATAATGGTGACAAGAAACGAACAATTGTGCCGAGGCTGGTTGTGCCGGCAGGTTAAACGCCTTGCGGAAATATGCAAAATCATTGATCTAGACATCGCTGCAACGCCATATCCATTGTCCTTCCCACTTCATGAAGATCCTCCTCTAACGACAGCCTTGCTGTTTTCCTCAGCATATCATAGCCGTTTTGCTTGATTATAGAGGCCAATCTGTGCTATGAATAGGTCAATCTTATTTTTGTGGTGGCGGAGAGGAATGGGATCGATGAGTGCCTACAGGCGAATATTGGTTGGCCAAGACTATTGGGACGATCATTTTCCCCTCCATATTACGAGAGAGCGGGAGGCCTTCACTCTGCCACTTCATCTACATACCTTCATCAAGATTCAATATGTGGCTGGGGGCAAGGGATTTCATTATATCGGCGACGATCGAATCTTGGCAGAGAAAGGCGATCTGTTTATTATTCCAATTGGAACGGAGCATGTGTATCGCCCCTCTTCGCCATCGGCAAAAGACGAACTCATCGTCTACAATTGCTTATTCGACGAACAGTTCCCCCGCCGACTGGCTCTGGCCTACCCGTTCCCTGTGGAGCTATCCGCCATCTTGGCCGCGAACGATCATCGCTATTCCCACTATAGAGATACGCATTCAACCGCTCGGCAGCTTCTGGAAGCGGTGCACTAGGAGTATTGCGCCAGACAAGCGGGCTTTGAAGTGGTCTTATACGCGCAACTCACCAAGCTGCTCGTCTATTTGTACCGCCTGGAGACGGGCCCGTCGCAAGGTCTGCCGACGCTTCGGGCGTCGGAGCCATCCTGGATTATATTGACTGGCATTATCATCAGCCGATCACCTTAACGCCAGCGGCGCAGTTGATCTCGACCAGCACCAGCTATATGCAGAAGCATTTTAAGCAGGCCACCGGCCAAACGTTCATGGAGTATATTCAGAATTTGCGGATTAAAAAAAGCATCGAGAGCATCGCAAATCATTTTACGCGGATAAAAGGACTTGATATAATAATTGCACTTTCATGCACGAAACGACAGGGGAGGCAACTGGGCGTGCGAATAAAGGGTTGGCAATTCAGGCATTGGCCGATCGCTTACAAGCTGGCGATTGTGTTTTCTTTGCTGCTTACGGCCATTGTCGTTGTGGTCGGGCTCGTGTCGTACCATCTTTCTCGTCAGGCGATGGAGACACAGATCAAAAATTACATCCCGCAAGTGCTGGACCAAGTGAACGTCAGGCTGGAGGATTACGTAAATGATGTGAAATCTCTCTCCCAGATGGTGCTGCTGGAACCCTACAGCGGGCTGATCGAGGAGGCGCTTAATGGCTTCGAACAATCCGGACCGGAGCGGCGATTGGAGAATACGATTAAACTGCATGAAGCCTTGTCCTTCATCACCTTTAATCCAAGTAAGGAATATGTAGTGGGGCTGTTCTATACCCACTCGGGTCAAGTCTATGTCCGACAATCCGCTGGCGGCATCTGGCTTGACGCAGCCTACGAGGAACAACAATGGTATGGTGATATGGATGTCGATCACTTTACGCCGACCGTGCTTGGAACGATACAATTCAAGCTGTTTGGCGACAATCTGTTTATAGGCGATTATGACGCCTTTTCTGTCGTTCAGCCGATTCGTCGCCCCAATTCGAAGGCGTTGAGCGGTATTTTGCAAATTGTCGGAACACTCGAAACAATCCAGGAAATTATGCGTGGTATCGATTTCGGTACGAACTCCAAGCTCTATGTCGTCGATCATCGCAACCGGATCGTCTTCGCCTCCGACCAGAGCCTTTTGGGAAAAGAATGGGTAAGCGCTTACGGAGCAGATTGGTCAGAAGAACGGGGCAGCTCGGGTTCTAACATCCAAACGATGGATGGCCAACAAATGCTGGTCAGCTATAATCGCTCCGACGCAAGCGGGTGGAAGGTCGTCGGCGTGATCCCACTGCAGAATGTGAGCCAAGAGGTCAATCAGGTGAAAACATGGATCGTGGCGTGGATCGCGCTCGGGATTCTTGGCGTGATCCTGCTATCGGCGATGCTCTCCATCAGTATGACGAACCCGTTGCGCAGATTGATCCGGCTGAGCAGAAGACAGGTGGACTTGTTTGCGCCGTCCGTTCATGCCGGACAAGTCGGCAACGATGAGATCGGGCAGCTAGAACAAGCCTATCGGCAAATGATGAAGCGAATTCAAGTGCTGTTGAACGAGGTGCTGGAAGAAAAGCTGCTTCATCAGGACGCTGAAATACGCGCTCTGCAAAGCCAGATTAATCCCCATTTCCTCCACAACGCCCTGGAAACGATTCGGATGACCATCCGCAAAGGCAATACCCGAAAAGGCGAGCATGCGCTTGTCGCGCTTGGTCAGCTTCTCCGCTATCATGCAGCAAGCATCAATGAGAGAGTACAAGTGAAAACGGAGATGGACTTCATCCAGAACTACCTTAGCATTCAACAGCTTCGTTTCGGTGATCGACTAAGCGTCAAGACAGAGGTCGATGACGGGCTCATGGAAGTTCCAATCCCGAGCCTGCTGCTGCAACCGCTCGTCGAGAACGCGATTACGCATAGCGCTTCGCCTTATGATCATCGGATTCGTGTCACGGTGCGCTTGAAGAGGCAAGGCGATTACATGATTTGTTACGTAATTGATGAAGGCAAAGGCATCCCCCCAGACAACTTGAACGACCTGATGAAGTCGCTCCAGCAGAACACCATGAGAAATGAAAGGCATGACGGGAGGCGAATCGGCTTGAAGAATGTTTATCATCGAATTCAGCTCATTTATGGGAACCAGGCCGAATTTTATATCGAAAGCATCGAGGGGGCTGGCACCATCGTATCGGTCTATATCCCCCTGGCGGGGGAATGGAACGTCACAAATGGAGAGATCAGCGAATGATGAAGGTGTTAATCGTTGACGACGAACAGGAGATCAGGGAAGGCTTGCAGGACATGCTTGGCGCGATGACTGTTGATGATGTCGGAATCGAGGTGGTCGGTTCGGTGTATGATGCGATCGTTGCATTGGACTTCCTGGAAGGTTCGGAGGCCAATATCATCATCACGGATATTCGAATGCCCGGGATAGACGGACTTGGTATGGCGGAGACGATCCGCCACCGCTATCCATCGATCCAGATCATCGTACTTAGCGGGTACGGAGATTTCGCGTATATGCAGAGAGCCCTGCGGCTCGGTACGATCGATTATTTGCTGAAGCCGGTTGACGAGAAGGAGTTGGAGAGAGCGCTTCTGCGCGCTGCGGCTCACAGCAACCACAAGCTGCGGACAAACCGGAAAAATATGCCGATAACGGTATTCGAGGAAATGGACGCCTCCTGCAAGTTTGTCCTGGCTGCGGATATCGATACTATGGAAGAGGCGAGAGTCCGGGAACTCGGAGGCGTGCAGTTGGTGTCGTGGCTCATGGTCAAAGTCTTCGAGGAGATCGCCGACGAGTTTGGCCACCTCTGTTATCTTGCCGATGCCGTTCGACTCGACAATGTCAATCTCATCATCGGCGTGTTTGCTGATTCACAGGAAGCGGGAGAACGGATCGCCGGCGAATTCACGGAACGGTTCACGGCCTTTTGGCGCAACAGCATGAAGCTACCTGTCAGTATCGGAATGTCCGCTTCGTTCAGCCACGCGAGTACAGACGCTTCGCCTTATTTTCAAGCCTGCCGGGCATTATTCGCCCGGCTGCTCCACGGAACGGGAATCTATCGATACGATGAGGACAAGGAGAGGGCCGGGGGCGAGCGGACGAAGACCGAATGGCACGCGCTTCTGGCGGCGTTGGAGACAGCGAACGAAGCGGCCTTGGAGACAGAGGCGAGTAAACGGTTGGACGCCTGGCTCGAGCGAGGAGACGCTGGCTCGTTGGTGCGCGGGGTGGAAGCGATGTTCCTGATGATGTACGAGCGTATGGAAGAGCGGCAATCGGCCTCCTCGATGTTTCGCGCGCAAAAAACGGCCGATCTGATCTTGAAGCTGATATGGGTAAGAAACGAGGTGGAGCTGCGACAGCGGGTGCTTGACCAGATCAACCGGATTGCGGAGGAGATCTCCCCGGAGAAGCTGGAGGGGCACGTGCTGGTAGCCGCCAAGACGTACATTCGCAGCCATTTGACGGCTTCGTTCACGTTGGCGGACGTGGCGGGGGCGGTATACGTGAGCCCTCATTATTTAAGTCATCTCTTTCGTGAGCGCTCGGACATGACGTTTCTCGAATATGTGACTGCACTGCGCATGGAGGAAGCCAAGCAGAGGCTGAGAGAGCCGGGCGTAAAAATCTATGAGGTCGCTGAACAAGTCGGCTACAAGAGCTGGAAACACTTCAGCCGTGTCTTCAAGGACTTCACCGGCATCGGGCCCGCCGATTACCGCAGGGACGCTACGTAGCTCCAATGGCTTTCGGGAACATTCGCAAGATCGGTTCCTTTATCGCAATATCCTGTTATTTAACGGGGCTGATTCTCCTTTATATAATGGTACCCATAGCGACAAAGGGGGTGGGACATTCATCCAACGATGCGGGAGCATCGCCACGTTGGAAGAAGGGGACGGTGCTTGGAAGAATGAAACGAATAAAGGATGAACAGATGAAAAGGAAGCGCTGGGCTCTATTACTCGCAGTTGTGCTACTCTTAACGGCCATTGCCGCGGGGTGCATCGACCGGAATGAATCGTTGACAACTGCGGGCAGTTCGAGCTCGTCATCCATTGAAACGGATGACAAGCCGGAATCGAAAGCTTCGACGAACACGATTCGGCTGGAAATGATGGAAAACGGATGGTCCAATACCCCGACAGATGCGGAAGACCCCTGGAGAACATGGATCAAAGATCAATTTAATATCGAGATGACGATGAACGCCATGCCAATCGGCGACTTGGAGACGAAGCTGCTCGTGCGCTTCGCTTCCAACGAGCAGCCTGATCTTATCTTCACATGGGACCGCAGCTTGATTACGAAGCTGCACAAGCAAGGGGTTATACTGGACGACTGGACGCCTTATCTGTCCAGGCTTCCAAACGTTACGCAAACGTGGAATGACCAGATGAAAGCCTATGCAACGGTCGATGGCAAGGTGATCGGGCTGCCGAAGCTGCCGGATGCTTTTACCTGGACGCTGATGCTTCGCAAGGACTGGCTGGATGCGCTTCAGCTTCCCCTACCGACGACGGACGCCGAGCTGCTCGACGTGCTGCGCAAATTCACCTATGAAGATCCCGATAAGAATGGAAAAGACGATACCTGGGGGATCAGCTCCGCGGGGGCGGGCAGCGATGTCGGCGAGATCAGCGTGCTCGAGTCCATGTACGGACAGACCGGCTTTCATGTCGGCCCGGACGGCACAGTGCAACACTCCATCGTCAACGGTACGCATCTGAAATTTTTGACGTTCATGCGAACCATCGTCAATGAAAAGCTGATCGATCCCAATTGGTATACACAAGGGTGGGAGCAGCGGAAGCAGAAGCTATACGAAGGCAAGATCGGCATCGTTCACTACCCGGGTGTGATCGTACAAGAGGGAGAGAAGGCGACCGGCGCGACCGGCAGCACAGTGGAGTGGTGGGACGCGATTCAAATTCCGAAAGGCTCGGAGATCGGCGGCAAACGTCCGCCTGCCCCGATCGCTGGAGGAATGCTGGCCGTATCCGCGCAAGCAGCTAAAGATCCGGAGAAAATGGCACGTATCCTGACCTTCATTGATTCGACCGTGTATCCGACCGAAGGGTATTGGGCGCTTCGTTGGGGAGTGGGCGTGAATGGGCAAAACGTAACCGTTCTCGATGGTGGAGCCAAATACATCAGTCTGAAAAACGATCCTTACCGGAAAGAGAGGAGCGGTGCCCATGACTGGGGGACGTGGGTCGCGACCAGCCAGGATGGGGTGCTGGAAGGGCAAACTGACCGTCCCGGCCTGGCGGACAAACAGCAGTTGGCATTGGACAGAAAGGCGATGAGCATGGCAAGCTACACCAATTATCATGAACTGCTGAACCTCGATGCACAGCTCGCGTCCGATCTGAAGAAACTCGCCCAGGCGTTCAACATCCAGTACATTCTGGGCAAGGAGAACGATTACGAGGCGTTTAAGCAAAAATGGTTGAAAGCGGGGGGACAGCAGTTGCTGGATGAAGCTTCCCGGCAATTAGAAGAAATGAACAGGCTCCCTTAAACCGGAGCGAAGGGAGAGGAGAATAACATGAATCGAATGACGAAGAAAATCGCGATCCTGGCCGTTGCCCTGGCAAGCTTGGCCGGAGGGGGCTCCGCGCAGGCAGCAGTGCCCGATGTCGGTCCATTCCCTATCGGCATCTTCTGGTCGCCAAGCCCCGAGGAGACGACAAGCGCCAAGTACCAGGAGATTAAAGAGATGAACGCAACCTATGTATTTCTCTCCAACGGCGTATATTGGTATGCCCAGAACGATGCGGCGCTTGCCCAGTGTGCGGCTCAGGGCTTGAAGTGCATCGTACAGGACGATCGGCTCGGTTCGTATAAGTTCACGGTCGGTCAAACGGCCGGCAATGACGGCAAATATGTGTCGAGCGGTAATTCGCTGGGGCAGACGTTCAAGACGCCCGATGAGCGGGATGTGGCCATCGACACGATTCAGCTCTATATCGACAAATCGCAATGGACGACGGGCAGGAAGCTGACCTTGAGCCTGTATAGCTCGCCAAGCAAAGAGGAACTGATCGGTTCGGATTCCATTACAGGTCCCGTGACGGATCATTACCCCGTGTTCAAGCTATACAAATGGCTCGCTCCGAGCACGACATACTATTTTGAGCTGACGAGCGATAGCGCCTCCAATATTGGCTGGGTCGTCGGTAATACTGCCGATGTATACGCCGGAGGAACGGCTTATCAGAATGGGACGGCGCTGGCCAATTACGATTTCTGGTTCAAGCTGAATTATGGGCAGAAAATGTATAGCGGCGGCGAGCCGCCTTCAACGGCGACGGTTAACGATATCGTGGCCCATTATTCCTCCAATCCGGGGCTACTGGGCTACAATCTGATGGATGAACCTTCCGCGTCGGCTATGACAGGGCTGCATGGCACGATGGAGAAGTTCAGGCAGGCTGATCCGAACCATATGACCTACGTTAATCTGCTGCCGACCTACGCAGCCAATCTCGGGTTTGGCGCCCGGACCGGCGAGTACGTTACGCCTAGCAGAGCCTTAGGCCAGTCGTTCAAGACCAATGCGGGGACGACTCATATCTCAACGATTCAACTGTATATCGACAATAGCCAATGGGCAAGTAACGAACCATTGACGCTTAAGCTATGGGACTCGGCGGCTAAGACGACACTGCTCGGTCAGAGCAGCTTGTCCGGCTCGTCCACGAGCTTTCCCCGGTTTGAGGTAAACGCAGCGGTCAGCCCGAACACCGTATACTATTGGGAATTGACCCATGGCGGGGGTGGAGACAACTCTGTCGGCTGGGTCATCCGCTCCACCGACGGCGTGAAATGGGAAAAAGACGGGACGGCCTATGCATCGGGTACGCCGATCAACGGAGATTTTTGGTTTGCATTGAATCAGAACCTGCTTCCTTTCTCCTATGAAGACTATGTGTACCGCTGGGCGAGCAAGGAGCCTGATGTGCTGATGTTCGATCATTATCCGTATAATGCAAGCGGCGGCTTCAGCAGCGAATATTATACGAATCTTGAGATTATCCGGCGACAAGCCCAGCTCGCGTCCCTTGATTTCTGGACGTATATTCAATCGGTAGGGATTACCGATGGATTGCGTTCGCCATCTGGGAATGAGTTGAGATATAATGTCTACACCAGCCTGGCTTACGGCGCGAAAGGAATCAATTATTTTACGTACGAAACACCAAGCGGGGAAGGCGAGTCCTTCCATGACGGGATTATTCTCCCCGACGGTTCCAAGGGTCCGTTGTACACATGGGTTAAGGCGATGAATGCCGATCTGCTCAAAATGGGTCCTACGCTACGTGCGCTCGACTCGGAGGCGGTCTATCATACTGGAACGTTGCCGCCTTCGACAACGGCGTTGCCGACCAGCTTCTTCTGGCAACCTGTCGATCCGGCGCAGCCCCTGATTGTGAGCACCTTCAAAAACGCGAGCGGCAGGGAGTATGTAATGGTGGTCAATCGGGATACGGTTAACGCCAGGACCGTGTCGTTTGCGTTATCGACGAAACCGGCTGCTGTGACCGAAGTATCCAAAGCGACCGGCCTGGAGACGGGGACCAATTATAATGCCTCGACCGGCCTGTTGTCTTCATCATTCGCTCCGGGCGAGGGCCGGCTGTACGTTTTGCCTTGAATACCTTGCGCTTGATTTGCAACACGGACAAGGCGACGAGGAAAACCTGTTTCTATCCAGTACCTGCAACCAGTTGAACGTCATGGCGATTAGTCTGGGCATGTCGCTCACCGGGATGTGGACATGGGATCTGAAGCGCCTCATCGATTATATCGGGACCCGGCCAGATATCGCTCAGGATCGTATCGGATGCTGCGGGTTGTCCGGCGGTGGACTGCAGACGCTCTGGCTGGCGGCCCTTGATGAGCAGGTAAGCTGTGCGATCGTCAGTGGCTATTTTTACGGGTATATGGACGCCTTGCTGAAGCTGTACAACTGCTCCTGCAATTACGTCACCCGGCTGTGGGAGCACGTGGACATGGGCGATATCGCCGCCTTGATCGCTCCGCGCGCGCTGCTGATCGAGACGGGAGATCAAGATCCTCTGAACGGCGAGAGGGGAATGGACAATGTGATCGAGCAGGTCGACATCGCAGTCCAGGCTTACAACTTGTTGGGGGCGGAGGAACGCCTCGTCCATCATACTTTTGAAGGCGGACACGTATGGAACGGTGACAAAACGCACGATTTTGCGAATCGATGGCTGGGTGTATGAAAGAGCGGTTAGGCAGGAGGTGACAACCTGCTTAACCGCTTTTTTTTGACGGGCGCCTCCCAAGCTTGATCGGTCAGGACTGCCAGGGCCTGGTTATCCTCTTTCGCTGCCCCTTTGACTTCATCCTCCCCTTCATCCCGCATCGGGTATGACGCTCGCGATGCATGGAGCAAATACAAATGCATAAACGTTTAGCTTATATTTGTTGCGGCTCACTCAACAAAAGTATATTATACTGTTTATAAGTATACTATTTTATAAGTATTGATGAATCAAGCGGGAGGTCGTCATCTATGGATAGAGAAAACTGGCAAGCGGATTGGATCTGGGTAAGCGGAGGGGGCGATGAGAACAACGTATACGTGGAAACGCGCAAACGTTTCGAATTAACGTCGCTGCCGGTGCATGCGGTGTTGACTGCGCAGACGAACTTCGCCGCAGCCTGGTCGGGCATCATGGAGGAAGCGGAAGTGCTCGCCTTCGTGCGGGAGGATTATCTTGCCGAGCGGCTGCCTCCTATTCGTGGTGCGTTCTTCTATCATATCGTGCTCGAAACGTTGTTCGAGTACGGCTTTTCAGAAGAAGCGGTCCAGTTGATCCGCAGCTATTGGGGAGCGATGCTGGAGAGGGGCGCCACGACCTGGTGGGAAACGTTCGATCTGTCGCTTCCGTTCCCTACGACCCCAAGCCCCTATATGGGACACACGCCGACCTATTTGCAGGATTCCATCCCGGTTAGCCTGTCCCACGGCTGGGGGGCATCTCCGACGTATTTGTTAAGCCGCGAGGTGCTTGGCGCAGATCTGTCGGAGGCGGGCATCGGCAAGCTCGTAATCCAGCCGAAGCCCGTACAAGGCGTCGATTGGGCGGAGGGCGTCATTGCGACGAAGCATGGCGAGCTTTGGATAGCGTGGAGAAGACAGGAGGACGGGAGTCTGTTCGTGCAAGCGGCGATTCCCGCCGCCTTCTCCAAGGTTGAAGCCGATATGGAGCAGATGGCAATGACGGAAGTCGATGGCGTCACCCGTCTCTCTGGCATTGTCCCTGACGTTGCTAGGGAGCGCCGTGTTGGCATGGATTCCTCGATCGCTTGAGGCTTGCAATGAAGGGAAACAAAGGCAGGCGGAGGCAGAGCCCGGGCGGCTCGCTTCCGCCTGTTTGTCTTGCGAAAAAAAGATTGCTAAAGTATACTTATCCCATCGATGGGAGTGAATGTAGATGCATTCGGAAAAAACCGAAAAAACGCCGATGTACCAATATATTGTCAATGATATTAAGCGCAAGATCGAAACGGGAGAGCTGCATCCGCATGATCTATTGCCGACTCAGATCGATCTGGCCAAGGCCTATCATACGAGCGAAATTACGTCCCGCCGAGCGCTCTCCGAGCTCGCACAGGAAGGGTACATATACCGGATTCGGGGAAAGGGAAGTTTCATTCAAGAGAAAGCGGAGAACGTCGGTTCAAGGCCGGTTCGCAAGCTGTTTTTTGCGTATTTGAACCTGGAGTTGAACAGCTTCAGCCATCCTTTTTTCAGCGAAATGTTCGAGGGTATTGGAGAAGTATGCGACGAGAACGGCGTTGACTTCCATCTGTGGGACATGGGTCAGGACTATCAACTGCCGGAAGATCTGAATGCCGGGATCATCCTGCTGACCACCACGGCTGTCGATTCCTTTGATATTGAACGGCTCACCGCATGGCAGCAAGAAGGCCGAAGAATCATAACCGTGCATTTCTATTATCCTCACCTTGGTATTCCTTATGTGATTGTGGACAACCTGACCGGGGGATATCTGGCGACGCAGCACTTGATCTCGTTCGGTCATCGCAGGATTGGCATGATCCTGACCGGGAAGTCAATGATGGAGTTAAATCAGGAATTCTCGCTGCGACTGCAAGGCTACCGACTTGCCTTGTCGCAGCATCAGATCCCCTTCGATCCCGCGCTAGTCGCTTTCATGGACGCAGAGCAGGAGTCGGTGAAGCTGGGGGCGGAAGGCTTCAAGCGGTTGATTGCACTGGAGGAGCCTCCGACGGCCATCTTTGCAACCAGCGACTCCAAGGCGATTGGGGCGATGAACGCGGCCAGGACGACCGGCATGAGCGTACCGGAGGATATCAGCATCATGGGTTATGATGATTTGAAAATCGGCGCGATTACGTATCCCTCCCTGTCCAGCGTCAACCAGAATACGAGGAAGCTGGGAGAACGCGCCGCCGAAATTCTCCTGTTCGAGCTGGAGGAAGCGGGACAACAGCTCATCAAGGACGAAATCGTGCCTACGTTGATTCCACGAGGAAGCACGGGCAAGGCGCCGTCTTGATTGGACAAGCGAGGAGAGGGAAACAGGTGTTGGAGGGGGAGAGGCTGTCGGCGTGTTCGACAGCCTTTTGGTGTATGCCGGTAAAAAAAGTGGTTGCGCGAGACGGGAGTGTGAAGTATACTTTTATTTGTAAAGTATACAAAACAAAATGATATGTACTTTGCAAAGATTGGGCTTCAAGAAAAGAAAGGACCAATCAGTAAGCGCTTTACCCACATTTGAAAAGGCTAAGGGGAGAACGTCATGAGGAAGAAGAAATTAATGTTCCTGCTGATTAGCGTGATGATGGTCACGGCGCTGCTATCCGCCTGCAGCAAGAACGACAAAACGCCGGAATCCGATCCGACGGATAACAATCCCGACGGATCGGCCAATCCGTCCGCGTCGGATTTGGAAGGCGAAATCAAAATCTCGCTGCCGAACGGTTCATCTGTCGTATGGAACGCAGTCGGAAAAGCGTACATGGAAAAAAATCCGGGCGTAAAGGTTACCGTTGATCACAAGCCGCAGGAAGGCTTTAAAGAATGGCTGACCGCCCAATTTGCGGCGGGGACTCCCGATGTCGATCTGGTCACCAACAACGAAGTCCTCAACCTGGTCAATGATCAGAAATTCGTGGATTTCTATCCGTATTTCGAAAATAACAACCCGTATACCGGCAAAGCGTGGAAGGACTCCTTTGACCTGGGCGCCATGGGCATCAATCTCGAAGGCGTGGGAGCGGAGGACCATCTCTGGAATCTGAACTTCGAATCGGTTCAGATCGTCTGGGTGTACAACAAGGAAATCTTCCAGAAAGCCGGCGTGACCGAGACGCCGAAGACGTTTAGCGAATTGACCGCCGCTTTCGACAAAATCAAGGCCGCCGGTTACATTCCGCTAGGACTGGCAGGCGACGCGAACTCGATGTGGAGCAGTACAGCTGGCTGGCTCGCCCGAATCTACGCCGACCAATATTTACGCGATTTCATCAACATCACCCGTTCCAAGCCGCAGGACTTCACGTATCTTCCGGAAGTGGACGAGAATTGGTCTTATGATTCAAGTGATCCCTACAACGACACGAACAGCAAGGTGACGAAGAACCCTCTGCGCGTCTGGCAGGCGATCAAGGACAAGACCGGGCCGTTCAAAGTGGCGGGCAACCCGGCATGGGCCGCTTACTCGGAAAACCTGAAGAAGCTGTTCTCTTACACCCCGGACGGATTCTTCGGCGTGAAGGACACGCAAGCCTACCAGCTCTTCCTGACCGGCAAGGCTGCCACGATGATGTCCACGCCGGGATCGTACTGGAAGCTGCCGAAGGACTTCGCCGATGAGGAGAAGACAGGCGCGACAGGTGCCGTGAAGCCGTTCGAATATGGATTCTTCAACATGCCGTCGATGGAGGGACCGGAGGTGAAGGGGGCGGCACGCACCATTCAGATCCCGGTCGGCTCCTACGGTATCGTCAACAAATCGGCGGAACAGAACGCCCTGAATATGGACTTCATGATGTTCCTGACGAGCCCGGAAGGCTATAAGGTATACGTAGAAGCCATTCAAAACAGTCCCGACGCCTCCCTGGACGGGTCTCCGGCGCTGAAAGACATCACGCTTCCGGAAGAGATGACGGCCGCATTCGCCGACTTCGCTCCAATCGGGAACACGGAGGGCTACGATAGTGCGGCGAACATTCTGGCTCGCGGCCTGTGGGATTACCAGCCTTCTGTACAAGACTGGGTGGGCAGTGTACAAAAATACTTCGCCGGCAAGATTACGACGGAGCAATACCTGAATGAGTTGCAAGCGAACATCGATAAATATTTTGAAGTTGCGCTCAAAGAACGAAATCTGGAATTGTCGGATCTGAACACGCCGGAGAAACGGCCGCCAGTGCGCAATAAGTAAGGGCCTCCCATCTACACAGGTGCTTGTCGGCCTGTGTAGATTTCCCTTACGGGGCACCGGCAGATAAGCGGGTTTTGGAGAAAGGTAGGAAGGGCATATGAGGAGAACATCATGGGTTCTATTGGCGATCATGCTCCTTCTGGGGCTTGCCCCGCCGAACGTTTCGGCGGAAGTGCAGTGGTCCAGCGAGGGCGCGGAGGACATCACCTCGATCGTCGTATCGACGGATGGAAGCCGCGTAGCGATGGGGAGTCACGGTTCCAAAGCGGTCGTCTTCGACCAGGAGGGCCGCCCGCTATTCGAGATGAGAGCTGGCAATGTCATCAATGCCGTCGATCTCCTGGAAGACGGAAGTCTGCTCGTTGCATCAGATGACAGGCATCTGTACGCCTATGGATCGGAAGGGCAACTGCTCTGGGACAGGGATTTGAAACGCCAGGCGAAGAGCGTTTCCGCATCCTCGGACGGCTCGGTGGTGGCCGTCGTCTTGCAGCGAGCCAAGGAGGTCATGCTGGTCGATGCCGCCACTGGCGAAGCCGTAGGCTCGTTCCCTGTGGACTCGATTCTGAAGACGGCAAAGGTGTCTGCTAACGGAGTATGGATCGTGGCAGCCGGAGCCGATCAGTTCATATATTTGCTGGATCAGGACGGACAGCTTCGCAGCCGGTTCGGCGTAAGCGGACAAGTTCAGTCGGTGGCGGTTACTGACGAAGGCGATGTCGCTGTCGGCACGAACGCGAGGCAAGTGGAGCTGTTCGATGAGGCGGGCGCGAAAGTTCAGTCGTTGAGTACACGAGATCACGTTTCGTCAGTTGCATTCTCGAAGGAGGGGCAACTGCTTGGTGTGTCGGATTTATCCGGTACCTTCTATTTATTCGATGCAAGCGGCAGCAAGCTCTGGGAGTCAAAGGGAGGCCAAATCGGACGCGCGGTCGCTTTTTCGCCGGATGGAACGATTCTCTACGCGGGCCAGGCGGATGGGCGTATCAGGCCGCTTGATGTCGGAAGCGTCATTGCGGATGCCAAGAGTCAGACTCAAGCGAGAACGGCTTATTGGACTGCGAGTGCATTGGCTGCAGGAGTCCTCCTGACGGCAGGGCTGATTTATTTGAAGAAACGGAACAGATTTGGCATGCTAAAGGACATATGGCGCTCCAAGTGGGTGTACGTCGGCCTTCTCCCCAGCTTTGGGCTTCTCTTTACGTTCATGTATTTTCCCGCCTTCTCGGGCCTGTTCCATTCGTTATATGAGTGGCAGCCCGGCGGCAAAACGACTTTCATCGGACTTGACAATTTTGAGCGCATGCTCCATGACCCTTACGTATCGAAGGGACTCGGCAATCTGATTATTCTGATCGTCACGGGCCTTCTGAAGGCGCTCATTCCCCCGCTAATCGTTGCGGAGCTGATCTACCATCTGCGGAGCAAAAAACTGCAGTATGGGTTCCGCACGGCGTTCACGGCATCGATGGTGATCCCCGGCGTCGCAGGGCTGCTCATATGGCAGAACTTTTACGACCCGAATATGGGACTGTTCAATCACTTTCTGGAGCTGATCGGACTCGGCTCGTGGGCGCACGGTTGGCTGGGAGATCCGGGTACGGCGTTATGGGCGCTCATTTTCATAGGATTTCCTTTCGTCGGCATCCTGCAGTTGCTGGTCCTCTATGCGGGATTACTAGCGATCCCCAATGAACTGATGGAAGCGGCACGTATGGACGGCGCAGGTTTGCCAAGAATCATCCGGTCGATTCATCTGCCTTTATTGGCCGGCCAATTCAAGTTTCTGATCATTATGGGGCTGATCGGCATCATCCAGGACTTCAACGGCATTCTCATCGTCACCGGCGGCGGACCGATGGATTCCACATATGTTCCCGCTCTGCAGATGTATTATGCGGCGACGAAATTCAATGATCTCGGCTACGCCTCTGCACTGGGCGTCAGCATGTTCGCGGTGATTCTGGTCATTACGATCGTCAGTATGAGATTCATCAAATCGTCGGAAGAGTAAGAAAGGAGGAATTGCCCATGTTAAAATCCGGTACGGGTCGGCAGATTGTCATCGTTGCGCTGCTGGCTCTGCTTGTCTTCTTGACGCTGGTTCCCATCTTGTTCATGATCTTAAGCTCTCTGAAGAGCAACGCCCAAATTCTGGGCGATTTCTGGGCGCTGCCTTCCCCCGCACGGTGGTCAAACTACGGCGCTGCGTTCATCAGCATTTGGCGGTATGTTCTAAATACCGTTTACTACGCTGTGAGCGGCAGTATTGGCGTCATTCTGCTGTCGGCCCTCGCGGGCTACCTGTTCGCCAAGAAGTCGTTTCCGGGGAAAAACCTGCTCTTTTTCATGATGCTGGCCATGATGATGATTCCTAGCGTTCTGACCCTGATTCCTTCGTATGTCCTGTACAAAAATATGGGATTGACGAATACGCCATGGGCGATTATCATCTCAAGTGCGGCTGGCGGACAGGTCTTTGGCACCTTCCTCTGCCGCACGTATATGGCCGGGCTGCCAGGGGAATTGTTCGAGGCGGCTCGCATGGATGGCGCCTCGGAGGTTCGCGTATTCGCACAGATCGTGCTTCCGCTCTCGCTCCCGATCCTGGCCACACTGTTCATCATGCAGTCGGTGGGTGTGTACAATGATTATATCTGGCCGCTCTTGACCATTCAGGACAGCAGCCTGCAAGTCATCTCGGTCGGTCTTACGATTTTTACGAAGCAATTTGGTATTACGGACATGGGGCCCCAATTCGCGGCGTATGCGATTTCCTCCCTACCGCTGCTGCTGATTTTCACTTTCGGGATGAAGTATTACATTCAAGGCATGACACAAGGCGCTTTGAAGCTGTAGAGGAAGGTGGTTGACGATGGAGGCTTCGCAGATTGCGGGGAGTATTCCCCAGTGGATATGGCATAAAGACCTGCATGGAGCGCCTCGTATTGAGCTATCCCGCACGTTCGTGCTGGAAAAGCCCATCGCGCATGCGGAGCTCCGCATCGCCCTGACGGGGGCGATCGAGGTGGACATAGACGGTGTTGCAGCAGGGCAGATGGAAGAGAGTCCGGCCAATTTATGCGTTTTCCATCGTGTCGCATCGTTCCTGGAGACTCTGGCCACCTTCATGCCGACAGCGCCGGTCAGCAACCATTTGTACGAGCGGACGGTCGGCTGCGTAGCATTTTTGTCGGCGGACGATTTTTGGCTTCGCACGGATGAGTCGTGGAAGGCCGATGAGGAGGCTGCCGCCAAGGTATGTCTGCTCGGCGATGTGGAGGACGGTCCGGAATGGTTCGTCGCCGGCGGCTTCGATGATATCGCGACGAGTCCAATCTCGGATTTTGCCCCGGTATCAGCAGCCCTTGCGGATGTTAGCCAGAAGGGAGCAACGCTACGGGTATCGGGAGTAGGACAGGGGATTCCACGCTTCCTTGCCAACATGTGTCGTGGACCTGGGGAAGGAATATAACGCGCGGTTTCATCTTCGCAATCGTTCCTCGTCGAATCTGATTGTGGTATGGAATGGTGCAGAGTCGCTGCACGAACTGGAGCATTATGCCGGCTTGATGACGGTGGTTGTCCGTGTGGAGCCGGGGGCTGTACGAGTTACGCTGCCGCAGAGGCTGCGATTTTTAAGAATGATGGTTCTGGCGGGGGAAGGCGAGCCATTTGAATTGGAATGGTGCCCGGAAGAAGTGGTTGTTCCCATGAATCAGGTCGGTACGCTGCATACGGACTCGGAGTTGCTGCAAGGGATCTATGATATCTCGCTGCACACGAACCGCATCTGCCATCAGATCGGGTTATGGGACGGTATCAAGCGAGACAGGCTGAACTGGGCTTATGATTTCTATCTGGCCGCCAAAGCCGACTATGTGCTCTAGGACGATCTGGCCGTGCTCCGTCGCTCCATCGAGGAGTTGGGCAAGGGGACCCCGGATGGCTACTGGATGAAAGCTAACGGATACATTAGTTAAATCACTGACAATGAGGCTGCCGATTACTTCGGTGGCCTTCTGCGCATGTTAAGTTGGCTTGATCATAGCTCTTGAATCGGGTATTGAAAGGTTGGAAACTATGTGCCGTGGCACACTTAGGCGGGTTTTTCGCCGATAAACCCGTTAAGCTGAACCGTATCATAAGTAGGGCGAAAAATAGGGGGTGCCTGGCACTTCCTTTTTGCTGATATTGTTCTCTCATTAAAAGAAATCTTCGCGTTTTTTCAATAAGGCGAACGAATGAAATGCTTATTTTCGGAGCGAGGCATTATATCGGTGAGTGTATACAAACCATGTAATGCTTGCTGTTAATAATGCCGACGAAATCAAAGCTGTAAGAACACTATATGTTCGCCAAATAAGTATCTCTGACCAATCTAATGCATAGCATATTATACACTGGACAATCGTAGCAATCAGCAAAATAGCTGTTACGATTATTCGCCTTTTTGTCATTGGCTGCCGCTCATTCGTTTTCCTTCTGCGTAATCCTAAGAGAAAGAACAGAACAGCCAATAGGCAAAGAATAATTGTGGTAGACGACAAAATGATGTCCAAAAGCTGTGTGCCGCTTATTCCATATGACTGCGTCAGATTGCCGTCTAATATATCTTTAATTTTTAGTACCATGCTTCTATTGATATTTTCGCCGTTGGTCAGCAAGCAGATGGCTATTCGTTCATTTAGCAGTATGACCACTTCGGTTCCGAAATTGGGATTGCCCCCTGGGTGCTCTATAATCGTTTGGTTGGCGTCTACCGACCAGCCCGCCGCATAATACATTTCGTTGACAGCCGGAACAGACCTATCACCCTGATGTGATTTCTCGATAACCGTATGGAATATTTCGGGTATGTCCTGCACAATACCCATCTGTATGCCCATCCAACGCGCCATATCTTTTGTATTAGAAATGATGTAGGCTGCGGGTTTATTCCCGGAATAATCCGGCGCGTTATATGGGGTTGTCATAAAAAAGGACGAACGGTAGCCCTGTGCCAACTGTCCGGTGGCTTGAGCATCTTCTTTATAAACATACGTCTGGTGAAGACCCAGTGGCTGAAATACCTGTTCCTTCATAAAGTCTTCATAGCTTTGTCCCGACACAATCTCAATAACCAGACCTAATACGTCATAATTAACAGTTCCGTAATTATGCTGCTCACCAGGATAGAACGACAATTTAGAATCTACGAGCATTTCTACGGTTTTTTGCAACATATCCGGCGTATTGCCTTGTGGAATGTTTTGAGTGTGACGGCCATTTGTTAAGCCGCTAGTATGGTGTAAAAAGTTATTGAGTGTCATACTTTGCATATCAACGTGTTTCCCCTGATACTTTAATGTAAACCAAGGCAAATATTTCTGGATAGAGTCTGACATTGACAGTAGCCCTTGTTCTTCCATCAGCAGAATACCCATGCCGGTAAAGGCTTTACTTACCGAAGCCAGCTCATATAGCGTATTTTCACTTGCCGACAGTCCCTTTTCACGATCTGCGTACCCGGAAGAAAAGTAGAGCACTTCATTGTTCGCAAGTATTGAGATTGACATCCCCGGTACACCTGATATACGGCTTGCATCATCCAACAATGTTTGTATTGAATCAGATTGCGAATCTGATAATGCATAACTTGGTGTTGCGAATCCGGTGAACAGTATAAGTAATGCAATCATAAAGACAATATTTTTTTTCATAGTCTCTCCATTCCGAAAAAACTCCCGTACGGAAAATATAAATAATCCGCAGTACGCCTTATTCCCCTAAAGTGTAATAAGATATATATTATGAAGCTTATTATTGCAAAATCTTATTGTATGTGAAAAATCATACGATATAAAAAATTAGATTGCTATCATAATCTTCTACTTACTACGAACTATTTTGCTAGGAACACAAAAAGCCCCCTCTGCTTCATTAGCGGAAGGGGTAATAGTTAGTCAAACTTGAATAAGCTCAGAAGACTCCAATTGTGTTGATGTCGACCTTTGTCAGTGATATTCCAACTTTAAACAAGGTTGATAGTCAAGCATTTTGAGGCGATTTCCGAAAAACAATAATAATATGGGAGATTATTACCTTATGGACGACTCCTGCTTTTTGGACCAAACCTCCGTTGCCAACAGAGCAAACAGCGGTGACTTCCGCACTATAGTATTTGGCAAGTTGCACCGCATAAATGCCAACAGCGTGATTGCTTGCATTGATTTAAGTCAAGAGACGAACATTGAACATTGGAAACCTGTTCATGCTCGATTGGGTCCGTTACAACGCACCCCGTCAGAAAGATGCTCCTCGGCCGATTTCTGCCTTGCGTAAATACACCCCTGTTATCGAATGCTCGGCAGCGGCGAGTTGGACAGGGGTGCCTTCGAATACAATTCGACCACCCCGATGGCCGCCCTCGGGACCCATGTCAATGATCCAGTCCGCGCTCTTGATCACATCCAGGTTGTGTTCAATGACCGCCACCGTGTTGCCCCCGTCGACCAAGCGGTTCATAATGTCCATCAGACGAGAGATATCGGACATATGCAGTCCTGTTGTCGGCTCGTCCATGACATAGAGACTGCCTTCCTTGTGTAGCTCCCCGGCCAATTTAATGCGTTGGCATTCTCCGCCCGACAAGGTGCTCAGAGGCTGGCCCAGCGTCAAGTATCCGAGTCCCACATCCTCCAGCGTCTGCAATTGACGGAGCAGCTCCTTCCCGCTGAAGAACTCTGAAGCTTCCCGTACCGTCATGGCAAGGACGTCGCTGATGGATTTTCCGTTCAGCCTATACTCTAACACTTCATCGCTGAACCGCCTGCCCGCGCAAATTTCACAAGTCGTCCTTATTGGCTCGAGAAAGGCCAAATCCGTGTAGATCATCCCGAGACCCTGACAGTTGGAACAGGCTCCTTTGGAATTGAAGCTGAACAACGATGGGCTCACCTTGTTGGCGGTTGCGAACAACCGCCGGATCTCGTCCATCATCCCCGTATATGTGGCCGGATTGGAGCGGATGGATGTGCCCACAGCCGACTGGTCGATGACAATTGCTTCCGGATGCGACGGCAGGAATGCTCCGTTAATCAACGTACTTTTGCCTGAGCCGGCTACCCCCGTTACCACGGTCAGCACTCCGACGGGGATATCGACTGTCACATCCTTCAGATTGTGCAGGCTGGCGCCGGCGACGGTCATCCAACCCTTGGGCGCCCTAGATGAAGTTTTCAAGGGCAGACTTTGCTTCAAGTATCGTCCTGTCAAGGTATCCGCGCGCAGCAAGCCCGCAAAGTCGCCTTCGTAGACGATTTCTCCGCCCCTGGATCCCGCATGAGGTCCGACATCGATGATGTAATCGGCGATCTCCATGACTTCGCGGTCGTGTTCGACGACGAGGACAGTATTCCCTTTGTCCCGGAGCTGGCCCAGCATGCCGTTCAGACGATGGACATCCCGCGGATGCAGTCCGACGCTCGGTTCGTCGAAAATGTAGATCATGTCGGAAAGACTGCTGCTCAGATGACGGACCATCTTGATGCGCTGCGACTCTCCGCCCGACAAGGTTGCAGTCTGCCGGTCCAGACTCAAATACTCCAGACCGATGGAGACCAGATGGTTCAGCCGGGTCAGAATCCCGTCAATCATCGGGCCGGCAACGGGATCCCGAATGGCTTCAATCATATGGATTAGCTCGCCAATCTCCATCGCCGCGCATTGGGCGATATTGTATCCGTTAATCCGGCAGCCCAAGGCCGCTTGATTAAGCCGGCTTCCCCCACAAAGGTCACACTCGCTATAGGTTAGAAAGCGGTTAAGGGTTTCGCGTTTGGCATCTGACATCTCGCTGCTGTCCCTCTTCAAATATAGGCGGGTGAGTTTGGGCAGCAGACCTTCATAATCCGATTCGATATCGCCGCCTTTGGTTCGGTAGACGATCTTGTTTTCTTTGCCGTGGAGAAGGGTATCCCATTCTGCCGGCGTATAATCGGCGAGTCGCTTGTCGTTGTCGAACAAGCCGGAATAGGTATACGTATTCAAGTACCAGCTTCCCACCTTAAAAACGGAAAACAGGATTGCGCCTTCATTCAGCGACTTGGACCTGTCAAGCAGCTTACCCACATCGAACTGCACCACTTGTCCGACTCCGGAGCATTCCGGGCACATGCCGGCCGGGTCGTTAAACGAGAAAACATGCGAATTGCCGGCAAAAGGTTTACCGATTCTGGAGAAGAGCAACCGGAGCATCGCATAAATATCCGTGATCGTGCCGACAGTCGAACGGGAGTTGCCGCCGAGCTTTTTCTGATCGATCACAACCGCCGTAGACAAGTTCTCGATGCGATCGGCATCCGGCTGACTAAACCGGGGCAGCCGATTGCGGATGAATGCGGAAAACGTCTCGTTAAGCTGACGCTGAGCTTCGGCGCTGATGGTGTCAAAGACCAGGGAAGATTTGCCCGAGCCCGAGACGCCGGTGAAGACCGTGATTTTATGCTTCGGGATGCGGACATTCACGTTTTTAAGGTTATTCTCGCGTGCTCCTTCAATTACGATATCATTGACTTTCATAGCCTCTCCACCTCGGAGTTCTATTTTCTAAGATTTCGGTTTAATGAAAAAGCGGCGATCGAAGACCGGAAAAAAAGTCTTAGACTTGCCGCCACTGTTCGTCCGAAACTAACGATTCTATCATAGGAGTTTGCAAAATGATTAGTTCCCATCTAAATGATAAATGAGTTGTACCACACCTGAGGAGAACGTTCTTGTACTAACGATTTTTAAATTCAATCTTTGTTTTATATCCACAAACAGCGGTTTTCCTTCTCCCAAAACAACAGGATGAACAGACAATCTAAATTCATCAACAAGTCCTAAATGGATAAAAGTTGTAATAAGACTTGCTCCGCCATATAGCCAGATGTCTTTACCAGGCTTATTCTTTAATTCATTTACTTTTTCAAGAATACTATCATTTATGAATATTGCTTTATTATCCGTCCCCTTTTGCGTTCTGGAAAACACATATTTCTCTTTACTATGAACCAATTCCCAAAATTCTCTTTCAGAATCCGCATGTTCAAGTTCCGGAGTAAATTGTCCCCATAAATCATAGCTTTTTCTTCCATACAAAATGGTATCAATTTGATTTAAAAAATGATTAAACCCCATCTCAGAGTCCATAATGCACCAATCAACTTCACCCTGTTTTCCTTCAATAAACCCATCTAAAGTAACAGCTAAATCTAAAATTATTTTTCGTTTCATAATTGGTTACTCCTTTCGTTGATCTACCACCCATTATAGACTTCAAATATGTCGCCTATTGTCATATTAATACTGCCTCAAATAAACGCGGAAAATGAATAAGACGTAGGACTATGAAATCAAGTCCACTGAAAGAAAAAGCAATCGCCGCTCTAATGAGATATTGGAGACGGCGATTGCTGTTATTGTGTAATAAGTATATTGAGCAAGTGCTACTAACTAAGGTAATGAGGTTTCGGTACATAGAGCCAAAGTAGTATAATTAATATCCTCATAAGTGAACCGAAGCTTATCGGTATCTGTTGAGCTGTCATCTCTCATTAGTTTCGGCCCCGTTGACTGATCGGGTAATGTAAACTACTTTACGAGGCAAGATCATCTAACCGTCTGGTAATAGAGACCGATGGCTCCGGAATCGAAAGTTTTATTTTCGATAAGTTTAAGATTGGTCTTCTCTTGAAGTCCTGGAAACAACGGCAGCCCGCTGCCGATCAGGACAGGAGAAACTGTGATTTTGTACTCATCGATTAGATCAAGACCCATCACGTGGTGCGCGAACCTGGGACTACCGAGGATGACAATATCCTTTCCTGGCTGCTCCTTCAAGTTCAGGATTTCTTCCTTGACATTCTCCTTCACCAGTCTGGAATTGTTCCATTCCACTGTATCAAGCGTCTTGGAAAAAACGATTTTGGATGTTTGCTCAATCCACGCGGCATGCTCCAGTTCATGCTGCGAACTTGAGGGGGCCGACGGCACCGTGGGCCAATAGCTGAACATCATTTGATAAGTGCCCCTACCCCAAAGAACGGTGTCGACCGTACTCAAAATTTGCGCCGCGTGTTTCGCTAAATCATCATCGTATGAAACCCAGCCGATGTCCATTGCGCCATTAGATCCTTCTACAAAACCGTCAAGCGATGCATGCAAAAATAAAACAAGCTTTCTCATTTAAGTTCTCCTTTGTCCATATGATGTAATGTATTGACTATATGCTACCATGTAAAGCTTTGGGGCGTTTCTTATGAATTGCTAAATAAAACTGCCAGTTAGCTGAACAGCCTGCCGGATCCCGCCGGCAGGCTGCTAAATTCAAGTAACGTCTCCCGTTAGTTTAGTGCCCAGCGATGCGCTCAACCGATCCAATGTGATGCGCCAATTTCATTTTTCGCCGATAGACCCGTTAAGCTGAACCTTACCATAAGTGACGGCGAAAAGTTTAGTTTGCCATACATTCGCCCTGTTGTTTGAGGGTTGTATTGATTGATAATAAGATTTATTGATGCAAAAGTGGTCTAACAGACTCATCATATCGAAGACTGGACATGTGGTGTCCTACTCTAAGTTGGTAGGGGAGTCAAGGAGTGTTTCCTAAGTTTTGATACACCAATAAGCGTAAGTCGAGGTCATGGCTCACTCACACTTGAATATTCAATGATCGTAAGTCGGGATTATCCCCTCTTATTAATTGTTTAGTTAAATCAACATATAGTGGCGAACAAATGCGAACATAATCTTGACAAGCACAATATATTGATCTATTATGAATTTAGAAATGATGTCCAATTCGAAATGAGGTGATTAACTCATGGCAACCAAAGGTCAAAACAAAGTATCAGGTGACAAGATGTCTAGTCTTGCCTCTAAGGTACTGCAAAGCCCTAAGTACAGTGATACCACTAAGTCCTTAGCTGCATCTGTCCTGTCACAGTCCAAAAAGGGAAAGAACTAATAGGCGCAGCTTACGATTTCTTAAACAAGATACGATCATTCCCTATGACCTGATATAAGGCTCATTCTCGAAGAATATACATTTACTCATCCAGGATGCAGGCCCCATTTCTTCGTAACATGCTGTGAAGGTATGAATGATGATTTTAGGACGACAGTCGAGGAGAATATGTGTCTAAAATTATTAACTTATAGCTCTGAAAATAATCATAGAGAACTTGCACTATCACTGAAAAATCTAGTCTTGTTGGTGGAAGAAGAAAAGGATGTTGTAGCTAGTAAGTTGTTATGGTAAGACAGACGGATCGACCTGCCCCCCGGTTTGCCATCATTAAAAATTGTTAACAAGATCCATCTGAACCAACACAGCCCCACACGTTCCACCAAGCCAAACCAAAGGGGAACGTCCAACACGGCGCTCTCCTTTTCGTCATGCATGTTCTTCCATTGCCTCTCTTGCTACTTGCTGCGCATAGGCTTCACCCAAGCCGATGGATTCGTAATACTCCCGCGTCACCGTTTTCATAAGCGCGATCACAGCTTATAAAATACCCCCATCCACCATAAACCTTTACAATAAAAGTGAAGTGACTTTAACAACGTAAGCGTCAAATTCTTCCCACCTATACATATCAGAGCCAATCTATATATTGAAATCGAGGGTATTGATGTATTTTCGGAATTGATTAAAGAGATCGAACTGATATTCGCTTGTAAAATTTATAGCACTTTACGCTAACGGGACACGATAGTTCAACGAGCTCTCGCTACCCGATTTCGAAAACCGGATTCCTTTGTAGAGTAAAGAGTCCGGTTTTTTCATGTAATGAATTGCTTAGCGTACGATTTTTTCCGTTTCGTGAGGTGACCCCAATATACGACAAATGAAGGCAGCATGGTTTAATGATTCTTCCTCATTTAGGAAAAGATAATCCAAACAATTAGGCGGAAATGGGGAAGAACCGTGCGCCAACACATTATGATGGTACTCATGTCACTGGTAGTATTCGTCACCTGTCCCTTGAGCACATTTGCCGACGGAGCGCCGCAGACCACTCGACAGAATCAAGACTCTAGAGAACTTCAGCTTCAGGACATGCTGATGTTATTTTTAGGTCCAGCAATACACGATGCAGTCCAGAATTATTACCAACATGTTCTCAAGGAAACGCCGCTCGTATATCCGTATCAAAGCAGCATCGTACAAATTGAAAGAGTGAATGGATTTCGGGGGTTTATCTTCTCGATTACAGTCGAGGTTATACCTGTTGTGGGACCGCATATTGCCATCGGCAAGGACCGAATCACGTTTCAAATTTCTGCGGGACCGAAGGGGGAACTGAAAGAATTTCGCCATCTTCAAGACTTTGAACTGCCGCCGCATTGGCAGGATATTTTACGCAAGTAAACTTTAAGGGGGATAGTTCATGCAAATCAAGGCACTGCTTCTGTTAATGGCCATGGGCGCATTCGCCGCACCGCCGCTTGCAACCGCAGCCGAACAAAATGCGGCGAAATCCAAGGCGGTGGCCGCTCCCATTGAAGGGGAAAATCGGCCGGATTAGGCACATTTTCCGGCGATAATCCGTTAGGTTGAGGAGATAGAGTAAACCCAATATATACCATGTGGGTATGATATAATAACAAAATAGTCATGTACTTGATAAGTAGTAAGTTGTGAACGCTAAATCATGGTGTTAATCGGAGGTTATGTAATGTTAAACGGGGATGCCATTAGATGGGCAGTGGATTTTGTTCATAAACACTCTGACGGAGATTTGTTTCCTAAAACCCCTGAAATTAATGCAATATCAAGTCGAATCGAAGAGTTTGTAGGACTTATCGAGGGTAAAGATTTATCGCAATTTCCACCGGGAGCCTGTAGAAGATTTATAGTCCCCAAAGATGAGATTTCTTATCGGCAAGCTACACAATTAGACCCACAGGATAGTATTATACTTACTTCGATTATTTATCAATACGGGAAGGGTATAGAGGAAAGAAGACTAAATAATGACGTTGTATATAGTTACAGGTTTTCTCCTGATATAAATAACGGGTTGTACTCAACGCAGAATTCATGGAATGAATTTTGGACAAAAGCTTGGAAAAAAAGCCATGATTATCAATGTGTATTATATTGCGATATAGCAGACTTTTATAATCAAATTTACCATCATATCGTCGAGAATCAATTGATAGCTTCTGGTTTTCCGAATCAAGTAACAAAATGGATTATCAACTTATTAGAATCTACAACAGCAAATGTCTCAAGAGGTGTGCCTGTTGGTCCACATCCTATTCACTTGTTAGTGGAAGCAGCAATGATTCCTATTGACAATAGTATTAGTACACAAGGACTTTATTTTCTCAGGTATGCTGATGATATATTAGTATTTTGTAATTCAGAACAGTCTGCTAGAAATGCTCTAGCAAAAATGGCGACAATCTTAGATAAACAGCAGAGGCTTATGTTACAACGACACAAAACAAAAATAATTAGTGCAGATAATTTTAGGGTTCTTTGTAATAAGATGATCGAAGATAGACCAATTAACAATGAAGAGGACAAGATTCTGAAGTTAATTAAAAAATATTCTGGTGGTGATCCATATCGGACTGTAACTTATAGTGAAATTACAGAAAGTGATTGGGGATCTATAACAGAAGAAATAATAAGTAAAATTATTTATGAGTACATAGATCAAGATGAGATAGACTATATTCGGCTTAGATGGTTTTATAGAAGATTAGCCCAGATAGGTCATCCAGGTGCAATAGAAGTTTCGCTTAAGGAAATGTCAAAGTTAAGTCCATGTTTTGCAAATATTTGCATGTATCTCGCCTCCGTACAGTCGATTGACGAAGACCGTTGGAAGTATATCGGAAACAGATTATTAGAGCTAATAGATACCGAAGATGTAATAAATAATGAATTTTTCAGACTGTCATTATTAAGCCTGTTCACGAGAAATAAATTTATCAATCACTTTTCGGTGTTAGTAAATATGTACTCAGGAAGTGAACCCTTTGTCCGAAGAGAGATTTTATTAGCAGCACATCAAAATGCTGCTTTTGACTGGTTACGTGAACAAAAGGAGAATTATCAAGTTATGGATCCTTGGCAGAAAATGGCTTTTGTATATGGGGCTTCAGGGCTTCCTAGTGATGAAAAGAAGTTCTTTTTAAATAGATTAGCGCTACAAAGGCCTTTTGATGTAGTGCTTTCAAAGTGGTCGAAGAGTGTATAAATCAAGGTTGAATTTGAGACACAAAGTTAATATGTAATGGCGATTTTGGAAGCCTGCCGCGCAGTGACAGCTCCTCAGTACTATTTATACAGGATAATAAATGTGGAAGAGGTTACTATTCGCAGTGTTATTGTTATCCAAGACCCTTCCGGCAAGTATGAAGATGGTGATCGTAACCTGTTACCAAGTTCTTTTACAGTGACTTTTGTATAATAGTTGGATTTTAATTAAACGATCAGTTGCCGGGACAGATAAGTACGTTATCGTGTAACAATGTTTCTTAAACCCAAGGAAGCCTGCCGCGGCAGCTCCTTTAGCATTTTTCGCCGATAGACCCGTTAAGCTGAACCTTATCATAAGTGACGGCGAAATTTTTAGGTCAAGGGAGTGTGAAACAATTCTACATGATAACGAAATCTCTGAATCCGCGGGTATTGGAAGCTTTTCCTTGTTTAAGTGTGGTTACTCCTGAGGAATGGGCCGAAGCACAGCCGACAGTCCGGAAGTTCCCTGCAAAATCATGCATTTTTCAGCGGGAGGAGGCAGGTTCCTACGGCATGTTTCTGTTAAGCGGCACCGCTCGGATCAGCCGCATCGCAGAGGATGGCGGTGAATCCGTCATAAGCACGCTTACGGAAGGCGAGGTATGTGCCCTTCTCGTACTTAGCGGTCTCAGCGGCCGAGATTACCCAGGGACCATAATGGCTGAGTCGGAAGTAGAGGCACTGTTTGTTGCGAAAGAGAGTTTCCTTGGCTGGCTGCAGACGCATACAAGAATTCGAGGTGCCGTGTTCGGAGGTTTGCTGGATGGCTTGCTTCGTATAAGCGAGCAGTCGGATAGGCGTCGGTCGGAATCGTTGGATGCACGGCTGGCAAAAGCTCTGCTGCGAACATCTTCGGAACAAAAGCCGCTGCTGAACATGACACATCATGAGTTGGCTGTAGAGATCGGGTCCTCCCGTGAAGTCGTAAGCCGCGCGTTGCGGCGCTATCGACAACAGGGATGGATCGAGACAGGACGGGGTTGGATTCGCATTATCCGCCTAGAGGAATTGGAATCGCTATTAGGTGACTAGGTCACGGAAGCACTGAATACCTCATGGTAAGATTGAGTTATAACTCATCTACTTGATGTTTAGGAGGTATTTTTTTATGGTCCACCTACTTCAACCGGGCATGATAGCCCCGACGTTCACTGCCTCTGACATTCATGACACCCCCGTAACGTTGGAGGGTTATCGAGGTCGTAAAGTATTGCTCTCCTTTTTCCGTTTCTCTGCCTGTGCTGTGTGCAATTTACGAGTGCACCAGTTTATTGGCCGATACGCGCAGTGGAAGCGTGAAGGGATGGACATTATCGCGGTGTTTGAATCACCAATAGCCAACATGAAGATCTATGTAGGCGCACAAGACGCTCCATTCCCACTGGTTGCCGATCCAATGGCTGCCCTATATGATTTGTACGGTATCGAGACCTCCGAAGAGAAAGTGCAGGCAACGTTGGCAGACGCCCGCACAAAAGAGTTTATCATTGAGGCTGCCGCCGCTGGTTTCAAGCTTACCCCCGAGAAAGACTCAAATTTCCATCGAATCCCGGCTGAATTTTTAATCGACGAGAATGGAATCTTGCAGGTAGTTCATTACAGTCAACTTCTCACAGACCATCTGGAGCTCACAATGATCAACCGTTTTGCAGTGGGTCAATAAATGAAAAAGGCCAGGCCATCCCAACAAGGATGGCTTTAAATCTTGCCATTACAAACAGTGCGGAGAACCGTATCACAAATAGGGAGAAATTTTTGCTATTTAGGAGGAGCTTCGAACGGAACTCTCTAGCTCCTTATGGTACAGGATCTCGACCAAACGATTCGCTTGGATAGAGGCTAAATAGGCACTTGGTGAGAGGCCGCGGGATTTCTTGAAGGCTTTGGAGAAGGTGAGCACACTGTCATAGTCGATCTGTTCGGCAATTTCCTGTAAGGTGTAGCAATTTCTTAACAGTTTGGTGGCTTTGTTCATTCGGTATTCTCGCACATATTTTTTCAGTGTAATCCCTAACAGCCTTAGGAGAGTATACGAGAGGCATGGTCGTCAACTTGTCCGATTTCAACTGGCAGCAGAAAATGGACATTTGTAAGAGCTGAAAAGTAAGCGGTCATTAGGTGGGTCTCCTTCCATAGTCCTTACGCTGTCAACGGAGTCCTAGACGCGAGCGCGGAGGACTCATCCGGCTGCGGGTTTCCCAGGTTTGTTTCGTAAAACTTATCATCTTTCACGAACCCCGCTTTTAGCCACTGCTGAATCAGATTTAGCACTCTTCGGTCGCTGATCCGCTGTTCCCGATCTTCATTCTCCTCCAAAGAATATTAGCCATAATTAACAATAATGTGACCGAATCGTGATAGTGTGTCAATTTCTTTTTTGCTAAGATAAAAGCATAACGAGCTAAAGGGCCACCTTTTTTTGCTAACCCAAATTAAAGGAAACAAAGATTCGGGGACTAAATAATTGGATCTGTCTGAATAGGAGGTCATTTACATGAAAATGAAATCGGTTTCATAATAAGCGTGCTATAGACAAGTAAAAATGAAAAAGGAGAATCTATATGACAAATAGAACAATTATTCGGAAAAGGGCATGGATCGCCGTAATTGGTTTATTCATCGGGTTTGGTGTATGTTTATTGTTCATATCATCTACCACATTCGCTGCAAATACGACGTATTACGTAAACAATTTACCAGATTCAAATTGTAATAACGCTGGAGCAGGAACCTCCACCACAGAACCTTGGTGTGATTTTATTCCAGTAAACAACCATGGGGCCTTCGGGCCGGGAGATAAAATTTTACTGGCGCGGGGAGCAACCTGGAACCAGCAAATGACAATCACCGGTGAAGGGACATCGACGAATTTGATCGAGCTTGGAGCTTATGGCATCGGCAACCGCCCGATCGTTAAGCGGAATGGAGTCGAATCCGATCGGGTCATCAAGCTCACGAACCCCTCCTATTGGCTCATTCAAGATCTGGAGATCAGCCACGCCGGATCCGGGATTTATGTCTATTATACAACGATTGGGCATAATGGCTTGTACTTCAACAATATCTTCGTGCATGATATCACTGGAATTCACCAGAGCAGCCATGGCGGGATGTATGACTCGGGCCCCAGTGGTCCGGCGGATCGTATCTGGAACTCCGGTGGCATACAGATTACCGGAACTGTCACTTTAACTTCTCCCAGCCAATATGTATTGAGAACCTTAAGATTGGACAATATTGAAGGCACCCACAATCTGAACAGTATCTCTTTGGATTTCGATAATGGCGGGCAATGGGGTGTCACATTATCCGGAGGAGCTACCGCTTCAGCCAACATTCTTCAAGACGTGATCATTAATCACGCTTACCTTCATGACGATAACAATAGCGCTAACGGTTGTGACGAAGGCATGCGCTTCAATAATGTTAACAGCGGTATAGTCATGAATTCCATCTTTGATAACGAGGGTTCTTGTTATTCCTATAGCGGAACTGCAGCGATCATCTTAATGTCCATGCAGAACTCGGTTTTCGTCAATAATATAATAACCAATACGCCCAACACAGGCTCCTATGATATGGTAGGGGTTGATTTTGAGTACAAGGAGAATGAGGTTAGTTTCCGCAACAATTATTTTGGCGGCAATGCAGGAAATGGACTGTCTTTTTTATCCATATGGGGTGATTACAGCAATAACCACGAAGTGGTGGGAAATGTATTTGTGGATAATGGTTACGGGTCTATACGCCGTGCCGGAAACTCAGACCCTATACCGCCAAATGGAATCATTCGTGATAATATATACAGCGAATCCCGACCGTTCTTGCACGAGGACGGGGCCGATTTCAGCGGTTTTTCCCTGATCAACAACCGCAATGTTCCTTTAGCTGCTGACATCTACCACGCGGCTAGCCAATTCAGCGACATCCAGGGACAAGATAGCTGGTCATATCAATCCTATGATGGCACGTCATGGTCCAATTTAGCTTATTACGACTCTGCATCCCGCGCTTGGCAGCCTTCCGCCAGCGTCAATATACCGCGGATCTCCATCTTTGAGCAATATCCCGCCAATTGTGCCGAGTGTAAAGTGGCTCGTGCATGGACGGCGCCGAAATCTGGAATCGTTCGTATTCGCGGACAGGTATTGAAAAGTGATCTTGAGGGTGGCGATGGCGTTACGGCCCGGATCACCAAGAACGGAACACAAATTTGGCCTTCGAACGGCGATCAAACGATTGACTACAATGACCGGTATGGTGTGGAACAAGTCTTGGATGGTATATTAGTAACCGCAGGTGATGTGATTCGTTTCGAAGTGTCTAGCAGAGGAGACGGTAATAATGAGTCTGACTTGACGAGTTGGGTTCCAACAGTTGCCTATACGAATTCTGCCGCTGCCTTTAATTCACTGGATAACAATGTTTCCGGTAATTGGATCAATCAATTCGGAAGAGACGGGTATCAATTGGAGGTTGGGAATGGCTTCGGTGCCGCAAAAGCGCCGAAAGGCGATCAAACCGCGTTCATTCAAGCCGGTGGTTCGATCCAGCAGTCATTATTATTATCAGCCGGAAATTACACAGTCAGCTTCCAGGCAGCCAAGCGGAACCTTGGGGGTAATCAGTCCCTCGCCGTATATTATGATACAACCCTGATTGGTAGTTTTACGTCAACCTCCAGTGACTTCACTTCCTTTACAACAAGCAACTTTACGGCGACAGCAGGTACCCATACGATCAAGTTTGTTGGAACAACCGGAGATGACACAGTCTTCATTGATGACATAAAAGTTTCCCAAGAGATACCAAACGGTGGTTTTGAAACACCAATCACGGCTAACTTTACTACTGGTCCAATGACAAATGGATGGATCTTTGAAGTTGGAAGCGGAATACAAACCAACGGCAGTGATTACGGAGCAGCAAAAGCGCCAGAGGGTAACCAAACTGCATTCATTCAATCAAGTAGCTCCATCAGCCAATCCTTGTTTTTGCCTGACGGAAGTTATTCGGTTAGTTTCTATGCGGCCAAACGGACAACATATGGAGGTACTCAGTCATTTGATGTGTACTATGATACAACCAAAATTGGCTCCTTTACGCCAACATCCGGAAATTTCACTGCTTTTACAACAAACAGTTTTACAGCGGCGGCAGGTACCCATACAATCAAGTTTGTGGGAACAACTCACGAAGATAACACAGCCTTTGTAGATGCTGTCAGAATTATTTCGAACGGAGAGATGCTGGAAAATACCAGTTTCGAAATGCCAGATACGACTTCTGTAACCCATGGTCCGATGACATATGGATGGACTTTTGACAGTGGATCCGGTGTACAAACGAACGATGCAATTGAGCTTCCCCCTTATGTGAATCTCTCTCTAAGCGGGTTGACGGGGCGTACTGTCTGGCAAGCCGAATCAACCGACCCGCGGGCGCTTGTTCAAGCATTGGGTGTTAAACGCACAGCTGCTGAAGTATACGCAAATGCGGGAAACATTTTGACTTATGATCTCGATTTCACTGATTCCTTCCTTCATCCAATTGCGATCTATATGGTGGATTGGAACCATGACGGATTAAAGCAGAATATATGGGTAGAGGACGAGGCCGGGAACCTTCTGACCGATACGAAAGAAATATCCGATTTCGGAGGCGGGAAGTATTATGTATTCGAGGCTGCAGGACATGTAAAAGTGAGAATTGCCGCTACAGCAGGTGAACGCGCAGTCAGCAGCGGTATTTTCTTCGGACTTGACAGGGCGTCGAGTATGATCACTGTGAATAGGACCTATACAGAGCCAACGATTGACGGTGTTATCCACGATAACGAGTGGAATACAGCCGACGTGATTGAAATGAATTATGACAAGCAAGTAACCAATGGTGTCGGAACCTTTATCGGGGGCACAAGCACCGATTTGAACGGGAAGCTGCAGTTATTGTGGGATACGAACGGTCTATACGTGGCAGGCACCGTCAAGGATGATGACTATTATAATCCTTATCATATTGGCGATCCGCTCCATAACAATGATGTCATCCAGCTTTTATTCGATCCGATGAACGAGAGATCAGCAGGTATCGAAGATGCCTATATTATAGATTTGGTTCCCACAACGGGAAGCGATCATACAGGTCCAGCCGCCTGGTTTGAGCACTGGCAATGGAATAATGCGGATCCCCTCGCAGGTGTGAATGTGGCAGGAGCGCTTACAAGTGAAGGCTATACATTGGAAGCATTCATTCCATGGAGCGTACTGAGGAAGAATGGCGAGTCGTTTCAACCAGACAATGGCAGTGTAATGGGGCTTGGACTTATGATTGTCGATTTTAAAGAAAATGGCCAATTAAGAGGGATTTTAACAAACTTTGGTAAACGAAAGAACACGATCGAGAACGCATCCACATACCTCTCTGCCATACTTGTAGACAACGATCGTTCTGCACCTGTTACAACAGATGACGCTCCTGCAGATTGGGTAAACAAAGACGTTACGGTTACGCTGAGTGCAAGTGACAACAGCTCAGGTGTCTTCGCAACCTACTATACGGTAGATAATGGCGCGATGCGGCAAGGTTCCGCCGTCACCATTACTTCGGAGGGAACGCATACGATATCTTACTGGAGTGTTGATAGAGCCGGGAATGCCGAGACTCCCCATACGGTAATCGTAAAGATAGACAAGACAGCTCCTTCCCTTAACGTCACATTGGATAAAACACAATTATGGCCGCCCAATAACAAAATGATCCCTATTCAAGCTATTGTAACCAGCGACGATCTGCAATCCGGCATCGAATCCATCACCCTTACATCCATTACAAGTAATAATGGAGGCGATGCGGAAGATATCGAAGGCATGGAGTTGGGCACTCCAGATTACAACTTCAAGCTGCGGGCTACAAAATCCAAAGGAGAAGAACGCATATATACGATTACGTATACCGCAATGGATAAAGCGGGCAATCAGACGAATGCAAGTGTTCAAGTAAAGGCTCCTCATAATATGTAGAAACTGTAAATTAAGCCGTTTATCAATAAGAAGCTAGGGCCAGATGGAAGAGCTATTGATGAGAATACCTTGTCTTCGCTGCGTAACCTCTTTAAAGCGCTGCTGCAGCCTTTGAACGAACGGAACGATAATTGTATGATATACAATCAGGCCGTCGATTACTTCGACGGCCTTCTGTGCATGTTATGGAGGCTTGATCATAGCCCTCGAGAAGGCGAGGTAAAGAAAGTCATTCTTTACTTGAAGGAATCGGTTGTGCTCCCAAAAGAATGAAAAGCTTTTTTTCACTTTGGAGAAAAAGTCCGATGAATATCGCGTTGAAGAGTTGGTGGAATTAGGCCAAGGTATCGGACGATTTGCAGGATATTTCCGGGGTTTATACAGTATTTTGTTTACGCTTAAGAGATAAGTCGTATTTCGTGAAAAGGTATAATGTGGCTGTTACGTGCCGCGGCGCTTGTTCGTTTTATTAAGCCTAAGGACAGTATAACGTGATCAAAAGATTGACATGGGAACGCATATTCTCTACTTTAGAGATAACATTACTCGAAAAATGGAAGGTGATCTCGCGATGTATGAAGGTAAATCGATTGACGGTCTATATCTAAAACCAGAGATTAACAGTAGTAAGGTAATATATGAGTACGAGTTTCCTTCAATAAAAGTGGGTGTCGCTGAATACAACGAGGGTCCAACTGGTTGTACGGTACTTTACTTTCCTAAAACAGTTAGAGCGGCAGTTGATGTAAGAGGAGGTTCTCCTTCAACATTCACCACCGACAATCATAATTTTTCATCTGGGGAAAGAATTCTTGACGCAATCTGCTTAACTGGTGGTTCAGTTCATGGTTTAGAAGCAGTGACGGGAGTAACTTCAGAGCTGCTTGCATTAAGTGGCTACTCAACACATTCAATGCCGAGAGTGGCTGCAGCTACTATCTATGACTTTGTTGGTAGAGATAATGCCATCTACCCCGATAAACGACTCGGTAGAGCTGCCTTTCTGAGCGCACAAATAAATCAATTTCCTTTAGGGGCAGTTGGTGCAGGACGTTCTGCTAAAGTTGGAAAAGGATATAATCATTGGGAGACAGGAGGGCAAGGCGCTGCTTATCGACAAGTTGGACCCACAAAAATTATCGTATTTACAGTCGTCAATCCGATGGGGGCAATCGTAGGTAGAGACGGTTCAATTGTTAGAGGGTATTATGATAATCAAACCCATACACGCTATATGAACCTAGAACATCTTATGGACGATTCGGTTAAGAATCTTGGAAATACAACTTTGACTGTAGTTGTAACTAATCAGAAGCTGCCTGCCGCTGCCCTGCGTCAGTTGTCTAAACAAATACATACATCGATGGCAAGGGCTATATATCCATTTCACACTATAGATGATGGTGATGTCTTATTTATGGCTTCAACTAATGAAGTTGATAATCCCGAACTTAATGCTGGTCATATCGGTCTATTAGCATCAGAACTGGCTTGGGATGCAGTATTACGTAGTTTTGAAGGTTAGTCGTGAATCATTAAAGATTTAGAATAGCATATACCTTAGCCCTTGGACGGGTTAAAAGATTGGCTGTTAAGCGCCGCGGCTCCTGTTCGTATTATTAAGCTGACGGGGCTATCGGGGCAGATTAATTTAGACTTCTTAATCTTATAGTTGAGGAATATAGCGTGGATAGGACATAAATATTTCCATTATTAATCCAATGATGATACGATTCCTACAAAAACACTCGAAGGGTTGATGTTATGAGGTCTTCGTGTTCCGCTGGAGGGTTGGTTGTTAAAGATGACAGTGTACTCCTAGTGAAAATTACATATGGGGCAAATAAAGACCATTGGATGTTGCCAGGCGGTCTAGTTGAAGAGGGGGAAACCTTTCAGGAAGCAGCTGTAAGAGAAGTAAAGGAAGAAACCGGATTAACAACAAAGCCAAAAAGGCTGATAGGAGTTCGCGATGGAATAAGACATCATCAGGATGGAGTAGAACACGGGATTTATTTTGTATTTGAAATGGATATAACTTCAGGTGAGCTTGATGCTGACGGATCAGAAGTCTCAGATGTTCAATTTATACCTATTGATAAAGCGTTGCTCGATACTAAGGTTATTGGATTAACCAAAGAAATGTTGCGTTTATTTAGAACAGGTTCAAACCGAGCAGGTTTATTTTTATTGGAGAAGTCGATTCAGACCAATAATCAGTGGAGCAATTATGAAGTATTCCGGTTAGCTAACGCTTTAAGCTAACGGAACACAATACTTAAATCACCTATATCCAGGCCGCCGAGTATTTCGACGGCCTTCTGTGCATGGTATGAAAGCTTAGTCATAGCCTTGGAAAGGGTATAAAAGATTGGCAACTATACGCCGCGGCGGATTTTTCGCCGATAGACCCGTTAAGCTGAACCGTATCACAAATAGTGGTAAAGCGAAGGGTTGAAGTTGCGGTTGATTTGAAAGACTGTATTTCGAGTAGATGAAAAGAAGTAAAGACCGGACTAAAGCTGAATGCTTTCTTCCGGTCTTTTGCATGCCCAATCCACTATTCTTTAGGGCTAAAACAGCTACCGCCCTTCGGTTGGTGCACCGCTCGTTCAGGTCGGAACATAGGCAGTTCCTCCCTTTACTCGGGTCTATTCAATATAATCATGCAGACGTAATATTCTAAGGTAATCGAGGGTCAACCAACCTTGCCAATCCACTTTAGCAATTTGCCATGTATCTTCAAATTGCCCCCATGCCCAAGTAGGATTCCAGCAGCCTTCTTCTGTTTGTTTTGCAATAAGGTAGACAAGATTTGCAGGTAAGACTTTTTCAAACATCTTGTAATACGGAGAATTAGGAGATTGAACAACTTGTATTGGTTGTAGGCAATACTTTTGCCACGACTCCGATTGAACAGTGACACATTTTTCAACCATCATGGCTAATTTTTCAGACAGATGTTCCGTCAAGCTTGATGGCAACCGTTCCGACATCCTCAAGAAACACAGCAACTCATGAAATTCTGGCTCTTGAAGTGTATCTATATAATTCAATATGTACTGTGTGAGTGCATCTAACAAGTCCGGCGACACAAGTCTCTTATATTCATGGAGGTATCCCAAAATCTCCGCATTAGGGTTACCCGTAAATGGACGAGATGCTTTATAATTCCACCAAGGTGCTCTTGGAGTAGTTTCAACTTCTTTGGGAACTATTTCCCAGTAATAAGAATCTGCTCTTTTGACCGAATTAACCAAATAAGAAACAGCCATGGCAAACCGTTTCCTTGCTCGATACTCTGACAGTCCGGTTAACGGGCGAAGGCCGGCTACATTCGCGGCATTGATCGTTGCCATCCACTAATCATCCTTCCCTATTCAATTTTAACAAAGCGGAGAGCCGATTATGGTCTCCCCGCCTTGTACTTCCTTACTCGCCGACAATTTCCGTCAAATCGTTTCAGTTTTCAATCTTTGTCAGGACACTTACCGTACCGCTATTTGCCGATAAATTCATATTTTTGTCAAACGCTCTTACTGTATACTTGTAAGTTGTTCCCATGTTCAGATTGATATCCGTGAATGAGTTTGTGTCAACCCTTCCGATCAGAATGGAGTTGCGATATATCTCGTATCCAGCAACACCCACATTATCTGTCGACGCAGACCAGCTCAAACTAATTTCGCTGCCCGAAACGGCAACACCGCTCAAATTCAATGGAACTGTCGGTGCAACTGTATCCGGCTCTGTGATAACTTCCCAAAGCATGACAGGACCAACGATACCGCCTGAGCCCAGTTCATCAAGAACCTTATTGCCTACATCGACAACGATCACATTAGGCTGGTCAAATTTAACCGCTTGGGTAGCGTCAAATTCCCAAGGGATAGCAAATGAACCCTTCTTTAATAATGGAAGCTCTGTGCCGTTCATCCAAACTCTGGCCGACTCGTCAATACTGCTGAACCAAAGCCGAATCGGGTTCCCTCTGTTAAATTTCTTGCTGACATCGACTGTCGTTCGATACCATGCATGGCCCATGTAATAACGCAACCCCTGATCAGACCACGATTCGGAATAAGTTTTCAGCTTCATCCAAGATTCGGTTCCAAGCTCCGGCTTCCAAAGTCCCATTTCGGCTCCCGACGAGTTGGGAAAGAGCATGACGCTCCATTCGTCAGGCATTTTGGCGACAATTTGGTTGCCATCCGTTACACGGTTATATCCTTCCACGATTCTAGTGCCCCAGAAACGTTTGATGTAGTATTGAGCAAAAGGGTTTAAGATTACCGGAGAATGGGAGATCGCTTCTAATGACAATTCATTGACCCGGTCCAAATGCTCCTTCGCTTTGACGAAGTCGTGTTTGTTGTTCGCCTCGAGCATATTAAGGAAATGATCGCCAAAATCGAAAGCTGTTCTGATCATAGCTACTCGCTGCGAATATACGGAATCCACTAGGGGTCCTTTTGTACGAGTCTCCGCTTTCTTTAGGGATTTCTCCAGTTCGCGCATAACCTTATCGGTTAATATATGCGGAGTGTCTATTGCGCTGCCTGCAAAATAGTCGGCTTCATCATAAGCTTTCTCCAACAAGGTAAAATGCTTGCGCATATCCTCGGCCGCAGGGCCGTAAAACTTCTCAAAATAATCAGCCAGAACCGCTTCGGCGTCGAGCGTCGGATCCCACATCATTTTTGCGGCCAGATATAACCCAGGTCCGTGGTAACCCCAGGCAGGCGCGGTTTCAACCCGAATCCGCTCGATGCCTTTTTGTTTGAAGTAGGCAAATTCCGATTTAATCTGGGATGTAATGGAGAAGGGGAGACCAGGCTCGGCCAGATTATACAAATATCCCCGATACATGATTTCATTTACGCCTAATGCTTCCCAGCCTTCGATAATATCTTTTAAGTACTGTCTTTCCCAAGTCAGCGGATTATCGATACTATGAATGCGATCAAATGCGATCGGGGCAAGAATAGGCATGAGCTTAGGATCAGGTATCTCTCGTACCGGCGGCCGATAATCCAAGCTGTAAGCATAGAACGCGATGCCTACATCCGGAAATTCCTTATTCACCTCGGCAAGCACCATATTATAAAACTTGACATAACGGTCAGTAACCGATATTTTCCCGTTCATCGGGTCAAAATCGTCTGCATCCCACTCGGTTTCTCCGAATCCGTGACCGTCATTAGGCCCCATACTAATATATTTCAACGTCGGATTTTCTCTTAGCTGCTTCAGTGAACCTTCCACCACGCAAGCCAGAACCTCGGGATTGGTTACATCGAATTGAATGGTAGTGACTCCTTTTTCTTTCATGTACAAATCCGGTCTATCCGTATTTTTGTATGTGCATGGTAATCCATGCTTACCGAAGTTATCTCCCCCTTGCCGCGTATACCGATACCAATCTGCGCCTTCCGTCGGATTATAGACTAACGGAATTGTGGCATGACGCGGATAGTTGTCCGTAACGGCGAGAATACGTGTTACATAACCGGGATGTTGGATAGTGTCTTGAAGCCGGAGCTTTACGCTATTTAACGCCGGTACGACCGTACCGAGCTCTCCGGGCATGAACCATCTCACGCCAAGTTGTTCAAGCAGCTCGTAGACGGCGTAAAGCGTTCCTTGATCCGTCAATCCGACGAATTGGGCGGATTCTTCCGTGACATGCAGACGGAACGACTCCGGCTGCTCTCCGCCTGCGCTGATCCGATCAAGCTCGGGATTGGGAGCTGCCGATCCTATGAACAGCTTCTTGCCATCTACTCCATATACTTCGTCAGTAACGCTAAGCTCTAACCCCGACATCTTCAAAATATAAGTCTGTAACTCCTCAGCCGCTTGTTTCTCCAAATTCGTAGCGGAGGCGCTAATCACAATCGTGGTTTGGTTGTCAAGGAGCAGGTAGGGGCCGCTTTGTGTCTCGGGTGAGCTTGGCTGAGCCTTTCCATTTAGCGGGAGCGTCTCGCCAGCAGCAGCAGCATGAAATGAGAAAGCAATACTTAACATCAATAAAATAAGTAATGACTGTTTGAATTTCGATATGGGTTTCATCTAGTTCCTCCTCGTAACTTTTCTTCAGGCCAATTACAAATTCCATCTTGGTGTCAGTAGCATTTCCTTTTAATTCAAACTAGCTTTATCCTGATCTGCTCCTTTCAAATATGTATTATTTGGACAATATCCGGTATCGGGAGATCAAGCTCAATACGGATATTGTTGCAAATCGACAGCGGGTAAAATAAAGAGGCGTTCTTTCAAAAGTTCTTTGAGCGCCGTTAGAATCTGTGGGGTCAGCAGATCCGGCTCATGACCGCTATGTTGAAATTACTCTTATCGTTATTTCCCATTCGCAGAACTGTCATTTCAGAGTATTTCAGCAAGCTTTACAGCGATAAAATCAGCCTGCAATTTCCTTATCGAATCATTGAAATGCACATGGTCGCAATACAAGTTGCCCCCTAACGACGCAGTATAGCCGTTCAAATCAATAATCGCTACATCATTTTCCCTCATTATTTTCTCTGCTGCATGGTTATAGGCAATAACATCTGCATGATAACGGGTTATTCCACCGTTTTCTTTAAGGAAGGAGAAATGGATTTCATCGTCTACCGGCGTGGTGTTTATAAAAATCGGCATCACCCGATGAGCACGCGCCAGTTTGAGTATTTCTCTCAAATTAGCTTCATAGGCAGAAAGCTCAACTTGTATCTCCATGGTTTCATATATGCACTTAATGTCATGTAGTCCGCTGTTAAACAACAAAACATCATAATTGAGCCTTTCTTCATCCTCCTGGGCTTTAAGAAAACCCAGCACCCTGGCGCTATCCCCGCCGTTACCGCCAATCGGCATATTGATATTCTGCAAGGCTTCTTCTATACCCTCGCGTGGAACGAGCTCATAGCATTCCTTAATTAACGCTGATAAATAATCACCGTAGTGTACGCTTATGCTGTCGCCAATTAAAAAAATCTTTTTCATGTTTATAGACATTCCTTTCGCTTCGAGCACGATGGAGGGTAGAGAAATCTAACGGAGCTACTTTCCCGAAATAGATACAAATAGCACCGTTAGAATCTGTGGGGTCAGTACATGCGGCTCATGACCGCTATGGTGAAACGACTCCTATCGTTACTTCCCATTCGCAGCATACAGCTCATTCATTTCTTTAATCAAGTCTTCGCCGCCGCTCTTCAGCCACAGCTCGTTCGCCGCCTTCAAGCCCGCTTCGTCAATTTGACCGACAATGAATTTGGTTCTGGCGTCATTCGCAATATTATCCAATTGCGCGCCTTTCTGCGTATACACGGTCGATACGAGAGGGGAAGTCGGATCTGGAACGACGAACGCTTCGTTATCCTTCTGTACCTTGAGCACTTTCGTCAGCAGCGGCGTTTCCACAGCCGGAAGCGCCTTATTTTCCGGAATGTTTGTTGCCACTTGGGACAAATCAACCTTTTCCACAAGCAGCGCTTTGTCCGTCGTCGCCTCAATCCCATTCGCCGTTTTCGTATAGTGTCTGCCTTCAATTCCGTTGTACAGCAAGTTTTGGATATCGGCATCGCTCAGCTTATCCAGGAACGTCAATACGCGTTTCAGTTCCGCTTCCGTTTTTACTGTGGATTTGGAAATGTGGACCATACCCGCATAGCCCGTTGTCGGCAAGTTTCGGACTCCCTTAGGTCCGGCAACATCGCCGAAAATATCGAGGTATTGCCGCTCTGGCTTGTTCAGCTTCTTCATCGCTTCCGCAACCCGGTTCTCAAAAGGCACGACACCGTCCGCCTCGCCAAGTACAACACCAGCCTGATTGCTGGCAAGCGGTTCTACCCATTTCGCCGAATCCATGACGGCAAAATCCTGATTGATCAGCTTCTCGTCATACAGCTTTTTGAAAAAGCGAAGCGCATCCATATATTCGGACGTAAAATGAACCGGCGTCAGCTTGCCATTCGCATCCATTCCCCATTTATTCGGAGCCCCAAACCAGGTTTGCATCATCTCCCACGGGAGATTGTATTTGGTAATGACCATGCCGTACGTATCCGCCTTGCCGTTCTTATCCGGGTCTTGGGCGGCAAATGCTTTAAGCACATTGTAAAAGTCATCAATCGTTTTGGGCGACTGCAAGCCGACATTTTCGAGCCAGTCTTGGCGAATCATCATCCCGTTTCTGCCGAGCGGACGAGTACGATAAAGACCATATATCTTACCGTCGACGGAAGAGTTATCCAAAGTGATCGGGTTCGCTTTGCTTAAGTTCGGATAGTCCTTCAAGTATGGTCCAAGCTCCCAGAAAGCTCCCGATCTGGCTGCATTCACGAAGCTGGCCGTCTTGCTCTGCACGACCATGATCGCGGGCATTTTGCCGGACGCCAACGTAATGTTGTACTTGTCCCCATAGGACGAATTGGGTGCCCATTCAAAATGGAGTTTGGTGTTTGTCGCCTTTTCGAGCGCTTGAATGACCGGACTGTCCTCCTTCGGGCTCTCGGTTCCAAAGGAAGGAAGCATAATATCGAGATTGAGCGGCGGCTGCGTAGTTGGCGATGCGCTATTCGCGGCAGGTGACGTACTGTTCCCGGCCGGCTCCTTGCTATTCCCCCCGTTTGAGCATCCAATCATTCCTGTGAGCCCTACTGCTGAAACAAGCGCCAGGGCAATCCCCCGTTGTAGCGATTTCTTGTTTGTCGCCATCTTTGATTCATTCCTCTCTTTTTGTTAGAATCCTGGACGATTATCCTTTGACGGAACCAAGCAGTATCCCTTTGGCAAAATGCTTTTGCAGGAACGGGTACACGAGCAGAATCGGAACGGTGCCCACCACGATCGCGGCCATTTTCACCGCTTGCTCGGGAGGCTGCTCGAACAGATGATCCATTTGCGTCGAATCTCCCAAGCTCCCCTGCGACAGCAAGACGATTTGGCGCAGCAATACCTGCAACGGCCATTTTTCGGGACTGTTCACATAAAGCAGCGCAGTGAAGAAATTGTTCCAGTGACCGACCGCGTAAAACATGCCGAATGTAGCCAACACCGGTTTGGACAATGGCAGCACAATTTTCCACAATACGCCTACTTCCGTACAGCCGTCTATTCTCGCCGACTCCTCCAACCCCGGGGGCAGCTCCTGAAAAAAATTTTTCACGATGATCAAATTAAATGCGCTTATCGCGCCCGGCAGCATCAAAGCCCAATAAGTGTCGAGCAGACCCAGGCTTTTTACGATCAGGAAGGTAGGAATGAGCCCGCCGCTAAACAGCATGGAGAAGACAACCAGGTTGAGGATGGTATTCCTGCCATGCAATGTTCTGCGTGCCAACGGGTACGCCATCGTGACGGTAAAGAACAGATTGACCACGGTACCTACTGCCGTCACATAGATCGAAACCATGATGCTGCGGATCAACGTATTCGATGTGAAAATATACTTATACGCATTCAAGGAGTACTCTGTTGGAATCAGAAAAAATCCTCTCGTGCTTAATTCCGCCTCCGTAGCGAAAGAACCGCCAATAATATAAAGAAAGGGGATGATGGAGCAAAGAGCGAACAACACCAGCAAGAGGTAGTTGAACCCGTCGAATATCCTTGCGGATAAAGTGTTAGACCTTTTTCCCATAACGATTATCCTCCATCAATCAATCAATAAATGCCCGTTTGCCCGAATCTCTTTGCCAGGTAATTGCTGGACAATACGAGAATGACGCCTACAATCGATTTAAACAAGCCGACTGCCGTACTGTAGCTGAATGCTCCCCCTCTGATCCCGGTGTCATACACATACGTGTCGAATACATCGGCCACATCGCGATTGAGCGCATTCATCATCAAATAAATGTGCTCGAATCCGTTATCGAGAACATACCCCATCCTGAGAATGAGCAGTATGACTATTGTGCTTCGGATTGCCGGCAGTGTAATATGCCACAGTTGGCGCCATCTTCCCGCTCCGTCGACGATCGCGGCTTCATACTGCTCCAGACTGACTCCCGACAGCGCAGCCAGGATAATAATCGTCCCCCACCCAGCTTCTTTCCATATCGTTTGCAGAATGATCAACGGCCGGAACCAATCGGGGTCGGACATGAAAGCGATCTTCGTGCCCGTATACTGCTGCAACAGCTCGTTGACGATCCCGCCCTCGGTCGTTAAGAATACGTAGGTAATGCTGACCACGATGACCATCGAGATGAAGTGCGGGACGTAAATCAGCGTCTGAATCGTTCGCTTGACGATCGCAATTCTAACCTCGTTGAGCATAAGCGCGATAAAGATAGGGGCAGGGAAATAAAAGATAATATTGTACAATGACAGCAATAACGTATTGCGAAGCAGCTTGATGAAATCGGGATTTTGAAAAAAGATGGTGAAGTGTTCCATTCCGACCCACTTGCTCTGCCAAACCCCTAAAAACGGCTGGTAATTCTGAAACGCAATGAGCACTCCCCACATCGGGATGTACTTGAAAACAAGGAAATACAGAACCCCCGGTAACAGCAGCACATACAACCACTTGTCTTTCTTCACATGACGAAGCCAATTCGTCTCCGTTCGGCTTGCCGGTTTCGCGCTCGATAACATTTTATCCATCGGCATCTCCTTTCGGATGTACCTCCTTTCTGCATGAGGTGTCTTCGCAACTGAATCATAGGGCAGGATCATTTTGCAGGCAATTATACATTTTGGATGGAACAGCACCGGCCGCGACAGCGCTTGTTTTGCACTTTTTTACCCGGATTAGACTTTCTCGCCGCATGCGAAAAAAGGCCCTCAAACGCCTAAATAACAGACGTTCTGGGCAACAATGGATCGAACGGCGTACTGCTCATACGGTTGCATCACGGCTTTTATCCCGATACCGGCCTGGCGTAATGCCTTCCTGCTTCTTAAAAATACGGTTGAAATACGTCTGCTGGTACCCTACCGCTTCCGCGATGTCATTCATCTTCATGTCCGTTTCCCGCAGCAACTCCTTCGCCTTGTTCAATCGCAAGTCCGTCACATAATCAATAAAATTGATCCCTGTTACTTGCTTGAACGATTTGCTCAAGGTGAACGGATTCGTCCCTAATTGGTCCGCGCAGCTATCCAGTGAAATATCCTTCGTATAGTTCGTTTCCATATAGCGGATCGCTTGTTCGATAATCTTCTGCACCTGGGAATTCGATCGCTCTGCCATCGCCTCGATAAACGGATTGGCCACTTTCGTGCAGATAAGCTGAATGATCTGCTCCCGCTCCCGGGTTTGCAGCAGGCTGTCGAATACGTTAGCACCCTCTAACGGCGTTTTCAAACGAATCCCCGATAACATAATCATATGCTGCATACTACCGACCAGAAGAAGCAGACTTTGCTTCACAATCGCTTCTTTGTTCCCTCCGTCCGCCACTTCGTTCAGAAACTGCACGAGCAGACGCTCGACATCGTTCTGCTGCCCCATTCGCATCGCTTGTACGATGTCCCGTTCCAGCGCGAACGGGTATTGGAAGGCGCCGGGTTCAAGCGCAGCATCAGGCTGCTCCATGTCGATGATCTGATTGGCGTCTTTCATTATGCGAGCCCACGAAACCTGGCTGGCCTCTTCGAATATAGCCGGGATATTCCGCACCACATCCGTCGGCTTGCCAATCGTAATCGTCACGCGGACGTAAAGGATCTGATTGATCGTTTGTGTCAGCTCCTTGCTCATCGCAAGCAGTTCCATCCTCGCTAAAGCCGCATCGGAGGCGAATACGAGCAGGCCAATCGACGAATCATGAAAGTTAATGACGCTGAATTCCTTGAAGCGCGATGCCGCCAGTTCCTGGATGATATTGGCCGCCGCGAACGTGGCGAGTCCTCTGTCATCATGAGTAAATCGCCCATCCGATTGTGAAAATCCGGTTAATTGCACATTGGTTACGATAAATTGCCGGCCGTCGGTTTCCCAGCCGTACTGCTTCATGCGATTCTTGAGCTCCTGCTCGGAATAACGATTCAAGTATTGATGGAACAGCTGCAGCAGAAAACCCTCTCTAATATGAGGCAGCTGTTCCTGAAGCTTGCTCTGCAGAAGGCTGCTTTCCTGCGATAAATGCCCCCATTGTTTTTCAATAAGCTGGAATTCGTCGAGGTTTCTGTTCAGTCCCCCGGCCTTTCCTCCGGCAAGCACATTCATCAGCCGCTTTACCGGCGAATAGATGCGATTGGAGGCGAACCACGACAGCGCCAATGCCAATGCAAAACCGGAAATACTGAAGAGGAGTATCAGTTGGGATACGAAAATAATCGGCGAGGTGATGGCCGAGACGGGAGTGGCAGAGACATAAGTCCACTCGGTATCGATTCGCGGCAGCTTGCCGACTGAAACCGAATAATCGTCGCCGTTCCATTTGAACGAGAAAGCCCTCTCATCGGCTCCCGCTTGCATGACGGCTTCCTTAATGGCCGCTTCAAATTCGTTCGGTGAAGAAGCTCCACTCTGGACGGCTGCGAAAATTTCATTTTGCCGATTCATCAGAAATGTGGCGCCTTTATCATAGGGATTCAGAACCTTCAACATGTTCTCGACCTTCTCGCGATTCAGCGTGGCGACCAGGATACCGAACGGGTTTTGGTTCATATCCATAATCTTGTGAACCAGCAAGGCGTCATTCGAAGCGGATGGATTGGCGACTTGGGACGAATTCGTCCAGTAAGCCGTTCCCCCTCTGCTCAGCAATTGCTTGAAATACGTAACCTGGCTCTGCTCGTTGGGTGGATTGTATTCCGGGTTGAACCGCACAGGCGACGGCCTGTCAATAAACAGCTCCACCCCTTTGATGAGCGGATGAGAGCCCTGCATCACGAGCAGCGTCTTGTAGATGTCCCTTGTTTCCGCAAAATGATAGACAAAATCAAGCGTTTGCAAGCTTTCGCCAAAACGCGGCTCGAAGGCCCAGTGACTCAAGGTCAATTCCAAATAGTTTAATTGCTCGTCCATATTTCGGGACTGCTCCAAAATTTGTTTCTGATGCGATTCTATCAAAGCGGATTCGATTTTATCGGATACGATCCAGTAAACGCTTCCACCAATCACAAGTCCTGGAATGCTCGCACTGAGCAGAATGAGAACGAGACTTTTTCTGTAAAAGTTTCCTTTGGAATATTGAAAGAATCGGTGCCATTTATTCATCTTTTCTCACCCGTCTTTTTGGTATCGGCAGAAGTAGTATACCCTATAGCCGTTTTTTTGGGTACCGGTACCCGAATAAATTCATGCGCCTGCCAGGTAGTAGTACTTAAATAAATCCAAAGAACTCGTGCATTACCATTTAGACAAATAAATAGACTATGCGATCTTTGCTTTGAAAAATGAAGAGAATGACGAGCATAAAGATAAAAAGCTACATCACGAGGCTGCCGCAGAGATGAAACAGCACCTCGCTCCGAACGGGCAGGATTGTTCAATTGTTTCTCGAATATTTTCTGAGTTGGATAATTTTATAAGTGAATATAACGTTATGTGTAATCAATGTGTGATATTTAATGAAAGCATCTAAAGGAGGCCTGTATGAAGTCAATTATCTATATGGTTAGGCATGGAGAATCACCATACAATGAAGGAAATGAAAGAACAAGAGGGCTTACCCCAAAAGGAAAGATCGATATTGAAAAAGTAACGAAGTTACTTATAGATGAAGGAATAGATATGATTATATCAAGTCCTTATACTCGAGCAATTCTTAGTGTTGAGGGATTGGCCGAGCACTTAAAGTTAGATATTAAAGTATTTGAAGATCTTAGAGAACGTCATTTTGCATCTTATATTATTGAAAATGCAGAGTTAATGTCTAGTATCAGAGAGAGTTTTAATGACCCTAATTATACCTTGCCGGGTGGAGAGTCTAATGCTGATTGTCAGAAAAGAGCAATCTCAGTTCTAAAACCCATATTAAAAGAGCACAGAGGGAAGAAAATAGCAATCGGGACTCATGGTCTTGTAATGACTTTGATGATGAATCATTTTGATTCAGCTTTTGGCTTGGAGTTTTTGAATCAATTAAAGAAACCAGATATCTATAAAATGCAATTCGAGGACTTAGAATTAGAAGAAGTAACAAGAATGTGGAATGATTAGATTTTATAAGGTTTATCGAAGAGGACTGTGACATCACATAACACCATATTAAAGCATTGGGGCTATCGCCCCTCGGTCTGCCCGAGGGATTTCGGAATTAAGCAAACGGGAGACGATAGTTGAATTACCTACATCCAAGCCGCCGAGTTCTTCGACGGCCTTTTGTGCATAATTTATGGTTTGATCATAGCCCATGAATCGGGTAAAAGGTTGGCAATTATGCACCGCGGCGGATTTTTCGCCGATAGCCCCGTTAAGCTGAGCCTTATCATAAGTGACGGCGAAAAAAGTTGGTTGCGGGCATGGTGGGCGTGTTGTAGTTATGTATTAAAGGAATTTTAGAGACTCTGAGGCCTTGTGTTTCAGAGGCTTTTAGTTCTATTCGACTAGAAAATAGTCCGCTGTTTTCCACGGTATGGTATTATGGGTATTAGGTAATGTTTCTGATACAAGGCTATAGCAGAGGTATTCGTGAAGTTCGTGAATAAGACGTTATAGTAACTCAGCGCAAAACGATTACAAAATATTAAATATAAAGCAAAACGGTTATTGGCGGGAGATGAACTATGAAGATTTCTACAAGTAAAAAAAATAATCTTGTGAATTTTTCGAAAACAAACCGTATTTTACTTTTTTGGATTCCTTTAGTGTTCAGTTTCTTAATGATTCTTATAATTAAATTTTCACCGCTTAGTAGATTACATACCTCAGAGATTCCAACACTGGCATGGTTTGATTACGGTGAGCAATTAGGCGATCTTATGTTTAATTTAAGTATCGGATATATTGTCAGTTGTATTTTTTATTATTTTGTTGTTTATATACCCGAACAAAAGAAACGACTTACTATAATGAACATTATACAAATAAAAATTGATTCTATAACTGAAATGATGGTTCAAACATTAAACTACTTCTATTTTAAATATGCCATTCAAACTGCGGATCAAGAAGAAAAAAATAAAGTATTAGGGCAACTAAACGACTTTCCCGACAATTTGATGAATTTTTATTATCAACAAGAACGGGAAGATGGTGTTATTAAATTAAATACTGGTATTTATACTGTTCCGCTAAGATTGGAACATGAACGGATAAGAAACCAATATATAATTGATAAAATACTTCATATGCCTTTAGTGAACAGCATTGAGCCTGAGTTAATCATTTTACTTATACAATTGAGAGATTGCAAATTGTACCAAGACGCCAAACTTTATTACTCTTTACCGGAGAACAAAGATAATGAAACAAAAGTTGTGTCATTTCCAGAGTTCGGTAAGGATCTAAATAATTATTATGATTTGTATAGTGAATTAACAATCTATTCGAATGTAAGACAGCATAATTTTGACCAAACAGCTGAAGATAGCTGGCATGATATTCATATAACAACTGAAGGCATTAAAAGGAAATATAAAACTCATATTTCTAAAGAAAAGATATCTGACTAAAGAAGGTATTTCGAAGAAGGCGCTGACATCCTATAACACCGTATTCACACTGTTCCTTGCGGAGCCTTGACTTGCCCGAGGCTTTTCGACGAAGAGCAGTCAGGCAGATAACCCTGCGAAGCTACCCGGCGCTACACGTCTTAAGCCTCTCGGGCTCGTGGATACAACAGCTTTTCGTTTGGCTCCACCGACTTTCCGCATGAAATAATTTGACATGACTGAATAAAACACCTAAAAAGCAATTTTGTTGCTGCAGATGCAAGGTCACTTGTCAGGATCAGCCATCAATCGTGATCATTAACGAAAATTCGACATTGCGCTGATAGACGCCGGGCGGCGAAGCCACTATTGACGACTCATTTCGACAACAGGTGCAGTGTAGATGGAAATATCATATCCCGCCAGCCGGACGATGCGCTTCACCTGGGCGTCCACATGGGCAGACAGTCCGCGAACGATGCGGCCTTCCATTGTGACCAGAATGACCTGGATCTTTTGATTATTGCTTTCACATGCGTGCCCGGGGAGAGCAGTAACGCAAGCAGCATCTCCGCCGTGGGCTGAAGGTCATTCATACGGTTTGATTCATAACGATTTTCATCCCTACAATTTCCATATAGACGGAAAAGTGATTACGGTCTTTGATTTTGACGACAGCATATATGGTTGGTTTTCGTTGGACATTGCAATCGCGGTAACACATGCTGTTTGGTGGGGGGCAGCAAAGGATGATAGACAATCAAAAAATGAATTCGCGACCAAATTCTTGAACGAATTCCTTGAAGGGTACTTTAAATATAATCACCTAACTTATTATTGGATAAAACAAATTCCATTGTTCATGGATTATAGAAACATATGCTCATTCTTTTGGTGGCTTACCAACTGGGACGGAGATGAGTCCATGTTTAGTGATTTTCAGCGAAGCGCAATCGCATATGCTGTAAAGTTAATCGAAACTGGGCAGTCTTTCGACGGCTGTGAGATAGTTTTAGACTAATGGAACGAGCTGAAAATACTCCATGACAGGTTTGCCGGCAGATCGATTTGCGTGGCCTCCGTTGGGCTAACAGGTACGTTAGTTCAATGCATCATGGAGCGGCTGCACATTTGCAGTTGCTCCATTTTTCATTACGCTAACGGGCAGGATAATGCGAGTAGGTTGTGGAATAAAAATACAAAACGTTGCCGCATAGGAGGTCGTAATATGTCATTTCCAACGCACATCGTAGCCGCAGGAGGATTTGTGGAAGATGAGCAAGGAAATATCCTTTTAGTAAAAACTCGTGACGGTGGTTGGGTTTACCCTGGTGGACAAGTGGAAGTTGGAGAAAATCTGATGGATGCTTTGGTTCGTGAAATCAGAGAGGAAAGCGGAATTGACACCACAGTTAGCTACTTAATTGGTGTTTACTCGAATACAGGGAAATTTAAATGGTATGATGGCGTGACTGATGTTCCTACGCAAGTTATGTTTGATTTTGTATGTAAACCTGTTGGTGGGGAGTTGTTAGCTGTTACTGAAGAAACAACCGATAGCCGCTGGGTGGCGAAAGATAGAGTTCTTGATTTCATTACACATCCAGCTATTCGCATTCGCTATCAGTCTTATTTGCAGTTTAACGGAGCGGTAAAATATATGGAGTATGTAACGCACCCCGAGTTTATAATAAAACACCAAGCATATATATCGAAGTAGATTGTTTCACGTTATTGAACAAACGAGGAAACAAGAGTTCAATGAATAGGGGGCATTTGCTGTGACAGCTGCTCCCTTTTTTTGTTAAGGAGTTGATTAAATGAAGTTTGTTGAAGATAGATTATATGCAGAGCAATTGTTAAATGAAGCGGCAATTTCAAATCCAGGAACATGGGTTCAACACTCAATAAATGTGGCCAGAGCGGCAGAATATATTGCAATCGATTTACTACATGCCATTGACCCCAATATAGCCTATACAAGTGGACTTTTACATGATATCGGCCGGTATATAGGTGTTACCCCATCAGTAATTCATTCACTGGATGGTTATTTATTTATGATTCATAAGGGCTTCGAGGGAACAGCCAATGTTTGCGTTACGCATTCATTTCCATCAACAAATTTAGAGGCAATTAATGGTTGGGGGGAAATCCCTTCACACGTACAAATAGAATTAAGTGAGATTCTAAATCAAATTGAATGGACGATCTATGACAAACTAATTACAATATGTGATGCATTAGCAGATGATAAGGGATTTTCAACAATAGAAAAACGAATTGTTTCGGCTGCCATTAGAAATGGAATCAATTCTAAGTCACCGATTTTATGGAAGGGCTACTTCATTATTAAGCAAGAAATTGAGAAAATAATTCATAAATCAATTTACAGATTGCTTCCTAATATTGAGGAGTCTATATATACGGATATAGCGTTAATAGGAACAGTAAGTCCAACAAATAATCAAACCTAGAAGTGCCGTAAACCTTCATTCAACTACTATGAAAATTAACACTAATTTTCATTCTATGTGGTGCAGCGCTGATTTTGTGCTGCATGGATGGCTAACGGAGACTGAAACTACAAGCAATAGGCTGCCGCGGCGGTCTATACAACAAATATGGAAGAAAATCAAGTCTCTAGAAAAGGGATGGGCATGCTACTCCTACTCATTATCACATATCTGAAAGGGCGTCCGCTGTTATGAAGCTTATAAAGGAGATAGAGGCGCTGGATGTTGGGCACTGATTCCAGCGTGTTTTTTATGTGATATAATAAGTAGAAAGGATGAAGTTGGCAATTAGGAACGGAGGGAAAGCTTGCTTAAGCGGGATAGCGATGTATGGGGAAAGCTGACAGGACCGTACAGTTCTGCAGACAACGTACCTGTGTTATTGCAGCAGCTAATGCAGCAATACAGCCAGGAGATTTTTGATGAACTCTTTCAAGAGTACTTGTACCATCAAAATACGATATATACGGCTACATATGCGGCGATGCCGTTTTTGGCACAAATAGCATGTTCTACATCTGATGCTGAAGTGCGCAAAGAGCTGTTTGTAAATTGCGGTATAATCGAGGCAAGCCGTGATGGGCGCGATGAGGAGCCATTTCCAGAATCTTGGGCTGAACTGGCTGAAGATGTAGGTAGCTCTGTCTGTACTGAATTGTATCGTGAATATTTAGAGGCTATTGGGAATCTCAAGGCGCTTACAAAGGAAGTATTCTCCTATACAGCCCATCATTCCATCGATGAGACGGAGAAACGTTTTATTCTTGTTGCGGATGCCGCTTATCGAGGTTCGTATATGCTTGCCGATATGTTGATGACCTTTATTAACGCTGATGAATATGTGGCCGTGTGTCCGGCCTGCGAAAATGATGTATTCATCTGGCCTCATGAAGATAATTCTGTAGAAATCGAAATACTTCAAGCCTATGAACAAGATCCCGTCTTTCACACTGATCAGGAATCCCATGTGATCGTCCCGGTCACGTCATTTGCAGATGAAGAAATACGAACATTAGCGGAGCGGGCGGAAGCGATCGGGGAGCAAACATTGGTTAGGCATCTGTATTATTTAGCGGGGGAAACATTATGTCCATCCTGCAGTGAGAAAATTTCCGTATGGCCGTCTTTACTTAGCACATTTTCAAAGTAGAGCGCAAGTTAAGGAGACTGCGAAAAAAGAATATTGTTTATGTTAACCAATTGGATTTCTAGGAGCTGTCACGCCGCGACAAGCTCCTTCTTATTTTTCGCCGATAGCCCCGTTGAGGTGAACCGTATCACAAGTAACGGCGAAAATAGGAGGGAGTGTGTACGCCCGCCCTCCTTGCTAGCACTGATTCTTATCAAGTAACTACTTCACCTTATTGTTGCCAAAAAGGCTCAACTAAAACTATGCGGCATAATAAAGTCTGTGTGACAATTAAAGTGAGCGGATTGCCGTACAAGGGTTGCCGACAGCCAAAGTGTTCGGCGGAATATCCTTAGTAACAACACTACCTGCACCGATTACACTATTCGCGCCGATCGTTACGCCTGGTAATATGATGGCTCCAGCACCAATCCAGACATTGTCGCCAATCGTGACAGGAGCTGTGTATTCTAGCCCCGCCAAACGTTGCTCCACATCCATCGCGTGATTTTCCGTTATGATACAAACATTGGGAGCGATAAATACGTTGTCTCCAATCGTAATGAATCCGCTGTCCATAAGTTTGCAGTTGAGGTTAATGAAGCAATTATTGCCCAGCGTGGTATTATACCCATAAGTACAAAAAAGCTGCTGCTCCACAACGCAATTTTCGCCGACCTTACCCAGCAATTCGCGTATAGCGGCACGTCGCAAATCGCGCTCCAGTGGGTGTAGATTGTTGTAGTCGTACAGTTTCTTCACAGTGACATCACGGTCCGCAACAAGCTCTGGGTCATTAGGTTGGTATAACAAGCCAGCATGTGATTTTTCTTTTTCAGTCATTTTAGACACCTCGTAAAATATTTGATTTTCTCTCGATAATTCTGCGCTTTCTCGGCCTAATGTGTCATTTCGTCATACTTAATGCTATAGATACAACTTCTAGATCGCAATCATGAACTTCATATTTTTATGAGTTTTTTGCTAGGAACACAAAAAGACCTCTCTGCTTCATCAGTAGAAGGGTCAATGGCTTGAAAGTATTCCTCAACGTTCTCATCAAAGGTTAGCTCGATGAGCAAAAAGAGTGCATTATTTAGCTTGCTGCTCCAGAGAAACCACGTCCAGTAGCAAATCACCTATTCGCTACCCCTGTACCTATCGCTCAAGGGCATTGAATAACAAATATCCGTGGTTTTGGGAAATACATACGTGGATTGAGCGCTACTTTTTGCCTTAAGGGCTTTCCTTGGGAGTTGGAATGCAGAATTTCCGACTTTGGAGGTAACCAAAGCTCCAAAACTGGAGGTTACATATGGGTTCTATTCTAAAAGTTATAGAAAAGCTAAAGTTGAACGTCTTGAATGTTGAAGATGTTCTAGAGTCATTTAGTTCTGATGTATACAAACTTACTCTTGCTAGCAGAGAAAACGTTTCGGGAACTGGAACGGCAGCTTAAAGAGCCTAAAAACCAAGCGTGGCGAAACTTTATCGGCGTGCCCAACATTGCCAAGGTACCGGTTCACAGTTGTCTAAGCAACTTTCGTGAAAAAGTCAGTGCCGAATTGTTTTACGCGATTCTTTTCGATCTCATCGCCTTAGTGAGATGGATGCAAAAACGGCGGTTTTGAGCTAATTGGATAGTCAAAAAAATCATTTTAGGATGATTTATTACGCTATACTGTTGCAAAATTCAAATTTATGTAGACTTTTCGGCACTTTTCTTTCATTCCTGTTTGTGCCGACTTAGTCGGAATGGAGATTATTATGAAAAGAGTGGGACTTATTACTGTTTATTACAAAAACTATAATTACGGTGGCCAACTTGGAGCTTATGCACTGCAAAAAGCTATAGCAAAGTTAGGATTTCATTGTGAGCAAATTACATTCAAGTGGCTAAACGAATACACCTTACAAGCATATGAAAGTGCTAAAAGTGCTGAACATTTTAGGACTTTTTCCGAAAGCATTCCCCACAGCGAACGCTTATATACAGTATCTGATATTGCAGAATGTGTTGATGATTACGATATTTTTGTTTGCGGTAGCGACCAAATATGGGGTTTACCATGGGTTATTTCCGATGACATTTTACCCTGTATGGCACTTTCTTTTGTTCCAGCATCAAAAACGAAAATTGCATACGCAGCAAGCATGGGAGGAGCAGAAATAGGGCCCGATCGAAAAAATATCCTTGCTCCACACGTTAATTCCTTAGACTTTGTTTCTGTTCGTGAAAAAAGTGCAATCCCTTTTGTGAAAACGATGAAAAATGGAGAGGTTACTCATGTATTGGATCCTGTAATGCTTCTTGATAAATCCGAATGGGATGATATTGCTGCTACTCCGCCAGAAAAAGCTTATATACTCACTTATGATTTACGAGATATTACAGGGGTTCAGGAATATGCTGAAGCACTTTCAAAAAAGTACGGATACGAGATTATATCTCTTGCAACTGCTGGAGCAGCTACGGTTGGTCCGAAGGAATTTGTAGGGTACATAAAACACGCTAAGTATTTTATTACTAGTGCTTTTCATGGGGCTGTTTTTGCCATTTTATATAAGGTTCCATTTTTAGTTTTCCCGGTATCTGATAATCCACAAGACCCCAAATCAATGGATTCAAGACTGATAGCTCTGCTGGATACGTTTGGCTTATCTTCTTGCTATGTTTATGATACAGCAAATATTCCAAATATTGATGATGTTACTTTTCATCATATAGACGAATCAAAAACAAGTGCATTTCGTCATAATTCATTTCAATTTCTTAAAGATGCTTTGGAATCTTAAAATAAACCAAAGCATGTGTGCGCTAGGCGAGGGCATTTTACAAATACGGATGAGTGTTGTCAAACATGAAGGAAGGGTTAAGTTATGAAAGGAATATTTGACGAATTTTGACCTTGATATTCAAAAGACAATGGTTAGTGGCCGTGACAGTGGAGCAGAACATGTATAACAAGGGTATTAATATCCCTTGGTAAGGAATTCGGTGAGTTATTGAGTTCAGGTGTAGCGACTTTAACGCGCGGCGGACTTCTTTCAGAGATATAGCGCTGTTTTTGAGTTCAGTAAGCTTAGATTTCAATTGATGCTTGGTCTCGTCCAGCTCTGCTGTAGCTTGCTTCAAGGATTTTAGTTTTTTAACAAGCTCTACATGCCCAATGCGTTCACCCTCGAATAGCTCATAACAGTATAATGCTACATAGAAACTAGACAGTAAAAAAGGAGTTTCTTAGTTGTATGTCGACCAGCAGACGAAAGTTTACCCCCGAAGAAAAGGCACGTATCGTACTGGAAATTCTGAAGGAAGAAAAGTCGGTTTCGCAGCTCGCAACGGAGCATGGCATTCATACGAATGTCCTCAACCGGTGGAAAGCAGAAGCGGTGCAGAACCTCTCGCAATTGTTCGTCGATGATCGAAAAGGCATCACGAAAATGAAAAACGAGTATGAGCATCAGATCAACGAACTCTACGCC
>NZ_JBHTHC010000020.1:0-158116 GCF_042676285.1 Paenibacillus sp. GCM10027626 | reverse complement strand
TTGACGCTGGCAGGCACATATTTATCGATGGTTAAATGCCCTTCGATGGTGGGGATGCCAATTTTCAGGTGTCCTTGATCGAAACGGAGCCGCCAGTTCTGATTGTCAAACAGGATCGAGATGTTTGCTCGAAAGGAAGGAAAACCCTTGGCATTTGCATGCTTCCGCCAATCTTGATACCTGCTGACCGCCTGTTTTCTTGCTTCTTGAAGAAGCGTTGATGGTAGTGGTATGGAACGAAGTAGGCGATCCAGCTCTGTTGCCTTGTATAGTGGGTCTTCCTGTAGGTATAGAAGGGCTTGGTTGCTAGCTTGTGAAAAGTGGGATCGCATGGTTCTATACATGTCTTGTTTCACCAATGTGGGCCGATACAAAGGAAGTTTGATCGTAATCGTATTCAGACTCATTTCCAATCCCTCCATATCTATCATTATACCGGAACACCAGTTCGATTTCAAATAGGGAAGGGATTGCTTGAAAATCATGTTGGACAATTGAGGCAGCCTTGTTTTTGATGCGAGATCATTTTTTTGATAAGATCGTAGAGGCAACCGGCGAAGTCCCAGCAGCACCGCGGGTACCGGATGGCACAATATCATAACTAGAAGTGGTATATTTACATGAGAAATGGTAAGGCACATTGGAGGAAGATAATATGAAAACCGTTAAGCTTTATAAATGGGATTATTTACAGGCGGATAGTGGTTGGCAGCAAAAACGTGGTTTCTCTATGTGGTATTGCGGTCATTATGATTTCGTAGATTGTGACGAGGGCGTTGAATATGCTTTACCTGAAGGTTATGTAGTAGCAGAAAATGCCTTAGGTGAGGAACTTATTTATGACCATACTGGTGACTATTGCGAAATTTCCATATCTCATAATAAACCTGTTTTATGTAGTAACGCTGGGCGCGTGGAGTTGGTTAGGGCATGAGTTAAGTTTAAGCATTTTACAGTAAAAAAATGATTACATAGGTCGCTCAAATGAGCGGCTTTTTCTTTTGTCCTGAAAGGAGGGAGGCTTTGCAGAAGGTTATTTTTACTGAGGAGCAACTGCGAGATAAATGTCCTGAGTGGCAGAAAATATTGAGGTTGCAAACCTGCCAGCAAGTCCAAGTGCGGCTGGAATTACATAGGCCAGTCGCTAAAGGATATTGTTGACGCCGTCATAAGCCGGATGCTGAATGGTTTCCTTGGTCATCAGAAGCCGGAGGACATGAACAATCAGTTTCTTCCACCGGTTAACACTGGGTCGGGGCCAAGATGGTCGGGGAGTTGGCTTATTTCCGTGGAGTGAACAATGCGGCCGCCAAGGACCTGAAACGCTGGACCCGAGCTATTAGAAACTGATTGTGTTTGATTCCGCTCAGTACTTCACATTCCGTAATCGTCGAAAAGAATATTCGCCGCTTTTCTTCTTGGGCTTGTCGCACCAAATTAACGGCGGATTGATCATTGTCCAGAATGGCGATGACAATGTTTGAATCGAATAAATACCCAGAGTGGTTGTGGGTCACTTTCCCCAGCCCTCCCGTGATTCCTGAATGTGGTCTAATAATTCCTGCGCTTCCCCAGGCTTCAGAATTCCAGCTACACTTAGAATGTCATCGACTGAGTAATCATCAAAGTCCTCAATTGTTTCTGTTTCAAGATCAATGACAAGCTTCTTGGTAGAAATATTGTTTTCTGATAAAAAATCCCTTAAATCTTTTGCTATATGGGGGTGGAGTTTACGTATCATTGACATGGAGAACCTCTCCTTTATCAAAATATGATGCTGAATCGTTTGATTCCAGTGAACCTCTTCGAGCTTTACTTTTACATCAATTATACCCGATAATGGAACTAATGGATACGGCCGCGGCGTACAGAAAAACGCGCATATCACCTTGTGCCAATCATTAGCGGATGCCGATAACATTCAATAATCCTAAAACTTTATCAACGGTTCTTCCTCAGAGCACGCCGATTGACCACATCGAAATAAAATAGGCTTCTCACGGGTTCGGATTCGAACTTGGTGAGAAGCTTTTTGCTTTCGCTGGCGAAGCTTTGCATCTATAACAGGAATCGAAAGCATTCAATTTGAAGCCTGTCTGGGAATAGCTGATATTGAAAGTGTAATTTTTCATTTATATCGTTAATCCCAAGTTATAAAAATGATAAAATGAGTGTAAGAGCGAAGTGTCACTCCATACAAAGCTTTTATTGGCAGCGAGGTGAACGGGATATGGCGATCAGTACGAAAAAAAAGCTGGAGCGCGAGGCGGTTGATCTGTTCATTAACTTGTACAACCAAACTGCAGACAATCGCCTAAGATTGCTTTATCAGCAGGATAAGCCAGACGCTGTGCTGATGGATACCCGCGGGAACAAGCTGGGGCTGGAAATTACACATTTGTTCTACAGCGAACAGGAAGCACGTCAACTGTTTCAGCGAGAGCATCGTTCCATTATTTGTATTGAATCGATTGATACACTGATTGAATCGTTAAATCAATTAGTTTTGCGAAAAGAAGCTAAGAGCGCCGGTTACAGCTCAGACTATCCACTGGCCCTGCTTATTCGGAATCTGTCCCCCAGCTTCGGCTGGAGTGATTTTAATCAAGCTTGGGACAAAATTGCAGCGCCTTCGGCGGCATTTACGGAGATTTGGCTTCTCACAAGGGATCGGCCTGCAAAAGAGCAATGGTATCTCAAATCGCTGCGATCTCGAGAGGGATGACAAAGGCACTTATTCTGTTATAGATTGTCTATTTACAATTGTGATAGGGTACTGGGGGCTATGGATGTTCTAGTGTCTTTTGTTTTAGGATCATTATCAGATATGATACCCGCGATGCATATTTTGCCAGAAGCATTCCCCTCCGTTTCGTTCTTTTGTACAATGGAGGCGAGGAGTGATGTGTATGTTTTGGCGAAAACGGAACAAAAAGGAACAAGAAGCTGAGTTGGTGCCTGATCTCGCTTCAAACATCTATACGGTATCTGAAGAAGATTTATCACCGGGATTCGAAGAGGTGTATGTCCCTTTTCTTACCATTTTGCGTGACGGAGAAGAGGTGCTTGTCTTTGCCCGGTTTATTGACGGAACAACGATGCTCTCACTTGAGGAGGCAAGCGATGAAGTCATCGAGTATGTGGAGCGGAGGTATGCTCAGGGGAGATTGGCTTACCGCCGTCTAGAATGCGACAGTCTATCATCAGAAGAAGAGCAAGTGCTGGATCGCATCGAGCAGCAACTGCAGCGGTGGATTCTGAAGAAGGCTTGACTGGCAGGAGGAGCGGGATGAAGAAGAAAAGGAGAAACGGGCAGCCGGAGGCATGGGTGGCAGATCAAGTATTGCAGTCCAAGCCATACTCGAAACGTTTGCTGGAGGTTATCAAGATGGGACTGCTGTTTGCAGCTCTGGTTTACGCTCTGCTGCTCGCATTCCAACTGCTGACCTCCATCGGATCATGGAACCTCCGTTCCCTTTTGGATATGCAGCGTCTCAATCTATGGATTAGCGGCGGCTGTTTTGTCTTGACCGTTATTAGCGCTTTTCCACGCCGTATGAAAAGTGCATTGCAGCCGGAGCAGCTGCGTTTTGAAGATGGCATGTTGCGCTTTCGTCTTGCAGGCAAAGATGTTGAGCTGACGAGCAGCAAAATTTTGGGAGTGAGCCAGCACTTTTTCCGCGACTCCCACGGCATCACATCTTGGTTTTCTGTATACGAGGTCCGCACTGCTCAGGAGATATACCGAATCGATTTGGATAACTATGAGGAAAACAATGCCGTAGTGAATTGGCTGCTGCGCTGCAATCGGCAGCGCAATGCGGAGAAAGTGCACCGATGGCGGGCAGCAAAGCAAGCATTTCGCACCTCGGATCGGGTGACCTTCGGCAAGAGGCGGCGGCGCATCGTTTTCGAACAACAGCCTCCCTCCATCACGCTGGGCACAAAGCAGCTCGATTTATCGGCAATCAGCCGTATTGTCATTGATCCGACAGTTGGCGGGCGCGGGGGATCAAGTATTCATATTGCATTTCTGCAGCATAACGGCAAAGAAAAGACAATCTCATCGCGATCCCTTCGCACAATTGAAGGCGAATGGGATTCGTTTCTGCAGCATTTGTTTGCAACAGCAAAACGCGTCAATGTTCCGGTGGAGTTGAAAACGGACGATCGGCGGGATGTGTCTCAAGGTGATTAAAAGATCCAGCGTACTGTGCAGAAGCAAAGCCTTATAAAAGACGGGACCAATTCGGGGGTCCCGTCTTTTATTATTAAAGTATGACTTCAACAGCGGCAGGCCCAAATCCCTACGAACCTCTTGTCAAAGGGTCGTGCGGTTGGGCTTGCGAGGCAGCGAAGGAGCGCGGCAGCCAGCCAGCATCGAACTTGAAGCATAAAGACAAAGCATTTATTAATCCAGCATTTTGCATGATTTGATTGAACGCTATCCAGTGAGATATATACGAATGATAGCAGCATTTCGATCTCTATACTGCTTTTAGGAAGCCACTTTTGTTGGATTTATGCAAATGCTCCATCAAAAATTAAAAAGTGAAGGTGAAGATGAAGATGTCAAAATTAAATATCGGTATTATTTTGGGAAGTACTCGTCAAGGGCGCGTCAGCCCGCAAGTAGGAGAATGGGTAAAGAAAATTGCTGATCAACGTGGCGACGCCAACTATGAAGTCGTTGATATCGCAGATTACAAGCTTCCGCTGCTTGGTGAGGCAGATGCTTCCGAGCAGGCTGCAGCATGGAATGCGAAGCTGGCAAACCTGGACGGATTTGTCTTTATCGTTCAAGAATATAATCACAGCATTACCGGTGCATTGAAAAATGCTTTGGACTATGCGCGCGAAGCTTGGAATAATAAGGCTGCCGGCATTGTGAGCTATGGTTCTGTAGGCGGTGCCCGTGCTGCTGAGCATCTTCGCACTATCTTGGGTGAATTGTCTGTAGCGGATGTCCGGATTCACACGGCTTTATCGCTGTTCACCGATTTCGAGAACGCTATGGATTACGAGAAAGAGACAGTATTCAAGCCAGCTGATCTACATCTTGTGAACCTTAATGGTATGCTTGATCAAGTGCTTGCATGGAGCGGCGCACTTAAAACATTGCGTTCTTAATTCTTATCTCGATATATACAAGCTCTGGAGCTTTATGCTTTGGAGCTTGTTTTTTATGTGCAAAAAACTAAAAATGCAGCCCCTCTCCTTCGGGAGGCGGGCTGCATTTTTGCAATCACTTTTCATTAGATATGGGGTAAGCATAAATAATATAGCGGTCGGGGGCGCTGCCGATAAAGGTGAATGGATAGCAAGTAGACAGCGTAAGCACTTCTTCGCCCATCGGCCGAATGGTGGTTGTATCGTCGGCGGGGACGATTTCATTTTCCCTCATCTCATATTCAAAAGTGCCATAAAGCATTTCTACAATAAATTTATCCCCTTTTTCCAAATCGCCCATTTTGCGGAAAATTGTATCACGATGGCCGGAAAGCAGTATTTGCTCCTTATCGCCCGGAAACACAGTTGGGGAGTAGTGACCTACGCCTCTTTCCAGCATATCCTCATCCGTTCCTTCGATAATTGGCAGTTTGGCATCGATTTTCGGTATATGAAGCACGCCGATCACGTCGCCAGCCTTAGGAGAAAATTGTTTTCTCAGCTCTTCCAAGCGCTGCTGCCGATCCCGCTCTTTATTGGTGTTGTTGTCGCCAGGATTAAACACGACTTGATTCGTTTCCGCATGTTCAGCCAGGAGGGATTCAGCTTCTTGCAGTGACTGCTCGGTAGCAAACTTGTGGTGATAGATCAGATATAATGAGGTGGCAACCAGCAGTCCTCCGGCTATGATGAAAATAAAACCCAACATTTTTCTCATTCACTTTGCTCCTCGAAGCGAAATTGAAATGGACTCTCCCTAAAATTATACAGTGAAAATCGCTAGCAAACAACGTTGGGTGCAGTAACAGCAACAACGGGCAAAAGCAAACTGTAGTCACCGCCAGTCTGGCGAGTTAAGACAAAAGACCGTCACCGTTTTTATCGGGTGCGGTCTTTTGGACTTGGCAGCTGCGTCAGGATCGGAATTTAAACCCTTAAGTGCGATGCATTGGTGCTCTTTGCCCAGAACTGCAGTAATAAGGCAAACGCGACAAAGGAGCTTCGATTTCTTTTACACAAGGCCCGGTAACTACCGAACCATCGTCGCCATGCCATGTACCAGCGGGAAAATGAATTTTTCTGCTTCTTGCACCCTTTTCTAATACAGGAGCCACCAGCACATCGTCTCCCAGCATAAATTGATCCTTGATTAATTCAAGGCCGTGCTCCGGAAATACGTAAGCCATATGGCGGATGATGGGTTCATTTGTTTCCGCTGCTTGCTTGGCTAGTAAGACGATCTTATCTCCGAAAGCTTCATGCAGAAAAGCGGCCTCTATGCAGTACTGCAGATGCTCTGCATCCAGTACGCGCCATGGTGCAGTGGAGAACTGCATCATAGGAAACAGCGCCGAGCATTGGGCATAGCGTACGAATAATTCTTGATCGATCTGAAAATCGGGATTGTTTTCGATATCGCCGATTTGGCCGCCTCCAATCATATCCGGACAGGTAAAGGCATATCCTGCCAAGCCTTGCGCCAAGCCGTTGGGAATAAGCGAAGCAAGGCCATCTTCATGCCAGCTGTGATTTTTGTCCGCAAGGCGCTGCACAAGCGGCAGACCGGCACTTTTCCAGCAGGCCCGATATTCGTTCAGGGAATAACGAAGACCGATTTGCGCCCATGCTTCACAGTGGCCGTTGGGATGGCAGGGGATTTTGCTTTGATCAGACTGCCTGTAAAAGTGCGGATCGCCCGCGTCAAATTTAAAGCCGTCAATGCCGTAGTCCTTCATCAGCTTTTGCAGCTCGGCTTCATACCATTGAACAGCTTCTTCATTGGTGCAATCAAGCACTGCGCTAAAGCCGTTCCACCAGCGGCGGATCGCCGTCTCCCCATGTTCATCGCGAAGAAGGTAGCCGCTGCGTTCTAAAAAGCGAAAATTCGCCGCATTATCCGGGCTTATAAAAGGGCAAGTCCATAACATCACTTTAAAGCCAAGCTTATGCAAGTGTTCTGTCATAGCTTTGGGATCTGGAAAACGGTCACAGCGAAATTTCCATACGCCGTAATCCTCCATCCAATTGTCATCAATCATGATGACGCCCGGGGGCATGCCGCATGCAAGTACCTGCTCGGCATAGGCAAGCACTTTCTCTTGAGCAGGCTCATATTGCAGCTCAATCCATAGATTATACTGCGGTTCAGTAAAAAAGAGCTCTTCCGGTATTGCGCCTGATGCCGGAAAATACGTTTTGGCTGCCATGCGAAACGCCTCCCGCAAATTGCCGTGCCCTTCGCTGATCGCTACTTCTCCCTCATCTGAAGCGACTGTTATTCTATTGTGTTCAAAATGAATAGCGATCGGTTCTTCTGACCAAATAAATCTGCCCTTGCTGGACACCAATAATGGTACCGCCTGATTTTGTCTGCTGTCAGCAGCCAGATTCCGGCTATAAGCTCCAGAAAACGGCATTATAATTCCGTCCTCAATATTGCCGCCCCACCAGGCTTCTCCATCCAGAAGCTCCACTTCAATCAGTCGTTTTTTCACTTAATCCCGCCTCCTGTTTGTAATATAATAGAATAGAAATTTAGGCGAAGATAGCGTAATTCTTGCTTGATTTTGATTAGATCTTGCGGTTCGGAGGGATGCTGCTTGTCTGAAAAAGGATCCAATCAATATATGATGATGCTAAGCGAGATTTTTCCCTTCAATTTATTCCAGCCTGAATATTCGGGCACAACGATCTTTCCGCCGCATTGGCATGACAAATGTTTGGAGATCATTTATTTTTGCGGGGGAAGGGCCGAGCTGCATATTGGAGGAGTAGCTTATAATGCGGCGCCAGGGGATTTATTTCTTATTGGAGAAGGGGTTATTCACAGCTGTTATTTAATCGATGAAACGCCCAATTACTATACGATCTTGCTGGACCGGTACAAAATTATCGCTTCTGATTTAAACAGTGTAGAATATGGCCCTCAGCTTACCGGCAACTTTTCATTGCCTGTCATGCTTCAGGCAGAGCATGCCCATTATGAGGAATTCGTGCAGCTTATTGCTGAAATTATCGAGGAGTTTGTAGCGAAGCAAGTGGGCTTTGAGGCGGTAGTCAAATCCTGCTTGCAGATTTTGTTAACGAAGTTTATTCGCTACTACGGGGATTCTGGGAATGAAGCGACACGTCAGTCCGGAATTTACCGCAATAAAATGGAACGGTTGAAGGATGTAATCTCCTTTATCGAAAGCAACTATCAGGAGAAAATTAGCATCCGCCATGCTGCAAGCATTGCAAAAATGAGTCACTATCATTTTTGCAGAGTGTTCAAAGATGCTGTCGGACGTACCTTCCATGAATATTTACAGCTATACCGGATCGGCAAAGTGGAGGAGCTGCTGCTACAAACAGACTTGCCTGTTACAAGAATTGCAGAGCAAACGGGCTTTGTTACGGCGCAAAATCTCGGGGTATTATTCAAACGCCATCGCGGCTGCACACCGATGCAATACCGCAAAAGCTGCGTCTCTTCACAATAGGTGAGCGTGAGCCTTTACCTTCGCGAAAGAAGGGGAGTCGGGGCAAGTATCGGGGAGCCTGCAGTTTGCCGATTCGTTTACACCGGGTGTAGCAGTAGGCATTGGCGGGGCAATTATCGCACTCACTCAGGCAGGAGGAATGTCGATGGAGGGCGGCATTACTGTCGCAATGGCATTTAACCTTGCCTTGGTGCTGCTGAGCATTGCGGCAAGCGCCCGAATTAATAAAGCCCGGCCTGCGCAGCTCAGCACTAAGCCGGCTCAATCATCCTCGCGATCCACAACCTAATTAGCGCTTCGCAAGCAGCAAGCCCCTGCTCTGTTAAGGAGAGGGGCTGCAGCTGCATACGGCTGTTTTGGTGCAGCTATCTTTGGAATGCAACCTTCCTTGCAGGCTGCCCGTCAGGAAAGCGAGGAGGGATACCGATGAAATATTTGATGGCGTTCATAATTGCTTGTATGCTTGCAGGCTGCAGCGTTAAAAGCGGCGGCGATGAAAGGCCTGTTCACGAACAAGAGAAGATTTTAGCAGATCAGCTAACTATAGAAGCTGTTATTTTAGGGAAGCACGTCAATAAAAAGTATCTTTTGATTACAGAAGTACCTGAAGGGGAGAGCCCCGATTTTCAGGCTAACCTTAAAAATGCTTCCACGCAGTCAACTGACGAAATTATTCGAGACGGGGAATTCGAGCTCCGCTGGCTGGATGTAAGCAAGCTGCTCTCGCCAGATCTTTCCTTTGAAACGTTCAAGGTTGGTAACAAGATCCAGGCTGTAATAGATAACATGCAAGTAGATACTCAACCGCCGATTTCATTTGCCAAAGAGGCAGCTTTTCTTGATTAAAGGAGGACTGGCGCTGGATTACCTCCGAACCGGACATGAGAGCCCTTATCTGTGAACAAAAGGGGCTGTTTCCAGGTTTCGCGGACACGAGAGCCCTTATTCCTCGATTAGGGAGCAGAAAATGGCCGGAAAACTGGAAATAACGGATCCTATGTCCGCCAAAAGTGAAAAAGAGCCGATTTTGCGCCAATAAGGGATCTGATGTCCGCGTGGCTCGGGCTAGCTGGCATGGACATCGGCGAACGAAGCGTGAGACACGGAACAGGCTGCGAAGAGGCGAGCATGATCCGAACCGCGGCGCCAACACCGCCTGTCCCCACAAGCCAGCAGAGCCGTTTAGCTTAATCAGCCGACAACAGAATCCGGCTCTGCTTCACCTGCTCTATCATATGGCCGATATTGCCTTCACCGGCGTAGCGCGTCATATCGAAAAAGTTTTGATCCAGGTCGGACCAATACAATTCGTTTTCGTCTCCTGCAATCTCGACATTATAGTTTAATTTTCCGACGTAGACTTCAACATAGCAATGCTGGTAATAGTACTTGAAATCCATCAGATGATGTAGCGTAATAGCATCTCTTGGAATATTAGTTTCCTCCAGCAGCTCTCGATAGGCTGCAATAAGGCCATCCTCTCCCGGCTCAATTTTACCCCCGACAAGGTTGTTCAAGCCCTTGTAAGGCTCCTTCAACCGCTTGCACATGAGCAGCTTTGAGGCATCCTGATTGTATACCATCAGAACATTATAGCCTTGCATCATAAAAATTCATCTCCCAGTATTCATTATGAAATTAAATTGGACCCTATTTGATCGGTAGCTTTCGTGATTCTTTTATAGAAATGATTCGATCGACATCTTGTATCTCCCTGCTCCTTTCTTCAAAATAATAGATAAACCATTAGGCAAAGGAGCCGTCACTATGACAGAAATTATCGCGCAGCTCTCGCAATTTTTGGAAGAACAGGACATCGAGATTGTACCGGTAGAGAACGTAGAATCAGCATTTAGAGCAGGAGAGCATAATGTGCTCATTCTGCACGGCTACAATATATTAGAAATGATGGAGGAAATGGAGGAGGAGCATGATTCTTTGTCCTCTTTTGTGGAAAATACGCTGCAGGAAGCAGAGGAGCTACCGGTAGATGAAGCCTGGAAGCGGATTGTTCAATCCGCTCTGACTTACGCCAGCTTGACGCCGGAGCAGAAGGATGTGGAAGGGAAAGATTTCGACGATCTGTTTGGGGCGTACGCTCTGCTATGGGAAAATGAGAAGCTGCTCGATCTCACTATAATAGATTCCGCTATCGAACCAGTTACGCTTGAACCCTCCTGGATTCAACAGCGGCTGGAGGAAGAGGAGGAACAGCTGCTCGTTCTTCATTTGCCGCAGCAATCAGGTTACGAAGCGGCGCTCTGGATTCCGATGGGAGGGTTCAATGAATGTCCGCTGCCGCTGTGTCAGGCTGTTATCTTTAAGCATTGGCAGGAGAAGTATAATACGACACCACTGGCCGTTTCCCAGGACTCTTGGGTGATTCGCACCGGGCAGCGCCCTCAGACAGAGGAGGAGGCCATTCAGCTGGCCAAGGAACACTTCATGCTCTGTTCTTACGTGTTGGAAAGCTTCGATACGCTGGGACAATATGCCGATTATTTGATGAAGCATGATGTGTGGCATTTTTGGTGGGATTGACGGAATAAGGTGAAGAGGACTTCTCGATTGGCGAGAGGTCTTTTTTTTGTGCAGAATACGGTTTTGTGTCGATTTCGGCAGAAATATGCAGATATTAGTGCTATTATAGGGTTAATTGGAAAGCTGCGATTCGTGTTGAAAAGTGACCATAAATAGATAGGAGGTAGACGGAGTGGAAACCAAAATTAGCTGTGAGTGGTCATTTAGTGAGACGATTAATTATGCAATGCAGCAAAATCATGTGCCGGTTGTGAAGGAAATCGTTTTGACCAATACGACGGAGGAGGCAATATATGGCATCACGGTCAAGTTGACCGCTGAGCCGCAATTTGCTTATGAGTGGAGTAAAGCTTGCGATTTGCCTGCAGGTCAATCGGTTGCTCTTGGCGCGATCAAATTACAAATGTCAGCTTCCTTCCTGGGGGAATTGTCTGAACGCATAGCCGGTACATTGACATTAGCGGTTCAGCACGGTGATTCGATATTATTGGAGGAACGCGGGTCGATCTCTGTTCTTGCCTTTGACGAGTGGAGCGGTCTTGCTATATTGCCAGAAATGGTCGCGGCATTCGTCACCCCGAACAGTTCGCATGTCACGCAAGTGGTTCGGGAAGCTGCGGATATTTTGGGCAAGTGGAGCGCAAGCCCGGCATTTACCGCGTATCAGAGCAAGGATCCGAACCGGGTCCGTCTTCAAGCGGCGGCTATATATGCAGCATTACAAAACAAGGGCATTGCCTACTCTGTAGCCCCTCCGAGCTTTGAGGCTATCGGACAGCGCGTTCGTTTGCCCGAGACCGTTTTCGCGCATCGCATAGGAAATTGTCTCGATTTGTCGTTGTTATACGCCGCCTGTCTGGAGGCGATCGGCTTGCATCCACTGCTTGTTTTCACCGAGGGTCATGCTTTTGCCGGTGTATGGCTTGAAGAGGAGACCTTTTCCGAAAGTGTACAGGATGACCTCTCTCTGTTGACAAAGCGGGTTGCCGCGGGAATCAATCAAATTTGCGTTGTGGAGTCTACAGCCTTTGTAGAAGGAGAAGCTATAAGCTTTGACGGCGCTGTTGCACTTGCAGAAGCGCATTTGCAGGATCACGAAAAATTCGCTTGCTTGGTCGATATAAGGCGTGCCCGTGCCGCTGCTATACGGCCATTGCCGCTGCGAACGGGAACGAATGACGGATGGAGAATCGAGCAGACCGAGCGGCGCGAGACTGCGAACACGGCTGCTCCTCAACTGCTGGATGTACTGGAGAAGCCGCGCGAAGTTGATTCACTGTCCCCGTTGAGCAGACAGAAGCACTGGGAACGCAGATTGCTTGATTTGACGCTGCGCAATTCATTGCTTAATTTTCGATTGACCAAATCCAGCATTCCGGTAATTACGGCACAATTAGGAGATTTGGAGGATGCGCTGGCAGATGGGGAGGAATTTCAACTGCTGGGCAGACCTGGCGATTGGCAAGACAATGGACGCGATGCTCAGTTGTTTCAAAGCATCAACGCCGACCATCCTTTCGCGCATCTGCTGCGGGAGGAATTTATTCGGAAGAGGCTTCGTGTTGACCTGAACGAAGTCGATCTGGAGCGAAGACTGGTTCACATTTACCGTTCAGCAAAAAGTGCACTTGAAGAGAATGGAGCCAACACCTTATATCTTGCGCTCGGTTTATTGAAATGGTATGAGTCGCCTGCCAGCGAGCTGCCGCGCTACGCGCCAATCGTGCTGATCCCTGTCGAAATTATCCGAAAATCTTCGCGTCAGGGCTATGTGGTTCGGGCGAGAGATGAAGAGCCGCAGATGAATATTACATTGCTTGAGATGCTGAAGCAGGATTTTGGCATCGGAATCGAAGGGCTGGATCCGCTTCCGCAAGACGAAAAGGGCATTGCGCTCAAACAAGTTTTTCATGTGATCCGACACGCGCTTATTCAAGTTTCCCGCTGGGATGTGGAGGAAGCGGCCTATTTGGGCCTGTTTTCTTTCGGTCAATTCGTTATGTGGAATGACATTCGCACACGCGCAGATAAGCTGGCTGAAAATAAAATTGTGGCCAGTCTCATGGAAGGCAGGCTTAGCTGGCAAGAGCCGCTGGGGGAAGCGGAGCAAACCCTCGATCGGGAGCATCCTTCCAGCCTGGTTATACCTATAAGCGCCGATTCCTCGCAATTGTCAGCGATCCGGGCTGCATCAGACGGCCGGAGCTTCGTTCTTCACGGGCCTCCGGGAACCGGGAAATCGCAGACGATTACGAACATGATTGCCAATGCGTTAGCAAAGGGCAAGCGAGTATTGTTTGTAGCCGAGAAAATGGCGGCTCTTTCTGTCGTGCAGCGAAGGCTGGAACAGATCGGCCTCGGTTCATTTTGTCTGGAGCTGCATTCCAATAAAAGTACTAAAAAATCTGTTCTCGACCAATTGGCGTCGACAATCGAAACAAAGCGTGTACCGGCTTCGGAAGCATGGGACAAACAGGCGGAGCGTCTTCTGCATTTGCGAAGTGAATTGAATGGCTATGTAGACGCTTTGCATGTTCGGCAGCCTTTTGGATTGACTTTGTTTGAGGCTATATCCGGATATGAGAAAGCAGGAGCGGGGCCGGATGCCGTGCAATTTCAGGATGCCGCAATAGATGAATTGACGCCTGAGCACCTAGTCGTATGGAGAGATATGGCGGCACAGCTTCAGGTTGCCGGTGCCCAGTGCGGCGATCCTTATCTTCATCCGTGGAGCGATGCTTACATAACGTCATACACGCAAACGGTGAGGTCTGAGGCTGAGAGTCTGCTGCAGCGGTATATTTCGGGGCTGTCAAGCTTTCAAGTGGCTCTGAAGAAGGCAGCCGACTGTTTTAAGCTGGAGAGCGCAAGCTTGACCCATAGCAAAATTTCGATCCTTGTCCAGCTTTGCGAGCTTGCTGCACATGTTCCTGATATTAAGCCGGCGTTGCTGCAAACACCTGATTTAGAGACGGCGATAGATAAGCTGAAAGCGGCTGCCGAACAGGGAAGACGAAGAGATCGGATCAGGGAAACGGTACATCGCCGCTTTGCCGCTTCCGAAGTTAAAGGGTTCGATGCGGGGATGATGCTATCCGAATGGAGCAAGCTGGAGCTTAAATGGTTTTTGCCAAAATGGAGCGGTCAGAACCGGATCTACAAAATGCTGAAAAAGATGGCTATAGGCAGCGAGTCTTTGTCAAAAGAGCAAGTAAAGGGCGCGTTGCAGGAAATATTGACCTATCAGGAAGAGGAACAGAAGCTTGCAGAACTTAGAGAACAGACAGCTTCCTGGCTTGGCCGCGGCCTGTTGTGGAATGAAGACGGCAAGTGGGAGGAGCTCTCCGCGGCGGCTGAATGGGTCGTCCAAGTGCAAGCGTTGCTGGCCAACTGGTACCAAAATACATCGGCTGCGAACGAGGCTAGAAGCCGGATGGCGGAGCCGCTCTTAATTGCCAGGGACGATCACGCTCAGCACAGTTTCTTCCAGGAAGCAGCTAACCTTTATCATCAGCTTACGGAAGTCGAGAATGGCTTGGGGCGGCTGCTGCTCATTCCATACGAGCAATTATGGAGCCTCCCGGAGGCAGCGGATTGGCACGAATTCATGTTAGCAAAAGCAAACAGCTGGGCAGCTAATCTTGAGCGTCTGCGGGATTGGAGCACCTGGCGCAGAATTCGTGCGCAAGCTGAAGAGGCAGGGCTGCTTCCGCTTATTGCTCCTTATGAAGAAGGACGGATCTCGAACGATCAGCTGCAGGCTGTATTTGAACGGGGGCTGTATCGATCGATCGCCAATTATATCATTGATCGAGATGATCGCTTGCGCGCTTTCTCCGGTCGAATTTTTGAGGAGACGATTAGCCGTTTTAAAGAAGCGGACAGCTTGTTCACGACATTAACACAGAAGGAGATTGCAGCACGTCTGTCGGCTAAGGTGCCTCAAATGTCTCAGGAAGCAGCACAAAGCTCCGAAGCAGGCATTTTACAGCGGGCGATTCGCAGTGGCGGGAGAAATATGTCGATTCGCAAGCTGTTTGAGCAAATTCCCAACCTGCTTCCGCGACTCGTGCCTTGCATGCTGATGAGTCCCATCTCAGTCGCCCAATATTTGGACCCTAATGGCCCCAAGTTCGATTTGGTTATCTTCGACGAGGCTTCTCAGGTTCCTACAGCGCAAGCAGTAGGCGCGCTGGCGAGAGGAAATCAGGCCGTTATCGTCGGCGATCCCAAGCAATTGCCGCCAACCGCCTTTTTCTCGAAGAGCCATAGCGAGGTCGAGGACGAAGACCAGGCGCTGCAGGATATGGAAAGCATTCTGGATGATTGTCTGGCACTCGGCATGCCAGAGCGGCATTTATCCTGGCATTATCGCAGCAGACATGAGAGTCTGATTGCTTTTAGCAATGCCCATTATTATGAGAACAAGCTGCTGACCTTCCCATCACCGGATGAGCCTGTCTCAAGCGTTACGTGGTATCCGGTTGAAGGATTTTATGACCGCGGCCGCACGAAGCAAAATCGGGCGGAGGGCGAGGCCGTCGTCGCGGAAATTATTCGCCGGTTGAAAGACCCTGTCTTGCGGCAGCAGAGTATTGGGGTTGTCACCTTCAGCTCGATACAGCAAACGCTTATTGAGGATATGCTGGAAGATGCGCTTAAGCGGGAGCAGGAGCTGGAGCAATTGATGATTCAACTGCCCGAGCCTTTATTTATTAAAAATCTGGAAAACGTTCAAGGCGATGAGCGCGACGTGATCCTGTTTTCGGTAGGCTATGGGCCTGATGCCAGCGGCAAGGTAAGCCTTAATTTTGGTCCGCTCAATCGTCAAGGAGGCTGGCGCCGTTTAAATGTGGCCGTGTCCAGAGCGAGGTTCGAGATGCATGTATTTTCAACGCTGCGCTCCCATCATTTGCATGCCGGCCGAATCAGCGCGCAAGGGGTACTCGGATTAAAAGCATTCCTTGAGTATGCGGAAAAAGGAAAGCAAGCATTGCCTGTCGGCGAGGCTGCGGGGCATGCGCCGCGGATCTCCAGTCTCCATACGAGCCTGGCGGCGGAACTGGAAACGCTCGGATATGAAGCGGATATTTATGTAGGGGCGTCGGGCTACCGCGTCGATATCGGCGTCTTGGATTCCGATCATCGCGATCAATATTTGCTGGGGATTTTGCTTGATGGCCCGATATACCGCAATGCCGAGTCGGCGCGTGATCGCGATATTTTGCGCGAACAGGTGCTGCGGCAATTAGGCTGGACCTTAGTTCGAGTGTGGAGTCCGGACTGGTGGGAAAATAAGCAAAGCGTTATTCGGGGAATTGTCGAAGCAATTCATCAGGCTAAAATCAACCGGGACAAACGGACTTATGAAGCATTTTCTGTGCAGGAGGAGATCATTCAAGCGGCGCAGGAGGTTGCTTCTTCGAAGGAAGAGGCGGCCATCGAGCCCGATCGCGCGAACAATAAAGCCGAATCGGAACAAATATATAAGCCTTGCTTGCTTAGCCCTGTGTCGTTTGGTTCAGAGCAATTCAATTCGCCGAAACATACAGCGCTCACCTTGGGGCAAATCAAGCAGGTGATTGAAGAAGAAGGGCCAATTAGCCGCAGTTTGCTCACCAAGCGCGTTTTGCAGGCTTGGGGGATTACACGCATGGGCGCTAAATTGGAGCGGCGCTTTACGGAGCTCTTGGCGAAGCTGAAGCTGCAAACAACAGAGACAGAAGAGACGGTGTTTTTTTGGCCTGAAGGCGTTGATCCTCAGCGATACGAAATATACAGGGTTTCGACCGATGATGCTAATCGTCGTATTGCAGAGGATTTGCCTTCCGAGGAAATAGCGGCTGCAGTTAAAGCGGTTCTTGCTTCGCAGATTAGTCTTCCTCAGGAGGAGCTAGTCAAACAAGTGGTCAAGGCGCTAGGATATGCGAGAGCTGGAACTGTATTGGAAAAAGTGATTAAGCAAGGAATAGAGAAAGCGATTGAGCTGGAGTATGCGCTAGTAGATGAGCAACTGCGGATAGTAGCCAAGTAAGCCGGAACAGAGAAAGAGACTTCTCACAGGTCGTTGAACCTGGTGAGAGGTCTCTTTCTGCTGCCGTCAGATTTTTTCGGATCGTACAGATTTACTGTTTCGGCCAGCGATTTTGGCGAATGAGCTCAATGAAGTTTGCCGCGGCGGCGGACAAGGGCTCGTTTTTACGGGTGAAAATAGAGATGATATTCTGCATATGAACGCCTTCCACATACACGCGGCAAAGCTCTCCCCGTTCGATATGTTCGCGGACGACCGAGGCAGAGACGAAGCTGGCCCCGTAACCAGCAATGACAGCTTTCATCGTCTCATGCAACCCGTTGAATTGCAATGTAATTTTGGGAGAGGGAACATTATGCGTACGACAGAGCGCCATCAGTCTTTGGCGGGTCGAGTAACAAACCATAATTCGTCTCGGAACAGCTCGTCCGACTGAATGATGTCCGGATATTTCTCCGGCAAGCCGCCATAAAGATGGTTATCATGATCTAATTGTCATGTAATGATAATCAGATCATGAAATGCATATTTACAATAATAAAGACAGCCCTCAATCTTAATTCGTAAACGCTTACAAATAAGACGGAGGTGCGTAAAGTGACCAAAACCAGTTTTAAATGCTTAACTGTTATTTTGACAGCTCTTTTATTGTTCGGGGGTATGAATGTAAAGGATAATCCCGTTATCGCTGCAGATGAGTTTGATATGCTTAGAGCTAGAATAATGGGAGATGTTAATTACGATGTGAATGATCCTGATATTGCAGTGAAAATGAGCAGTATTGAATCTACGGGCGCTCATTACTGGAATACGATGATTAAAAGTCCGACTCGAACGTATTTATGGAATGATTTGAGCGATGCCTCCAAGTCAGTCAACTTTGCTACAAGCTACTCCAGGCTGAATGCAATGGCTACGGCTTATGCTACAGTCGGCTCTGTGTGGGAAGGCAATACGACACTTAGAGATGATATAGTATCGGCTATGGATTGGCTTTACGATAATTGGTACAACGAGAATAAGACGGAGGGGTATGAGACAGCGAATAACAGCTGGTTCCATTGGGAGGTTACTGCTCCTAGCAATTTATCCTTAGTCGTTTTAAAAATGTATGATGACTTTTCTGCTGCTCAAATTACGAACTATATGAAGGCTGTGCAAAAGTTTGTCCCCGACCCGACAATTAGAACGATGAATGGAACAGAAATTGAAGTAGGCGCCAATCGCGTATGGAAGGCGCAAATAGCGGCCTATCACGGCATTATAGCCAAATCCGCTGATAGGCTAGAGATGGCGAGGGATGCCCTTAGCTATGTGCTGGCCTATGTAGATGGGGGCGATGGTTTTTATACGGACGGTTCCTTTATTCAGCATAACAAGCATCCGTATAATGGCGGCTACGGGAAGGCGCTATTGATAGAAATATCCAGATTGCTACAGCTGCTTCATGACACTACTTGGGAAGTGACAGACCCTAACTTAAGTAATGTATATGATTGGGTGTATGAAGCCTTTGAGCCTTTTATCTATAAAGGGGCAATGATGGAGATGGTGCGCGGTAGAGAAATTACACGCTATGCTTCGTATGACCATGCAATAGGACATTCTACAATGGCAGCCATTTTGCAAATTTCAAAATTTGCGCCGCCAGCAGATGCGTTAAGAATGAAAAGCATGCTCAAATATTGGATCGAAAGCGATACCTCTCGAAGCTTTTATACAAGTGGAACAACCTTCGAAAATACTGTACTGGCAAAGCAATTGATGAATGACCCGTCCATTCCGTCCAGAGGAGAGCTAATCAAAAATAAGCAATTTTATAATATGGATCGAGTTGTCCATCTTAGACCCGGCTTCGGCATTGGCCTAAGCATGTCCTCCAACCGTATTTTCAATTATGAATCGATTAGCAATGTGAATATGAAAGGCTGGTACACAGCAGAAGGCATGACTTATTTATACAATAATGATCTGCTGCAGTTTAGTGATAATTACTGGCCGACGGTAGACCCATATCGCTTACCTGGTACTACGGTCGACACACTTACAAGAAGTGTTATAGGCTTGGGCTACAATAAAGAATATTTAAGCCCCAATGCTTGGGTAGGAGGCGTATCTTTCGAGGATGTTTATGGTGTTGCAGGCATGGACATGAAGGCGTCAGGAGACTTGAGCTCCTCGGGTAATACGGTCACTCCTAGCTCGCTTACGGCCAAAAAATCATGGTTTATGTTTGATGACGAGATTGTGGCGCTCGGGGCAGGAATTACAAGCGGGGATAACCGTGTTATTGAGACTATAGTAGAGAATCGAAAAATAAATGCAAACGGAGATAACGTACTTACAGTTGATGGTATTCAGAAATCTGATCAGCTAGGATGGTCTGAGACAATGAATGGTATTGGCTGGGCTCATTTGGCTGGAAGTGTGCCGGGTTCGGATATCGGCTATGTATTTCCGCAAGGAGCTGTGGTAAAAGGATTAAGAGAAGCTAGAACAGGCAAGTGGGGCGATCTAACCGTATCCAGCCTTCCTAACCCAGATCCTAATGTTACGCGCAATTATCTAACTTTATGGATGGACCACGGCAGTAATCCGATTGATAACGAGTATGCCTACATTTTGCTTCCAAACCGCAGCAGCGCAGAGACGCAAAGCTACAGCAGCAGCTCTGATATTGAAATATTGCATAATACAAAAGAAATACAGGCAGTCAAGGAAAAGAACTTGAAGCTGACAGGTATAAACTTCTGGCAAGGCGGACAGTTCAATGATTTCATATGGTCGTATCAGCCATCTTCTGTCATGGTAAAGGATGAAGCGGGGGAATTAAGCTTCTCTGTATCTGATCCTACGCATTTGAGTAAGAAGCTTATTTTTGAAATCAATAAAAAAGGAGTATCTTTATTAAGCAAGGACGATACCGTCACTGTTGTACGAACAGAGCCAAATATTAAAATCGAAGTAGATACTAGTGCCGCGCAGGGCCGTACACATTCTTTTAAACTAGCTTATGACAGTAACGCTCCTGTTCCGCCCTTTGAGGGGCCTCAGTTGGACGATGTAAGCGTGTCGATTGACAAGCCGGTAATGTTTGTCGGTGAGCAAGCAGCGCTGCAGGTGCAAGCGAAGCGGGAAGATGGCTCACTTATTGATTTGAATTCGGCCACGATTGACTATAGCAGCAGCAATCCGAATGCAGTCTCCATAAACGCTTTGGGACAAGTTAGTGCCGAGAGCGGCGGAATTGTTCAAATTAATGTGGCCGTTACTATTGGCGGCAGCACGATTACGAAATCAGTTGAAGTAGCGATTGCGTATGGTGAGCCTGCAGAAACCAAATTGGATATTACTGAAGATGCTTATGTAAGAAGCGGCGCATACAGTATGAATAATTATGGCAGCGATACAAGGCTGGAAGCGGTGAAAAGCGGTGGGGATTTCGATCGGCGGGCTTATCTAAAGTTAGATGTGAGTACTGTAGATCTGAATATGTTTTCTGCCAAGATTTATTTGTACGGAGCGCTGACGGCAGCCTCTGGCAGCACAACTGATCTCAAGCTATTCAGCGTAGCCGATGACAACTGGACAGAGGGAGCGTTGAATTGGAACAATAAGCCATCCTATGGAAACCTAGTAGCTAGCGCAAGCTTTAATCCGAACTATATGTATCGTGAGTTTGATATTACGCAATATGTGAAAAGTGAACGGCAGGGCGATGGTGTGGCAAGTTTGTATATCGATGGGCCAAGCTTGTTTGTTACGCTTACCTCTCGCGAGCATGCACAGTTTAAGCCTTATGTTCTAGTCCATTCCTATCGCTTCGAGCCATAATCAATGCCGCGCAGCAATCGACAGCACATTTTGAACAAGAGTAGTCAGGCTCATAAATCATCAAATGGCTATCCCTGCAAGAGATGAATATTTACAATCAGTCATAACCATCCCTATAATTCGGAGAAACGATAGTAACAGCAGCATAGGAGGTTAGGGCAAGCTATGAGTGTGACACAGTTAGATACTTTAGTCGTAGGTGCTACGTTCACAGGTATTGGTTTAATTGGCGAGCTGCAGAAGCTGAAACCGAATATCCAGTCTGTGTTAATAGAAAGAGAGATTACACTTGGACATGAGTTCACGTATGCGTATAAGCATGGAACCAATTGGCAGCATCAGAAAGAGCTTAATCAAGCAGCGAGAATATTGCGCGCCGAACTGACAAGAAGGAATGTTTTATCAGCTGAAGGCAGAGCGCATTTGCCCGGCATTACGCCAATACTATATCAACATGTACGGGATCAGGAGCTGCCTATTCGATTAAAGACGGAAGTAGTCAGCGTCCAGGCTGCTGGCAGAGGATATAAAGTTACCTTATACGATAGTTCAGGCATTAGTGAGCTTATTGTCAGGCGAATTATTGATACTTCATCCGTGAAGCTTTCTTGTCCGCAGCGGCAGCAAACAAGCGGCAAGCGAATTTCTGCGTTACTGCATGCCAAGAAGAACGAGCATGGCTTAGTTGCAGAACAAGCGCTTCACGCTTTTGGCGGTGCAGCGGAGTTCAACGCGGCCAGCTTTTCCTTCAAGCGAGGCCGATTCGAATCCGAAAGCTATATTAGTATTCCGCTTGCTGCTGAAGATGGCTGGATAGAGGCTCGAAGAAAAATACATCAATTTTGGGCTAATCGGCCTGTGGAACTGGAAGGCTGGTCACTAGCAACAGTTGCCGATCAATTTGATTATGAGCCGAATGCTGGACCGCATGAAATTGAACAGGATTGGTATTGGATGCCTTCTACGGCTTATGCCAATCCATTGCAGGCCATGGATCAAGGAATAGAGTGGGGGAGGAATGCGATATGATCATTTCGGAGCGGGTCGGCGGCCAGCTTGTTCAGCATAATGCGGAGCTCCATTCGATAGAAGCGGATTATGATGTTATAGTGGCAGGCCTTGGCACAGCGGGAGCAATTGCTGCAATAGCTGCTGCGGAACAAGGATTAAAAGTTCTGGGCATAGAGCGAATGTCCGCGATGGGAGGAACAGGAACAATCGGAGCTGTTATTGGCTATTACTTTGGCAATAAGGGCGGTCTGTTCGAGGAGATCGATGAAGAGGTTCAGCGACTTGCCAAGCTGGCTGATTATACGAAAGCAGCGGGGGTAAGTGCAGATTTAAAGAAAATAGCGCTTGAGCAGCGAATGGAGGCTGCCGGTGTTACTATACATTACAACGCGACAGTTATTGGCGTTTATATGCAGGATCGTACGGTGAAGGGCGTACGCTGGATTGGCGAGGATGGTATTAGCTCGGCCAAGAGCCGTATCGTCATTGACTGCACAGGCGAGGCGGAGCTTAGCATGATGGCTGGGGCCGATTATCGTAAGGGAAGAGAGTCAGATGGCAAAATGCAGCCTTTTTCCAACGCTATAGTATGGATCGAGAATGATGCTGTGAAGACGTTTTATACAGATTCAGGATATGTTGACTGTGAAGATGGCGATAGCCTATCCAAGGAAGTTATTCAATCCGCCTGCTGTTGGACGCATCAGCCCGACATTTTCACGGAGGCGCCTAAATTTGCCAAGCTGGCACCATTATTAGGTGTGCGAGAGGGAAGATTCATTGTTGGCGAGCAAAATGTTTCCTTCAGAGATTTCATAAACGGTACCTTTACGGAAGAACCACTATTTTATGCTTATTCCAATTTAGACAATCATGGCAAGGACGTCGCTTTTGAAAGCGAATTGCAGCAGGATTGGATTGTAGGCGCAAGCTTATGGGGACTTAATTTTTCTGTACCCATTCCACTGGGTGCATTAATTCCAAAAGGACTGGACGGTTTGTTGGTAGCTGGCCGATCGCTGGCTATCGATCATGATCTAGCGGCTTGTGTTCGAATGAAGCGGGATATGCAGAAGTGCGGCGAGGCAGCGGCGATAGTGGCATTATTAGCTATTAGACATGAGGTGCCACTTCACAAGGTTCCTTATGATGAGCTTAAAGGGCTGCTTATGGCTACAGGCTGCTTGCAGGAGGCTAACCATGTAGGAATGCGCTATGGCGTTCCTACTAAGGATGATCATGAGGCGGTTCGCGGCTGGCTGACAGATGAACAAAATATTCGCAGCGGACTGGCGAGTGACAAACCGGGCATTGCAATTTGGTCTGCGAGAAATAAAGGGGAGCAAATTCGTCCATTGCTTCAGAAGTGGATTACTTTGGGAGAGGAGCCTAATCTGCAGCGGCATAGCGCATTTGCTTTGGCACTGCTCGGCGATAGAAGCGCAATTCCAATTCTCAGAATGATCGTTCAGGAAAGGGATTCATTTTTCCCAAAGACCAGCCGCAAATATAATCAGGCAAGAGGGTACGCAGCTATCTATTTGCTTGGCAAGCTGCAGGATGAAGGTATTGTATTAGAACTGTTAAATATTCTGCACTCGCGGGAGCAATTTGCGAATGTGTCGACGGATGCTGAGTTCATTAATCATGATGATGAATATTTTTTTCAATATTTCACCTTTTCTATTGCCGCATTATTTCGTATCGCTGATCGTCATTCCATTCATCGGGCGTTGGTGGAGCGGGAGATTAGAAAAATAGTCGACGATCCTGACTTCAGTCTATATATTACTTTTAAACCTAGCAAAGATGTTCTATATAATATGGCGGAAACGATTAGAAATATGGCTCGCGAACAGTTCAAAAGGTGGGAGCATACGAGATGATTGCCCCTTATCAGTCATGATTTGAGTATTGCTGCAACAAATGATAATGCCGAATTGTCATGTTATGACTACTCGCTGCAGCTTTGCTTATCTACAAATGCACAGGTAATCCGTATATTGAGAACGAGCCTGACGAAGTGCTCATATATGATTAGGGAGGTCAGTTCATAATGGAGGAAAAAGGAATGAAAGTAAAATCTATTCGTTACATGCCGGCAAGTTTGCTAATAATTGCTTTAGTTGGCCTTACGGCTTGCGGATCAGGGGGGAACACACCTGCTAATCATGAACCAGGCAGCAAGCACACTTCCTCGAACACTGAGAAGCCTGCAAATACTGACGATAAGAAAAATACTTCGTTATCGTATTGGTCAGAGCTTGGTGCAAGTCCGTCAAGAACGCTGCAAACGTATAATGATGCTTTATTATATCAAGAGCTTGAAAAAAGAACGGGTGTACATATCAATTTTGAACATCCTGCCGTAGGCAGCGAGAAGGAACAATTCAACCTATTAATCGCATCTGGCAAATATCCGGATATGATTGAGTACAATTTCATTTCCTATCCTGGCGGCCCTGAGAAAGCACTTGCTGATGGGGTCATTATTGAACTAAATGATGTAATCGATCAACACGCTCCGAACTTAAAAAAGTATTTGGATGAGCATCCTGAAATGAAAAAGCAAATTAGTACCGACTCAGGAAAAATGTACGTTTTCCCAAGTATCGGAATTGGCAATCATGGAGTGTCGGGCGGGCTTGTAGTACGTGAGGACTGGATGAAGGAACTAGGCATTAGCGAGCCTAAAACAATTGATGATTGGACGAATATGCTGCGTGCTTTTAAAGAGAAGAAATCAGCAACAGCTCCTCTCACACTTACTCTTGGCAATTTGAATTTGCAGCAATTTAATGGAGCTTTCGGCGTTGGGACCGATTTTTATATGGATAACGGTATAGTCAAATATGGACCTGTCGAGCCAGGCTATAAGCAGTATTTGCAGCTGCTTAATGAGTGGTATGCCGAGGGACTGCTTGATCCCGACTTTTCAACGCAGGATGGCGCGGCGCTTGATGCCAAGGTTGTTAATGGAAAAGCGGGAGCGTTCTTCGCTTATATTGGAAGCGGAATAGGTAAATACCTGCCTGCCCTGCAGGAAAAGAACCCGGGCTATAACCTGGCTGGCGTACAGTTTCCCGTACTGAATGCTGCGGATGAGCCGCATTTCATTACAACCTCTTATGAATTCCGGGGAGAAGGAAGCGTCGGGATTACAACAGCCAACAAGCATGTTGAGGAAACGGCTAAGTGGCTCGACTACTTTTTTACAGAAGAGGGACATATTCTGAAGTCATTTGGCGTGGAAGGTGTAACGTTCAATGATGTAAGCGGCTATCCTACTTATTCTGATCTTATATTAAAAAATCCCGATGGGCTATCTGTAAGCGATGCCATGAACAAGTATTTGCGTGTGGCCACTCCATCTGTAGGTTTTGTCGGTGATGATCGCTATTCCGAGCAATACTACGTCTATGAACAGCAGAAGAGTGCTTCTGTTACTTTCAGCAAATATCAGCAAAATGCTTATCAGACTAGATTGCCGCTAATTAGCCATACGCCAGAGGAAGCTAATGAGCTGGCTACAATAATGGCCGAAGTAAATACGTATCGTGAGGAAATGTTCTTGAAATTTGTTATGGGCGCTGAGCCGATTGAAAAATTTGATGCTTATGTAGAGCAGTTGAAAAAAATGAAAATTGATCGTGTCATAGAGATGAAGCAAGCAGCAGTAGAAAGATACGCAAAACGATAATAAGGCAATTTCGGGGAGGGACGAAGCTGTCACTTCCCGAAGACTTTCTTACAGATTGAGTGGTGAGGAAACACTATGTTGAATCGATGGACAAATGCAATGCGCAAAGACTATAGATCACACAAGTACTTATATATTATGATTTTTCCGGTACTTCTGTATTATATTATTTTTCAGTATGCGCCTATGTATGGTGCGATTATTGCTTTCAAAGATTTTCATGTGGCAAAAGGCATAGTAGACAGCTCCTGGGTAGGCTTAAAGCATTTTGAAGACTTCTTTAACAGCCATTATGTATGGAGACTAATTGAAAATACATTATTGTTAAACGTATATCAGCTATTATTCGTTTTTCCAGCCCCAATTTTATTTGCGCTGCTCCTTAATGAATTAATAGGCCCATGGTTCAAGCGAATTGTACAGACGGTTACTTACTTGCCGCACTTTATATCGCTTATCGTAATAGGGGGCATGATTACCCAATTCGTTTCACGCGATGGTTTTATTACTGATTTATTGGTGTGGCTGGGCATGGAAAGGACGGCATTGCTAGGACATCCTGAATATTTCCGCCCGATTTATATTATTTCGGAAATTTGGCAATCGGTCGGTTGGAGCTCAATTATTTATTTGGCTGCTATTAGCGGCGTAAATCCGGAGCTTTATGAAGCGTCCAGAATGGATGGAGCAGGACGTATTAAACAGATGTGGCATGTTACTTTGCCAGGTATTTCTTCAATTATTGTTATTTTATTAATATTAAAAATAGGAAGCATGATGGATATAGGTTTTGAGAAAATTATTTTACTATACAATCCCAACACCTATATTACTGCTGATGTAATCAATACATTTGTTTATCGCAGAGGATTGACGTCGTCAATGGAATTCAGCTATGCAACGGCTGTAGGGCTGTTCCAGTCCTCTATTAATTTTATTTTGCTTGTATTCGCAAATTGGTTTAGCCGCAAGGTAAGCGAGACGAGCTTATGGTAGAAAGGGGAGAGATGTAATGAAGGTTAAAAAAAGTGCTGGAGAAATTGCTTTCAATATAGTCAATGTTGCCTTAATGTTGTTTATGATAGTAATTACACTCTACCCGTTTGTTTTTGTTTTGATGTCGTCATTAAGTAATTCGACGCAGCTTATGTCTCATACAGGATTTCTGGTCAGGCCAATTGGATTTACTACCGAAGCCTATAATATGGTGTTTCGGAACCCCAATATCGTTTCTGGCTTTGGCAACACTTTCATTATTGTAGTAGTCGGTACTGTTGTTAATTTAACTGTGACATCCCTTGGTGCCTATGTACTATCACGAAAGGGCGTGCCTTGGACAAAGCCGATTATGCTTGCTGTTGTGTTCACAATGTTTTTTTCAGGCGGACTAATTCCATCCTATCTCCTTGTTAACAACTGGCTAGGCATGGGCGATAGTTTGGCTGCTGTAATTATCCCTGGTGCAATATCAACCTGGAATTTAATTATATTACGCACTTCATTCGGTGCTCTTCCCGAAAGCTTGATTGAATCGGCAAGAATAGATGGTGCTCAGGATTTTACGATATTATTTCGAATTGTCATTCCTCTATCCATGCCTGTAATTGCAGTTATGATTCTGTTCTATAGTGTAGGCCATTGGAATAGCTGGTTTAGCGCCATGATTTATTTGCGGGATCGGTCGTTATTTCCATTGCAGCTTATTTTACGAGAAATTCTTATTCAGAATAGTACGCAATTTATGGCTGCTGACGCATCGGCAGGTGATGTAGAGGCCATAGGAGAAAGTATCAAATATGCCACAATTATGATTGCTACACTGCCGATATTAGTGGTATACCCATTTTTGCAAAAATACTTTGTTAAAGGTGTTATGATAGGTTCAATTAAAGGATAAATGGCCAGAGAGAATGTGAAAGCGTCAGATTCGTGGGGGGCATCAGATGGTCAAATGGAGAAAAAACAGCATTTTGTACGTATGGCTGCGATCCTATGCTTTAGTCTTGCTTATTCCTGTCGTTATGACGGGAATTGTCTATGTACAGACGAATAAAGTTATCGAGGATGAAATTAATAGTGCAAACTCCTCATTGTTAAGGCAGCTTCAAGAGGAGATTGATTCTCAGATTGAACATGTTCAACGAATGCGTGAGGCTATCGCTTTTAATGCACGAGTTCGTAAATTGCTGTTTGTTCCGCAGGAGCCTGGCGCAGATCATCGTTTGGCTATGGTGCAGGCCTTTGCAGATTTTCGCACCTATAGCAGTACCAATCGTTATATCGATAACTTCTTTATTTATTTCCGCAATGGCAACTTTATTTTGGATGATCGATCTTATTATAAGCCTGAATTATATTACGAGTTGTATATAGAGAAGACTGGTGCTAGTTATGAAGAATGGCTAGCATTTCTTGAGGATCAGCACCGTGGAGCATTTGTAAATGGACAGGACATTGGCATGAAGCAGGAGAAGGGCGATATATTGCTCTCTCAATCGCTTCCGATTGAAAATACAGGCAGCAGATTGGCTACATTGGTCATTTATATGAACAAGGAGCGCTTGCAGACATCACTCCGCAATATTCAGTCCTATAACAAAGGCGACGTCTACATTATAGATGGCGATAATCGAATTTTGGCTTCTTCTGGCGATGCTATGCCGATGCTGCCGCTAAATTTTCAATTGACCGAGCATTATGGCGTCACAGAGGATAAGTCTGGCAATCAGGACGTCGTTGTATCTTATATTAAGTCGGCGCTTACAGATTGGGCGTATGTCTATTCTCTTCCATCAGGCGTATACAGAGAGAAAGTGGAGTATGTAAGAGATCTTAGTATTCTTATGGTCATTATTGCCCTTGTGCTTGGAGCTGCAACAGCTATCTATACGGCCCGCCGGAACTATAATCCCATTAAACAAATAGTAAATACACTAGCTGTAAAGTCGAAGTTGGAGCCAGTGCGAGCGGGCAATGAAATTCACTACATCGGGGAATCTCTGGAACAGGCGCTAGATCAGAATATAGAGATGAACAGAGTGATTGAACAGCAAAATGTCTTTTTACGCTCCAATCTAATAGTTAGATTGCTTAAAGGCAGATTGGAGAGTAACTATCCGCTTGAGGAAGCACTTGCTGAATATCGGCTTAATATGGGTTTAGGACCTTATGCAGTCATGCTGTTCTACATAGAAGATTTTAATGGTTTATTACGAGACGAGGAGCTTGATCCTGAGAAAAACCTACGTTTTGTTCATTTGATTATTTCTAATATTGTTGAGGAAATGATCGGCAAGCATCATCGCGGTTGGGTATCAGAGGTTGATGAAATGCTGGCCTGTGTTGTGAACTTTATGCCAAATACAGAGCCGCTCAAAGCCAAAGAGTATTTACTTCAACTGGCGGAGGAAGCAAGAGCATTTATTGGACAGCGGTTTCAAATTGAATTTACTTGCGCGCTAAGCGCTGTGCATCCTTCTATCCAGTCGATCCCGGCAGCTTATCGTGAAACGCTTGAGGCCATGGAGTATCGTATGCTCATGGGGAGCAGCACGACCATTGACTATGAAAGCATTCAGGTGCAGGGCAACGGCTATGTCTATCCGCTGGAGATGGAGCAGCAGTTAATTAATCATATTAAGTCGGGGAATTATGAGAAGGCCAAGTCTATAATGGATGAGGTTATTGAAACTAATTTGCAGGAGGGCTTATTATCGGCAGATTTGGCTCACTGCTTTATGTTCGATATGATCAGTACGATGATGAAGGCTTCTATGGAAGCTGTTTCAGCGCAGTCTGAGCTTTATGAGGAGAATCGAAAAGCAGTACAAGCCATACTTCAGGAACAGACTATAGGAGATATGAGGCATCGCATGACACTGTTCTTGCAGCAGGTATGCAGCCATGTAAATGCGCGCAAGAAAAGCCATAACGTCAAGCTGATTGACGATTTGCTTGCATACATTGGTGAGCATTATAGCGATCCTAATGTTTCGGTAGCAGGCTTGTCTGAGCACTTCAATTTACATCCGTCCTATTTATCGCGATTTTTCAAGGAGCAAATAGGAGACAACCTATCGGATTATTTGAACCGGTACCGGATGCAGCAGGCTAAGCGCCTATTAATGGAAGAAGAAGTTGTTATTAAGGCGGTTAGTGAGGCAGTCGGTATATTTAGTATTAGTACCTTTATTCGTTTATTTAAGAAGTATGAAGGCGTTACGCCAGGTGTCTATCGCGAAATGAATAAAAAGGCAGCATCATCGGAGTAGTAGAGAGGCTTCTTGCAGGTTTTCGAACCTGGCGGGAAGCCTTTTTACTGTTTTGGCCAGCGATTTTGGCGAATGAGCTGAATGAAGTTAGCCGCGGCGGCTGACAAGGGCTCTTCTTTGCGGGTGAAGATAGAGATGATATTCTGCATATCAACACCTTCCACATACACGCGGCAAAGCTCTCCCCGTTCGATATGGTCGCGCACGACCAAGGCAGAGACGAAGCTGGCCCCGTAACCGGCAATTACAGCTTTCATCGTCTCATGCAGCCCGTTGAATTGCAGCGTAATTTTGGGAGAGTGAACATTATGCGTGCGGCAGAGCGCCATCAGTCTTTGACGGGTCGAGCTGCCTTCCTCACGCATGACGAACGGATTTTCCATCATTTCCGGCAAGGAGACCCGCTGATTCGCCATGCGGTGATTGGGTGCCACAACAAACCATAATTCGTCCCGGAACAGCTCCTCCGACTGAATGATATCCGGATATTTCTCCGGCAAGCCGCCATAAATGGCCAGATCGACTTCCATATTCAAGAGCTGGTGCAGGGCGTCATGGGAATTCGTCGTATAGATCATCATTTCCACTTGTTCATATTGCTGTTTAAACTTTGCGATCCAGGCCGGGATGAGATAATGAGCGGGCAAATAGGTGGCAGACAGTCGAATATGACCGGCTGTTCCATTGCGATGCTCTTGGAGAAACTGTTCCATTTGCTGCTCGATCATAAAAAGCCGCTTGGCGTAGCTGGCCAATTTTTCGCCGCCGTCAGTTAAGGCGATTCCTCTTCCTTGCGGTCTGAACAAAGGGAGGGACAGCTCTTTTTCAAATTTTTTAATTTGCGCTGTGATGGCCGGTTGGCTGATGTTTAAGATTTCCGCAGCCCGGGTCACACTTCCGCTCGTCGCGATCACATGAAATAGACGTAATGCATGCAAATTCATTTCCGCTGCCTCCCTGAACGATTCTTGACTTTAATAGACTAGCCTTTGACAGTTCATCCTTGGTCTTGGCCAGCTAAATGTAATTCCTACAGCTAGTTTTTGGCATTATCCGCTAGACAAGTGGTCTAAATGGAAAACCTGCTGTTAGAAGTGGGGATAGAGTTAGATGGGCACGATTTGGACCGAACTAGCTGTATGATTTCCAGTAAGATTACCCAAAATCGTCTGATCTGGCTTATTTACCTGCATAAAATCCAGTTAACTAAAACGCTGTTTGGACCGCATAGCCCTTATCTGCGAACATATCAGCCAAAACGGCAAGCCGCGGGCCATGGTTCTACTAATGGCTTTTAATCCATATAAAAAATATATTAAAAAGCTACAAGGATATATTTTATTTATAATTATACTTCAAATACAATGAGGGCAGGCGAAAAAATAAGATCTGGAGGACGTTATGGAGCAAATTCGAAATCAACTTAGAGCGATCAAGTCGCTTGCCGGTCCGTTTCCATCATTTCATGTTGAGGAAGCTAGTGAGCGGCCTTATGAACTTTTTCTGGAATGGCTCGGGGGAGCCATCGAACATGGTGTGCATGAGCCTCATGCGATGACGCTGTCTACGATCGATCATGACGGTACTCCGGATGCACGGGTGCTTATTTTAAAGGATGTCGACGAGCGGGGCTGGTATTTTGCGTCGAGTCTGGAGAGCCGTAAGGGCCAACAGATTGCGTGCAATCCCGGGGTCGCTTTAACTTTTTATTGGCCGGGATTGGGGAGGCAAATCAGAATACGCGGCAAGGCGGTCTCGATGGCGGAGGAGCTTAGCGCCCAAGATTTTTTAAATCGGGGAGCGGTTGCTCGGGCGATCGCCTTGATCGGCAAGCAAAGCGCTATTTTAGACAAGAGAGAGGACTTTGAGGAAGCTTTTGAGCAGCAAATGAATCGCATCAGTCAAACGCCGGATGTAGTTGCTCCTTCATGGACTTTATATCGAGTCGAAGCGCAGGAAGTGGAGTTTTGGCAGGGGAATGAAGAGCGCAAGCATAAGAGATTGAGATATCGTCTGGATGGGGAGAAATGGATCAAAAATTTATTATGGGCGTAATATGGTTTACCCCACCCCCACCCCCAACCTCGTCCCTCAGCCACATGCACAGCAAATTCAATTTGATATAATACCAATATTTGGGATATTCAGAAGCGGGCAACTGTGATGATCCGTTATTGGCTCAAGACACAACGATTCTATATGAAAAATCATACAGAATGGACCTTAGGGCAGGCGAAATCGATGAATGTGTATGAAAAATCATACAGAATTGATCATTTTGTGCTAATTCTGACGATTCTATATGAAAAATCATACAGAATTGACCTTAGAGCAGGCGAAATCGCTGATTCTGTATGAAGAATCATGTAGAATTGTGGGTTTTCGCCGCGATTTGCGGCCGATAACGGATCTACGGTCCGCGAGCCAGCCGTTTTCACGCGTTTGTTCTCACATAACAGATCCCTGGTCCGCTCCGCTCATGCTCATCGCGGATCAAGGGCGAGGGGATAATGATGAAATGGGCCCGACTCGGATCGAGCAACGAAAAAAGTGTCATGGATCGTTTAAAACAGATCCATGACGCTTTTCAGCTTTCTATACGCTCCCTGATTTCTGACGGGTAACAGCCGAAATGCTCCGTAAACAACTTGGTAAAATGCCGTGTGCTGTAATAGCCGACTGCTTCTGCAACCTCCGCCACCTTTAGATGGGGATTGTTTAGCAGCAGTTCTTTTGCCTTCAGCATTCTCGTTTCCGTCAAATATTTGATAAAGGTGCTGCCGTGCTTTTTATGAAACAGCGAGCTCAAATAATTGGGTGTTACTTGGAAGCTTTCGGCGATTTGCTTCATGCCAATATCATGCATATAGTTTTGGTCGACGTAGGCAATCACCTGCTGAATCAAATCCTTCGGCATGCTGTCGTCCTTTGTGCGCGGAGCGGCGGCAAGCATTTGGTCGCCGTGCGCCTGGAGCGCTTTGAACCATTTCTCGTCCGGCTCCTGCATGGGCAGCGAGATGCCAAGCGTGCAGGACAAAAAGGTACCGATATGCTGCCGGATTGCCGGATCGGCCAAGAGCGGCCCGTTCCGTTCTTTTTCAAGCAGAGCGACGGCTTTCGTATAACCGGCATAATCTCTGGCGCGATACAGCTGGCACAGACCGTCCAGGCATGCGCAGATCCGCGCCAAATGAATGTCATTGGCTTTATTCAGCAGCTCATGCAAAGCATACATGCCTTTCAGCGGCTGAACGGCGCGAAGGGCTGCCGCCTGGTGCAGCCGCTCCAGCTGCTTCATAAAGTCTTCAAATCCTGAGGATGCCTCTAGTTGGACGGCGGTAATGGCATAAGGAGCTTTCGCGCCGGCTTCGAGCCATTGCTGAAGATGCTTGGCGATCTGCTGCCGCAGCTCGGCTGCTTGAGGCTGGTACCTGGGCTGCCATGCCCATACGATGGCCAGGCGGCCCTCTTCAACAGCAATTGCGAAGATATGCGCATCTGCAGATAACAGATGGCTGCGAACCAGGCTGTGCAGCTGTTCAAGCAGCTGCCGGTGCAGCTCGTTTGCCTCTTGGGGCGAAAGCGCATGGTCTGCGAAGCATACAATGCCTGCAAAATGCAGCCCGCCCAGAAGATGCGACGGTTCATAGCCGCCTGCGCGCCTGCCTTGTAACGATGAAATAAAGGCATTCTCAAGGCGGCTGCTGCGTTCGAGGATCTGCTGGCGATGCTGCTCGCATATCTGGCTAAGGCTGTCCCGCAGCTCTTCCAGACTAACCGGTTTCAGCAAATAGTTGCTTGCGCCAAGGAGCAGGGCTTCCTTGGCATATTGAAATTCCGAATAGCCGCTCAGAATGACCCACTTTGTATCGGGGGAAGCAGCTTTCGCCCGAGCGATCGCCTCAAGCCCGTTCAGCCTTGGCATGCGTATATCGATAAAGACGAGATCGGGACGGTGCTCCTCAACAAAGCGGACCGTCTCTTCGCCGTTTCTAGTTTCGCCGATTACTTGCACAGCCATATCAAGCTCTTCGATCATGCTTTTCAGGCCAGCTCTTACCAGGCTCTCGTCATCCGCTAATAAAATGTTCATAGCTGCTTTGCTCCCTTTGGAATCATGATGATTACGCGTGTACCCGAGCCGGGTATGCTTTGTACGTTCAATACGGCATCCGGATAGACCAACTGCAGCCTTGCCCTGACATTGGAAATGCCAATATGGGATTGAGGCGGCTGGGCCAAAGTGTCGAAGCCTACGCCATCATCGCGGATTTCAATGCAAACGAATGCTTCTCCGTGACGTACAGCTTCGAATGCCAGCACCTGAATTTCATTGTCCTTGTCGTCAGGCTCGATTCCGTGAATGATGGCATTTTCCAGGATCGGTTGAAAGAGCAGCTTGGGGATGCCGAAATCTGCTACATGATCGTCATGATTAATGACGATTGTCAGTTTATCCTGAAAGCGGAGCTGCTGCAATACTGCATACTTGGTTAAAAACAAAAATTCATGTTTTATATCGGTCCATTGATTTTCCTCAAGAATATAGCGAAGCATGCCGCTAAGGGACAAAATGGCCTCCTCCAGCTGCTTCTTCTCCCCGATGCGATTCAAGCCGATAAAGCCGTTTAATGTATTGTACAGAAAATGGGGCTGGATTTGCGACTGCAGCGCCCGATACTCCGCATTCCGCTGCGCCAGCGTCGCCTTATATTCCCGGTTGATTAATTCATCCAGCTGCACAATCATTTTATTGAGCGACTGGCCGAGATAAGACAGCTCATCGGACCCGGACAGCTCATATCTGGCTTGCAAATTGCCTTTCTTCACCTTGTTCATCACGTCGTTCATTTGCTTCACGGGCTTGACGACCCATTGTGAAAAGTAGAGAAAGACGAAGAAGGTAACGATAAGCCCGCCGACGGAAATCAAAACAGCGGTTATGTACACCCATCTTACTTTGTTTTGGATTTCCTTATTGGATAAAAAGACGGTCATCGTCCAATTGGCCGGCTGGATGGTCTGGGAGACGGTGACATAGCCGCTGTCTTCAGCCTTCAAAGGTGCATCGCTTTTCAACTGCCTGAGCATACTCGCCGATAACGGCTTATTGGCATAGATCAGGTTTTGATATTCATCCACAATCGCGACAACCGAGCTCACATTAAACTCGATATCCTTCGTCATTTTTTCCAGCAAATTGGTGTCGGCATCGGCCAAAATAACGGCGAGCGGCTGCCCGGATTCCGGATTTTTAATGAGCCGGGACACAGAGAATACTTGCGGCGTCGTCTGGTTGGTCAAGTAGTTTTGCGGGTGCGGGCTAATAAAAGCTACTTTGCCGTCCTGCTCGACCGCTTTTTTGTACCACTGCTCATTGTGGAATTTGAAGTCAGGCATAAGTCCGATTGTGTTATTTTTAGTTGTCAAATAAGCTTTTCCGTTCATCGTAATAATTAACGTGCTCAAAATATCCTTGCGCGTGTTGATCAAGTAGTTGGGCAGTGTGCCCTTCAGCGCGCGATCGGTTTGTAATTTTGTGTATGCGCTTGCAATGTCGTACAAGTTGTCTGCTCTAATTTTTAACGCTTGAATGACATTATCGTTCAAATAAGGAGTAGCTGTAAGCCGCTCCAAATCGTCCAGATAGGTCTCAATATTGCCGGCCAAGGCATGCAAGGTGCCTTCGGTCAATTTCTCGGTGTCTTTGGTCAGGACATGCTGAGAATAGAAAGGGAGGGCAAAGGCCAGGATGACGAACGGAGTCACAATCGTCAGCGCATACACGATTGTCAGCTTGGAACGTAGCGAGTTGAACAGCTTCATACGTACAGCTGCGCCTCCTTCATTTTAACGTATATCTTAGGATAGGTACAGAAGGCAGACGAAGTCAATACGAAAATGCATAGTGTAGAAATGAGCTGAGCCACTGTAGTTTTGTGACATATGAAAGCGCAATCAGGCATGGTAACCTAGATATTGTGAAAAGTTCGCATGACGAGGGGGATATGGAGTGAGAAAAAATAATTGGTTCAAGCTGCTGAGCGTATCTGCACTGGCTTGCATGCTGGCGGCTTGCGGAACGGCAAACACTGGAGGCAATGGGGATGCCGGAAAGGCGTCCGGCGAGAACGCAGGCGGTCAAAATGGCAAGCAAGGCGGCGACGGGAAAGTAACATTGACGGTGATGACTAATGTAGTCGGTGAGCCGGCAAAAGTGCTGCAGGATATTGCCAACAAGTTTATGGATGAAAACCCGGACATTAAAGTTGATTTCAGCGCTCCAGGCTCGGAATACGAGAACATTATGAAAATGAAAATGGCCTCCAATGAGCTGCCTGACGTATTCGCAACGCATGGCTGGGCCAAGGTGCGCTACGGACAATATTTGGCTGATCTGAAGGACGAGGAGTGGGCCGCCAAGCTGGATGAAGCCATTAAGCCTGCCGTTACGGATGAGCAGGGCAAAGTGTATGTGCTGCCGATGGATCAGGATAAGAGCGGTCCGGTGTACAATGCGGCCGTGCTGGAGAAATTCGGAATTGATGTGCCAATGACGTGGGATGACATGTTGAAGGCTGCGGAAGAAATCAAGACGAAAAGCAATGGCGAGGTGACGCCATTCCATGTCGGCGGGGCGGATTCCTGGCCGATCGGGCAATTTTTCGATTTCTACGCTACATCGCTGTTCGTAAGCCCGGAGAAAAATGATGCCGAGCAGCTGCTCGACGGCAGCTTTGACTGGAACAAATTCGACGTATTGCCGCAAATGTTTCTTGATCTACAGCAAAAAGGCTACTTGAATAAGGATGTGCTGACAGCCAAATATAGCGATTCTGCAAAAGCTTTTGCGGAAGGAAAGGCTGCGTTCGGCGTGTACGGCCCATATCTGATTGAAGAAGCAATGAAGATTAACCCGGATTTGAAAGCAGGCTTGATGCCGATCCAAGCTGTGGCAGCCGGCGATACGCCTACTTTGGCGGGCGGAGAGAAGACAACATGGGGCGTGTGGAAGGATACACCTAACAGCGAAGCGGCCCGGAAGTTTGTCGCATACTTCGCCAAGCCTGAAAATGTCAGCCTCGTTGCGGCATCCAATGCGCTCCCTCCGGGTCTTGCCGGAGTCGATACAGATGCCGGCAGCTTGACGGCTGATTATGAGAAGTATAAAGATTTGCGCGTATTCCCTTATTTCGACCGCGTCTATTTGCCGAACGGCATGTGGGATGTCATGTGCAAGAATGGCCAGGATATGCTGGCTGGCGTCATTACGCCGCGCGAGTATTCGGAAAATATGAAGCAGGAATATGAGAGACTGAGAGCGGCAAGCAAGTAGGATGATGCGTGCCCTGCTGGCCGAATGCGGAGCGGCAGGGCGCTTTTTTACCTTAGAGAGAGAAGCGCATAACTGATAGGAGACGTCAGACAAAGACAAGGAGGAGAGACTGTGCCGAGAAGACCCCAAGTGAAATCAAATGCGATTGCCAGGTGGTTTAAGTCTGCCGGAGTACTTAACTTTATGTATCTTCCGGCATTGCTGCTATTTTCGGTTTTTATTTTCTATCCGCTCGTGCAGGGGGTGAAAATATCATTTACGAATTGGGACGGATACTCCCAGCAGTACACTTGGGTTGGATTTGAGAAGTATAAGCTTATGTTTTCAGACAAAAAGGTCATTCAGACGATCAAAAACACGTTTATTTACGGCCTCGGAAGTACGATTTTACAAAATCTGCTGGGCCTGGCCTATGCGCTGTTTCTGGACCAGAAGCTGCGGGGCAAAGGCTTTGTGCGCACGATCGTCTATCTTCCGGTCATCATCAGTCCGTTAATTATGGGCTATATCAGCTATTTTTTCTTTCAATATGACGGCGGCGCTTTAAATGACCTGATGCTGCTGTTCGGCAAGGATGCAGTGGATTGGCTGTCCAACGGGCCGCGTGCGGTCTGGCTCATCACCTTTGTCAACACGTACCAGTACATGGGGATTGCGATGATTATCTTTTTGGCCGGATTGCAATCGATTTCAAAATCGTATTATGAAGCGGCGAGCATTGACGGCGCGGGCTGGTGGTTCCGCTTTAAAAGCATTACGCTGCCGCTGCTCATGCCGTCGATTACGATTAATATCGTGCTCAACATTATCGGGGGCTTGAAATTGTTCGATGTGATTGTGGCGATGACCAATGGCGGTCCGGGGTATGCCTCGCAATCGCTGTCGACGATGATGTACAATCTCTATTTTGCCCGTCAGGATGCGGGGTACGCTGCTGCGCTCGGCAATCTGATGTTTGCGATCATTTGCGTCATTAGCATGACTGCGCTCGTACTGCTGCGCCGGAAGGAAGTGGATCAGTGAGAAAGCCGGTTAATTATATCATAGCGTTGCTCATTATCATCATTCACTTGATCCCGTTTTACATTTTATTCAATATGTCCTTCAAGCCGCTGGAGGATACAAGCAGCAAATGGCTTCCTTCCGCGTCGATGTACTTGGATAATTTCACGAATGCCTGGAAGGATGCGCAGCTTGGGCAAGCGGTATGGAACAATATCGTCATCACGTTTGCTGCCGTATGTCTGGTGGTGCTGATCGGTGCGTGCGCAGCCTATCCGCTGTCGCGTCATCAAACCCGCTGGAACCGGTTCGTGTATATGCTGTGCATTTCCTGTTTGATTGTACCGGCTTTAACGATTCTGGTACCGCTGTACAAATTTATTGTCGATATTGGCGGCATCAACTCGTATTGGGCGATCATTTTGACGCAAGTGACGTTCTCGCTGCCGATGACGATCTTTTTGTTCACAGGCTTCGTCAGCACAGTGCCAAGGGAGCTCGATGAAGCGGGGCTCATTGACGGCTGCAGCCGCTACGGCATTTTCCTGAAAATCATATTGCCGCTATTAAAACCGATCACGGCGACTGTCATTATATTGATCGGGGTTCAAGTGTGGAACGATTATCAATTTTCGGTCTTTTTCTTGCAAAAGAAAGCGATGATGACGATCCCGGTTACCCTTTCGGGCTTTATCTCACAATTCCACAGCAATGTTAACTGGGTGGCTGCAGGATGCTTCATCGGGATGATGCCGCTCGTAGCAGTCTACCTGTTCCTGCAGAAGTATTTTGTGAAAGGCATGGTTGACGGAGCGGTTAAAGGGTAATTGAACACTCATTTATCATCATTCATTAGGGGAGGCTCACTATGCGTATCAGAAAAACAGGCTCGGTCGTCGCGGCAATATGTCTGGCATTTTCTTTGGTGCTGCAGCTTTTTACGGCTGGCGGCGGAATTGCGCTGGCTTCGGGGGATGGGAATGGAGCAGCGGCTGCGGCAGCAGATTCCCCCAATCTTGTCTTGAATCCGGACTTTGAGGCCGGCAAGGAGCACTGGGTATTCAGCCCGGAGGATCAGGCAGGCGTCGCCACCAATAATCCGTACAAAGGAACGACCCATTCCTGGATCGATAAGGGCGGCGGCTCCATTTCGCAAACCGTTACGATTCCTGCTTCAGGGACGTATAGGCTGTCAGCTCATGTCATGAATGTATCGCAGGGCGGTTCCTTATCGATTGAGGGCTACACGACTACTTTTTCTAACTTCGGGCAATACAGCCTGGTTGAGTTGACTGATCTTCACTTCAAGGCAGGACAGGAAGTAACGATTTTGTTCCAGAGCGGTCCTAACGGCTGGCTGAACATTGATGAAGTATCCTTGATTGCAACAGAATTGAACCAGCTAGCAGAAGTTCAGTTGAATGGGAAGGCTGCTGAGGGCTACAACCCGTTTCTTCTTGAAAATATAATCGGAGTGCCTGCGGACACCGCAGAGCCGCCGGTCATTCAAGCCTTGCTGGAAGCATGGGCAGAGGATGCGGGCGCGGAGCTAAGCTACGAGCAGGCTCAGGCTGTACCGGGCGAGGCCAAAATCCATGTGACGCTAAACGGGGAAGTCACGACACATACGATCAAGTTTGCTTACAAAAACAGCGACAGCAAGCTTGAGTCCGTTGAACTGTCTGCGACCGTACGCGAGCTGCCGCTTGACGGGCCGACACAGCTAATCGCTACAGGTACACTGGAGGATGGCAGTACAATCGATCTGCTGAATGATCCGTTCACAAAAGTACAATTTAACGCACCGAAGGAAAGGTTTATTATTGGTGAGAACGGCCAGGCCAGAGCCGGCACCTACGACGTCGGCGACGTGAAGGTCGAAATGAAGGCCGAGCGCGATGGCCGCACCTTTAGTGATACCATGACGATTACGATTAAGCCTGAGGCGGCTTATCCGTATTTCAGAGATTATACGAAGACGCTGACGATGAAGCTGTATTTGGGCCAAAACGGCGCCGTTATGCTGAACCTGGAGGAAGCGCTTGAAGCGATCAAAAAAATGGATAACATGACCCGCGGCATTCCGAAGATCGTTTATTTGGTCGGCTGGCAGCATGACGGCCACGATTCCAAATATCCGGACTGGAATACAGTCAATCCGCGGCTCAAGCGCGAACAAGACGCGACAGCGCTGGACAGCCTGAAATGGCTGATGGACGAAGCTGTCAAGTACAATACGACTGTCAGCTTGCATATTAATATGACAGACGCCTACGAGGATAGCCCGCAGTGGGATGAGTTTATGGAGAAGGATCTCATTCGCCGGGAAGCGAATGGCGACCTGATGAAGGGCGGCCTGTGGGTCAGCGGCCAAAGCTATCGCATTAATTTGACGAGAAGCTGGGAAGCGGGCGTCCTCCAGCGCAATATCGATAATTTGCTGGAGATGCTGCCGCAGCTGAAGCGGGGCGGTACGATTCATATCGATGCTTTTGTAACGCACACGGTACCGGGCGAGCCAAACCCGGATGCGTACTCCGACCCGTACCATAAAACAACGTATCGTCAAGACACGGAAACACAGAAAAAAATTATGCGATACTGGCATGACAAAGGCCTGGATTTCACAAGCGAATATTTCTTGCTGTATCGCGGCGATCCACTCTACGGGCTGCAGCCGATGGCTTGGTGGGCGGACTGGCGTTCAATGGATGCGCAGATGAAGCTGCCTGCAAAAGTAGCAGTAGGCGGCAGAGGCGGCAATGAACTGCTCGGTGTTAGTATGCACGGCGAAGATATTGTGATGAAGGATAAAAAAGATTTGACCGGATTTTTGGCTGAATTCAGCACGACAACACTGGTGTGGCAATATTTGAACCAGTTTGACCGCATCGCCTATGATTCGGCGGCGAATGCTGTAACCTTCTCGGACAACGTAAGAAGCGCCAAGGTTGGCGACAAGCTTACCGTCACGCAAGGAGAGGTGATCATTGCAGACGGTACCGACGTGTTTGTACCGGAGATGTGGCGCGAGGACGGCGCCAGGGAAATTATGGCGTTTAGTAAGCAGGGCTATACGGACAGAAGCTGGAAGCTGCCTGCGGACTGGAGCGATGTAACGGCTGTCCAGCTGTACCAGGTTGGCATGGGCTTGCCAAGATTGGTGAACAAAGATTTGGCTGTCGTTGACGGTCAAGTGACCCTTTCGCTTGAAGCGGGCGGGGCCGTATATATAGTTCCGGCCGGTTCCGATCCGGTGCTGGACCCGATTCAGGAGCTTGCAGCATCGATTGATAAAGTAACCGCGCCGGAGAAGAATGCGTTCAAATTGAAGCTGCCGGAAGTTCCGGAGGGCTACAGCATTCGCATCTTGTCTTCCTCCCGTCCGGACGTGATCGATTTGAAGGGCAGAATTTTACCGCCTGCGGCAGACACGGAAGTAGCGCTCGTATTTGAGCTCAAGCGTCTTGCCGACGGCGTTACGTCCAATACGGCGGCCATTAAAGTGATGGTGCCCGAGGGGACGATCAAAAATCTGAAGCAGGTTTATAGTCCGGCCGACGCCGTATTGACAGGCCTCAGCAAACTGGTGAGCGAAGCTGCGTTTATGACGGGCAGCAAGGTCGGGTTTGTAGGCGGACTGGGAGACAATAACAATACCGCTACCTTCCAAAATGTTGAAGTGCCGGGAGACGGGCTGTACGATTTGCAGCTTGAATATGCCACGGCCCAGCCAAGGTCAGTTTTTGTTTCCATCAATGATGAGCCCGGAATTGAATTGCCGTTAACAGGAACAAGCTGGCAGCAGATTCAATTCGAGACGATTCAAGTGGAATTGAAAAAAGGGATGAACAGCATTAAGCTGTATAATCCGAGCGGCTACGCTCCCGATATGGGCGCCATTACAGTAAGCTCGATCAGCCCGCAAACTATTGCTGATGCAATTGCTGAAATTCCGGCACCGGCCAAACAGGATAAGCAATTAACGCTGCCGACCGTTCCGGCAGGATTTACGGTAGCCGTGAAATCGTCGAGTGATGAAGCGATCATTAAGCCGGACGGCAGTATCGCTGCGCCAAAAGCGGATACGACCGTACGCGTTATTCTTGAAGTAACGCGCAATTACGACGGGGCGAGAGCAGAAACAGAAGCGTTGGCTGTGCTGGTGCCGGGCGTGCCCGACGAGCCTGGTGCTGTAGAAATTACGGGCCTAGCTCCGGTTGACGTAGAGACGGTTGTCAGCAAAGCGCCTGTACTGCCGGCCAAAGTGAAAGCGACGTATGCTGACGAAACGACGGCCGATGTAGCTGTGAAGTGGGATGCCGTCGCTCCAAGCCAGTATGCTCAGGCTGGCACCTTTAAGGTGAATGGCACGGTTGACGGTACAACGATTAAAGCTGTAGCCACTGTAACGGTGAAAGCTGTGGATGAGCCAGGTGGGCCTGGTGCTGTAGAAATTACAGGCCTGGCTCCGGTTGACGTAGAGACGGTTGTCGGCAAAGCGCCTGTATTGCCGGCAAAAGTGAAGGCGACGTATGCTGACAAAACGACGGCCGATGTGGCTGTGAAGTGGGATGCCGTCGCTCCAAGCCAGTATGCTCAGGCTGGCACCTTTAAGGTGAATGGCACGGTTGACGGTACAGCGATTAAAGCGGTAGCCGCTGTGACGGTGAAAGCTGTGGATCAGCCGGGCAATGGGAACGGAGAAAATCCAGGTCCAGGCTCGGGTAATGGCAATGAAAATGGAAATGGTTCTAATCCGGGCACCACTGAGCCGCCGGTAGTGAAACCGGAGCCGGAAGTTAAGCCGGAGCAATCGATTATCGAGCTTGCGTTTAAACCGACACCGGAGCAGCTGCAAACACCTGGCGTTGTAACGGTTTTGAAGGTCAATAAAGACGGCACGAAGACACCGGTCATCTTCAGCCATTATGATCCGGCAGCGGGGATTGTAAAGGTTAAAGGATCGAAGGAAGATGTCTATGAGGTTGTGTATACGCCGAAGAAGTTTAGCGACTTGACTAAGCATGCGTGGGCAGAAGAAGCGATCGAGACATTGGCTGCGAGCGGCGTCGTTAAAGGTGTGTCGAAGGATCAATTTGCTCCGCAGCAAGTGATTAAGCGTGCCGATCTGGTCGTCCTGCTTGTGCGGATGTTCAACCTGACAGCTGAGGCCGACTCCAACTTCGCAGATGTAAGCCCGACTGCTTACTATTATAAGGAGCTTGCGGTTGCGAAAAAGCTGGGACTCGTGAAAGGCGTATCGGAGACAGAATTCAAGCCTGAGGCAGAAGTGACGCGCGAGCAAATGATGGTAATGATCGAACGCGTTCTGCGCCAGATGAAGCTGGCTGCTGCTCCAGGGAATGCAACTGGTCTAGACGGGTTTACAGATGCCGGGCAAGTAGCTGGATATGCGAAAAATAGTGCAGCGGCGCTTGTAGAAGCAGGATTAATAACAGGCAGCGGCAGCAAGCTGCTTCCGCAAAAAGCGACAACCCGCGCAGAGGCTGCAGCCATGCTGTCCCGCATCATTGCTCTGACTCTGACGCAAACAAACTAACCATTGGGACCCCGCACGTTATTCCTTTACGGGATAACGTGCGGGGTATTTTTGTATGGGGGGAGGCGAGGTATGACGCGAAATGGTTGCACAAACTGTAGGTCTGTTGATTTACCACAATATGGGTCATGTAAGATTAAAGAAACGTGCAGAATAGCTCTATTTGGCTGGGGGCTTATTATATTGGCCGACTAAATGGATTTTCTACAGTTCGTTTTTTGTTTTGTTCGCTAGATAGTTGGACTAGATGGAAAACCTACAGTTAGAATGGGAGATAGAGATGGATAGACTCGATTTGGCCCGAACTAGCTGGATGATTTCCAGTTAGACTGCAAAAATTATCTATTTTGAGTATTCTACCTGCATAAAGTCCAGTTAGTTGTGGGGAAGGGAAGTCAAGCACAGATTTTAAGGTTGAGCCCCATGTATTACTTTTTCTGGATAATCATCAGACGTGACAAACTGCAACTTTTGAGGGGGCGTTCACCGGACGGTGGCGGGTGGCAGGTGGTGCTGAGAATGTTAGGGGAAGAATGCCCGACCGGAGACCCCTTATCTCGAAATGCGCATCCCAGACACAAAGAAGCGTACGGCATGCATGTTCAGAAAGCGATATTTGCGTTATTTTAAAATATAAGAAAGTATAAGTTTTACCTTATACTTGGCTTATATTTCTAAGGGAAGAAACTTGCTGCGCCTCAAGGACGGCGTCAGCCGTTTCTTCTTGTAAGTGAAGGAGCAAGCGATTGGAGGCAAGGAGCATGGACGCAGGCGGTCAATGTCCGGTATTTGCGGTAAAGGAATGCTATGCGGGAACGATCGTTAACGCTCCCGGCGTCACCTATGGGCCCAGGCTGCAAAGCGAACTGCAGCTGGTACTGCTGCATTCGGGCGCGATGACAATTACCATTGACGATGCGGTAACGGAGCTTGCGCCTGGCCATATGTTTTTGATTTTGCCCGGACAGCAGGTGCATATTGCATTCGCTGTTCTGGAAGAAACCTGGCATCGCTGGATTACGGTATTCGAGTATGATATCGATCATGAGGTGTTGGAGCAATTGCGCGGACTGCCGAATAAGCTGCCGACCTCCGAACTGATGAATCAGCTGCTTGATGCGCTTCTCGGACTGCAAAGACGAGGGATGCCGGGAAGCGGCGATGTGCTCAATACGCTCGCACTGGCTGTGTTCCAGCAATATGCAGCGGAGTGCCGGAATGATGCGGCGGCGCTTGCGGTTCATCCTGCGGTTACGCTTGTACGGATGATTATTCAGGAACGTTTTCACGAGGAATTGGCATTGGCCGACTTGGCCGCTGGCGGGAATGTATCGGTAAGCCAGCTGGTACGTCTTTTTCGTCAGCATAAAGGGATGACGCCGATGCAATTTTTATGGCAGTACCGCATGGAGCGCGGCGTAGAGCTGCTGCGGACAACGGGGCTGACAGTCGGAGAGATTGCCGAACGCTGCGGCTTTAAGTCCTCCTATCATTTTGCCCGGATCGTTAAAGCTGGCAAGGGGCGTACGCCTACAGACATTCAGAGAGGAAGATTGCAATGACGTCAACGTATAAAGAGCAATTTGATCGCGACGGTTATGTTGTCATGAAAAATCTGTTTTCCGATCATGAGGCGGTCAGGCTCAAAGAAGAGGCCGGCAAGGTGCTGCAGGAGAAAGGAGTTGGCAAGGAAGGCGTCTATGTCGGCATGGCTGCGGCCAGCCCGGTATTTGCGGCAGCAGCGGCGAAGCGGGAGCTGGTGACCGTTCTGCGGGAACTTATCGGGGAGAAGGTTGTGTTTTTGAGCGATAAAATTGTGTTCAAAAACGCAAGCACCGATTTTGGCTCCCCGTGGCATCAGGATTATCCTTATTGGGAGGGCAGTCATAAATATTCGGTGTGGATTGCGTTGGATGATGCCAATCCCGATAATGGATGCCTGAGAGTCGTACCCGGATCGCATCTGTTAGGTGATGTGCGCCATAGCGGCGATACTTCGGACGGTTTAGGGTTCGGCAATCGATTAAGTCAGGACAATATTGATGAATCACAGGTAGTCGACTTAGCTGCTTCACAGGGAGATGCGATTATTTTCCATGATTTTCTTTTTCACGCTTCTTATCCCAATACATCGGGGAAAGATAGATGGGCCTTAATTTCCACCTATAAGGACGGCGCACAAGAAGACCCGGCGTACAGTTGGGCTATAGCGGCGTTTACCGTGACCGGCTCAGGCATTTGAAAATAGGAATCGAAAGAGACGTTTATAATACACCTTCCTAATTAGCATCGGAACCCAAAAACATGGGGCGATGATAGTAGGAAGGTGTATTTTTTCTCTGCAATTATGTTTTCGATAACCTGTTTCAAAGCTGGCCAGCTTGGTTAAATGTAAAGTAAGAAGTGGATTCATTATGAATAAAAAGGAGAGATTTCAAATGCCAAATGAAACAAAAAGCAGCGGATTATTGCTTGGGACAGTAATTGGAGGCACAGTCGGTGTGATCGCTACACTATTATTAGCCCCTAAGTCAGGCGCGCAAATGCGGGGGGAACTCTTAAATAAATATCAATCTCTTTGCAGCAAGACGAAAGACATTGCATCAAGGGTTGGAAATACGACAAAGGAAGTCGTTGAAAGCGTCAAGGAGGAGGCAAGCAGTCTTGCCGAGCATGCGAAGAAATCGAATCAAAGTATTAAAGATTCCTTCAATGCCTCCGATGATAAATAAATCACGGTTCAACTACTTCGTGTACAGCGAGGTTCCGGCGCTGAGCTGCCCGCAGAGGGGCTCGGCGCCGTTTTTGCCTTTTGCCCAACCACGCAAACACGCAGAATAGCCCCATAAGCTACTATTGCATTTCACTTATGAGGCTGCTCTCTATCTATTCATCTAAACGGTCTTCAGCTAACAGCGCTTTCAGCTTCTGAAATGCCCGTTTCTGAATACGGGAAACACTCATTTGCGAAACACCAAGCTGCCGCGCGATACTGCGCTGCGACTGGTCGTTATGATAGCTGAGCTTGAGCACATTACGCTCTGCTTCATTCAGCTTGCCCAGCGCGTCCTCCAGATCAAGCCGCAGCTCAAGCTCCCTGTAATCATCCACCCTCGACTCGATTAAATCACCGACAGTAGCATTATCGCTATCAGTGGATATAGGTGCGTCCAGTGAAACATATTGCAAGGAATCACGGGAAGAAAGAATTTCAATCGTTTCTTCTACAGTAAGCTCTAGATAAGCAGCGATTTCATCTACACCCGGAGATCGCTGGAGCGTGACCGTTAACTGGTCGATTGCTTTCTGGATCAGCAGCCCCTTCTCTTTCATTCTCCGAGGTACTTGGATATACCAGGATTTATCGCGTAAATAGTTTTTTAGATAGCCGATCAAGTTTTTCATCGCATAGCCTTCAAATGGAATTGCCCGTGTAAAGTCATATTGCTTAAATAATTTAAGCATGGACATTTGGGCGACCTGGAATAGATCTTCGAATAAATCAGGTCTGCTTCGAGACATATTAACGGCAGCCATGCGAATAAGCGGTTTATAATGATTTAGCAGCTTTGTTGCGCTCTCATTACATTCATGCTCTTTATAGCGATTCATCAAAGCGATGGTTTGTTCTTCAGTAAGACAGGAGGATTTGTTGTTCATAACCGTTCCTCTCTTCCACCCGTTCTCTTCGTTAAAATAATTTCAGTACCCGGGTCTGTACGAACTTCGACATGATCCATTAAGGCTTGGATCATTCTTCTCTATAGTTTCTCTATTATAATCTATAAACTATAATCGATTTATTTTTTTCCAAATGCGCAAAGAAGAAATGACAGCATCGATTATTGCAACTGATATGCCGTCCTTCGGTTTAACAGCTTGATCATCCTCACTATGAGCGGACTGGCGGTGCTTCTGCTCCATAGATGCGGCGAGCTGTTTAGCAGAGTGTTTGGCAGCATCTGTAAACGCATGGACGGCTTGTCCAATGTCGTTAACAACTGTAAAAACAACATTTAATGAGTTCAACTTTTTTCTGATGTCCATCGTCATGGCATTGGTATTATGAATGGCCTCTTTCATATCCTCTGAAATCGTAGAGATATCGGTTCGAACTTGTCCAATCATTAACCGCATTTCTTCAATTGCCGCTCTCAACACCTTCATCGTTTGCCAAATGGCGTACATGAGGATAAAAACCGCAATTGCGATAACGATCATACCGGCTTGGATAAATAGATCCATTATGTATCACATCCTCTTTTAAACTAATTACCCGCAATGCCCTATTTTGAAACAACAGATTTTTCATTAATGTTATAATTAGACAATGGTGCAAATAAGAAAAGGAGGCCACGATGTTAAGAGATATGAGATTTAATATTCGAATGAAAATTGCCATTGGCTATGTCCTCGTCATATGTTGCCTAAGTGTGTCGATTGTAATTGTTACCGGCCGGATTTCAGCTCTGCAGAATGAAATAGAAACGATTACTAGCAGCGATATTGAAATTCATAACTTAATTGCCTCTATTCGCAATGCTACATTAAGCATGGAAACTGGACAGCGTGGTTATCTGCTAACCGGTGACGAGGCTTATCTGGAGCCGTATACCAACGGAAAATCACAATGGGAAGCCAAATATAATAGCTTGTCTGCGTATATTTCCAACGATCTGAGCGCACAAAGTGAGCTGGAAGAAATTAAAGTCTATATTCAGACCTGGATCAACAAGGTTGCCGAGCCGGCAATTTTATTGAAAAAACAAAATAAATCGGCGGAGTTATCCCAGTTGTATAATCATGATTTAGGCAAACAAAATTTCGATGATTTACGCAATAAATTTGAATCCTTGCATACGAAAGAAATCCAATCTACTAAAGAACATATGAGTGATCTTGCTAATAAAAACCGGTTATTGACGATCGGGATTTATATCATGCTGCTTGTCGTTGCGGTCATTGGTCTATCGATCGTTGCATTTGTTTCAGGTTCTATTGTAAAAACGATAAGACAAGTTGTTAGAGCGATTACCGATATTGCCTCAGCAGGAGGTGATATCATGACTCGAATTAAAGTAAACTCCAGAGATGAGATTAGAGATTTGGGAGAGGCTACCAATGAGCTGCTGACAAGCTTAGAAGCGAAAAATTGGATCCAAGCCAAGGTAGCGGAGGTCGCTACGATGAGCCAAGGGATTAATGATCTTACAACATTGGGTGAATCCTTTTTAGCCAAAGTCGCACCTATGATTAATGCGACTTACGGTGTGTTTTATATCCGAAAAGAAACAGGCACGCAGCAAAGATTAGTCAACATTGCCTCTTATGCCGGGCTGGATGAGCAAGAAAGCGCAGGCAAAGCCGCATTTGTTATGGGGGAGGGGCTCGTTGGCCAAAGTGCGCTTGAGAACCGGATCTTTCTTTTGAATGGGCTTCAAGATCATCCGGCCATGATTACAGCGGGCATCGGGCAAATTCAGCCGCAAAGCATTCTAATCGTACCGATTGAATATGAGAACAAGGTGGAGGCTGTTGTAGAATTCGCTTCACTTGAATCATTTACCTCTCAGCATCTGAAGCTGCTTGAAGAAATCGAGGTTGATTTCGGAATTGCTGTCAATAATGTTGCCGGCCGGATGGAAGTGGAAAGGCTGCTTAGCGAATCGCAAGTGCTGACAGAGGAGCTTCAATCTCAGACAGAGGAACTGCAAGCTCAATCGGAACAGCTGCAAATGCAGCAAGAAGAAATGTGGATGACTACGAAGCATCTTGAGGAACAGAATTCAATTGCCGTCCAGAAAACAAAAGAGCTAGAGAAGGCAAAGGAGGAGCTGGAGGCATATTCGGCCAAGCTAAAGCAAAGCTCACAGTACAAAACGAATTTTTTGGCCAATATGTCGCATGAGCTGAGAACGCCTTTAAACAGTATTCTAATTCTTTCCCAGATGCTGGCTGACAATGAAAATCGCACATTGAATGAGGATGAAACCGGGTACGCTAAAGTGATTCATTCGTCTGGGAATGATTTGCTCAAGCTGATTAATGATATCCTCGATCTTTCTAAAATTGAAGCGGGAAAAATTATTTTAACGATCGATGAAGTCAATTTAACAGAGCTTCCAGCGTTTTTTCAACATACCTTTGAACCCATAGCTGAAAGTAAAGGCATTCAATTCAGGATCGAAACCAGTCCCCAGCTTCCATTAATTTGGCGTACTGACGGACAACGATTGCAGCAAATAATCAAAAATTTGTTGTCCAATGCCTTTAAATTTATAAAAGAGGGTTCAGTAGTGCTGTCGCTTGAGCCTGCAGACCAGTCTATCGTACAGCAGCTGTTGCCGATGTATCCCAATGAGCAGATGATGGCGATTTCGGTGCGTGATACTGGTATCGGCATTCCGCCGGATAAGCAGCAGTTAGTATTTGAAGCTTTCCAGCAAGCAGATGGAGAGACGAATCGCGAGTATGGCGGAACAGGACTTGGATTATCGATATGTAATGAGTTTGCAAAATTGTTAGGCGGGAAAATTATGCTGGATAGTACACCTGGTGCAGGAAGTACATTTACCCTTTACTTGCCAAATTTGACGGAATCGAGAGTAGAATTGATTACGAAAGGCATGGAGGAGGCAGCCGCGGCGGCAGATTCACAAGTCGTCATAATCGCCAATCATGAAGAGGAGAATGAAGCGGACGGTTCGCAACAGTCGGACAACGAGGATGCTTTGTTTATAGGCAAGAGAGTTCTTATCGTCGAAGATGACGCCCGCAACGTATTTGCATTAGTGAAAGCGCTGGAAAGAAAAGGGGTGCAAGCGGCGGTAGCGGGGAATGGCTGGCAGTGTATGGAGGTATTGCAAAAGGAAGACGGCTTCGATCTCATCTTGATGGATATTATGATGCCGCTTATGGATGGATTTGAGGCTATACGGGCAATACGGAAAACTCCAGCGCTCAAAAATATACCGATAATCGCTCTTACGGCCAAGGCGATGAAAAGCGACCGGGATCGCTGTCTGGAAGCCGGCGCTTCTGACTACATTAGCAAGCCGATCAATATGGAGCAATTATTTTCCTTAATGCGGGTGTGGCTGACAAAGCAGGTGAAATGAAGTGGAATACATCGAAATTACATTGTTGCTGGAAGGCATATACCGGGCTTATGGTTTTGACCAACATGACAAAGAAGAGCCTGTCAAGTGATCGCTTGAACGGGCTCCTCTGTCAAGCATCATTGCTTAATACTTTTCATTAATGTCACTTCAGTCATTAGATCCCTTGTTTCAACCGAAACTTCATCCATCAGTGCCTGCATGAGATAAAGACCCAAACCGCCGATAGGCAGATCGCTAATATTCGTCATCGATGGCAGAGGATTAGCCTTGTCTAACGCCTCATTATGCGCAAATGTCGACCCTTTATTTTTAATTTTGATCACGATCTTGGCGTCGCTATGCTTGAAGCAGATTTCAATGCTGTTGTTCTCAGAGGCTTGGGAGCCGTGCAGCACGGCGTTGTTGCAGGCTTCGGAAACAGCAACCTTCATATCCTCAATATCTTCATAGGAAAAGCCTATTTTTGTAGCAATGCCATAAAGGCATACGCGAACTACATCAATATAATCAGCTTGTGATGGAATTTGCAAACGGATTTCTTCCATAGCTAAACTTCGGTCCCTTCTGTTAAATATCCGGATATGCCTGTCAAATTAAATAGACGCTTTATAGAAGGGGGGATATCCTGAACGATAAAGGGAGCATGCAAATCGTCGCGAATTTTCAAGATGGAAACAATAATTCCAATTCCAGTACTATCAATATAAGTTAATTCTTTAAAGTTGAGAATCAGAGCTTTTTCATCTTGCTTCACAATAGGGCCAAGCACAGCCCGGAATTGATGCACAGCTGCAAGATCCAATTCTCCGCTCACATATAAGATGTACGCTTCATTCGTTTCTTCTTGTCGCACATGAAATTTTTTAGCTGACATTCGCTTCACTCCGGTCATTATAATTTAGTCATGAATTTAGATTACTTGCTCCGTACTTTGACTAGGCAAATATCGTCCTTTTGATTGGTGCTGTTACATTCGGGAAGCATTTGTTGGATGATTTCAGCAGGCTCCAGGCCCTTTTTATTGTCCAGTAAGGTGACCAAGTGCTCCGCAGCAATCTCCGAGCCATGCTCGATGGCATCTGTTAATCCGTCCGTATATAAAATAATGTTTAGCTCTTTTTTATAATGCAGTCTTTTTTTCTTTACATTCAGCGTATTGAATAATCCGATTGCTCCGCAGCTATGCTCCAGCAGCTCTATGCGGTCATCGGCATAGGCAATGCCTGCCGGATGGCCGGCGTTTACATATTCAAATGTTTTCTCCATCGTATCAATAACCATATAAATTGCCGTAAAATAATAATTGATTAACTCATCTTCCATATGCAGCTGATTCATATAACGGTTAAGCTCAAGCACAGCTTGCTCCATATCAGACATGCGAGTAATGGTATCCCTTAATATAGAGGATATATACATGCATACCAAGGATGCGGAAATACCATGACCCATCATATCTAATAAAATAACGCCGTAACGATGCCGATCGATTTGGTACCAGCCGTAGAAATCGCCGGCAAGCTCGGAGGAGGGCTGGTAGACGGCGCTAATTTCGATGTTTTCATCATCAATGGCTTTGCTTAATACACTGCGCTGCACCTGCTTGGCAAGCTCCAGCTTATTTTTCATCCGTGTATCTCGTTCTTTATGCCAGTCGATTTCCTTCTTCAGCCTCAAGGCAGAGCGAATACGGGCCAGCAGCTCCATACGATTAATCGGTTTCATTACATAATCACTGGCTCCGGCATCGAGCGCTTCGGCCATTTTGCTCGAATCGCCCACTGCGGTAACGAATATAATCGGGATATCTTTGAAGCGGTCATCCGCTTGCAATATTTTACACGCCTCCAAACCATCGACTGCAGGCATCATCAAATCCATTAGGATGAGTTCCGCATCTCTTACTTTCACAATTCTGGAGTGAACTCCTAAAATATCAAATAATTTTTGGGCGGAGGAGGCGAAGATCAAGTCCGTGTAACCAGCTTTGTTTAAAATTGCTTTAACAACGAGCTGGTTGGCCGTATTGTCATCGACGATTATGATGCTCATTGGCAAACCTCCTCTTCTTGATTGGTTCCGGGTTCCGTGTAATCTCACTATACCATACTGGCAGATGCGGTGTGTGAACATGCAGGGTTGTCCCAAAAGTCGCTGCGTATGGGCCAGCGACTTTTGGGACAACCCTTTTAAAGCGATTGGAATGAAATTCAATAATAGGTGTAATAGAATACGGCCGGGTCAAAATCTTCCCCGTAGTATTCTTTTCCGCCCCACGCAATGACCAGAACTTTATCCCGGTCCATTTCAACCTCCAGACGTTCCGCATCATATTTGGAAATGCCGAGCGATCTCATTTTGGCACGGAGCTCATCTCCAGTGGAACGGAACAGATTGGAAATGGCTGTCCCTATGCCTTCCTCCGCGATCCCGATTGTGCCCGCATCCGTCTTGTCTGCAATGCGGGAGGTTCGATCTCTGTCATGGGCGAGTATGAAAATATTGTCTTGTTCATACCCTTCATTTTGAAAGAACCGTATTTGCTCTTCAACCTCTGTGATGCTGTCCACGATACGCACCTTTGTAGCTGAAAGATCTGTTTGCTTGTTCATAGAAAACTCCTCCTTCATGTAATCTGCCAAAAATAAGCAAGGCGATAAACAAGATCATTTGTTGACTAGCTTGATAGATTAATAACCCATTTATCCGATGTTGAAACAGCTTCGCATAACAAAAGCGGCACTGCTCATGTCATAAGAATTCCCTATTAATGAAGCGGGAATTTATATCGCTACAAATTGTTTCAAGCAACTCGAAATTGGTTTACAAGAATAGAAAGCCAAAACTAAATTTAAATAAGGTAGGTGTTCAACGATGAAAGAGCACACGATTAATGTGAACGGTGTTGCGCTGGTTTATGAAGAATGTGGAGAGCTTAACGAGCGGACGGTGATCCTGCTGCACGGTTTTTGCGGATCGTCTTATTACTGGCATAAAGTTTGTCCGCTGTTAAGTGATCAATATCGGGTGATCATGCCGCAATTGCGTGGTCATGGCAGTTCATCTGCTCCGGACAGCATTTATTCAATGGAGGCAATGGCTGATGATATATATGGACTAATCGAGACATTAAGTTTAGACCAAGTAGTAATGTTCGGTCATTCTCTGGGCGGCTATGTTGCACTTGCCTTTGCGGAACAATATAAAGACAAATTGTTGGGATTAGGGCTGATTCACTCTACGGCATTGCCGGATACAGAAGAGATAAAGCAGAAGCGGCGACAAGACATGATGGATATATCGGTTAATGGCATCCAAAGCTATATCAAAAGGCTGGTTCCCAAGTTATTTACGGAGTCTAAGCAAGGGGAATGGCAAGGCGAAATGTACGACTTGATCCGCGTAGGCTGTAAGACGAACCAAGAAGGAGCCATCCGCACGCTTCAAGGCATGACGGAGCGTCCGGACCGCAGCCATGTGCTGGCTGAAGCGACTTACCCCATCCTGCTAGTAGCAGGTGCTGAGGATGAGGTCATATGTCCGCTTGAAACCTTCTCGATTAACGAAGAAGACACGCCAAATTCAACTTTTAGTTACCCGCATATATTGGAAAACACATTTGAAGATGTATCGCATATGAGTCTGGTCGAAGTGCCAAATCAGTTATCTCGTGTCATTGCGAACTATTTGAAAAGTCTTTATGAGAAAGTGGAACTGAGGGATTAACTAGTTTAATGATAAAATAACGCCCTGGTCGCAGCTGACTGGGGCGATTATTTAGGCACAAGCGACCCGGGCGGAAGCTGTCGTAATTATTATGCGGGCCATAGATAAATTGAAGCAGTAGGACGGATGAGCCGTCTCCTAGTAGTTGCTGACTACTGGGAGGCGGCTTTTTTGACCACATAAGAATTTATCTGTAATCAAAAGATCAATTGTTCAAGCATTTGACATATAAAAATATGACGTTAAAATTAATGTCATAACATTAAGAGATAAAAATGAGCCAATGGACGTGAGCCTGTTTGAAAACAAAAAAGAAACCTTTATATGAGATTGTGCTGGACCATTTGCTAGAGCAGATTCATTCCCGGCAGCTATCCCCGGGCGATCAGATTCCGACAGAGCAGGAGCTTTCCCAAACCTTTAATGTGAGTCGAATTACGGCGATGCGCGCTGTGAAAGAGCTTGAGCATAAAGGCTTTGTATACCGGAGAAAAGCGGTTGGGACATTCGTATCTCCGGAAAAGGAGTGGGCAGAGGCTGCTGCTGAGGGCGGCAGGAGAAGCGGCGCAGCTCAGTCCTTATCGCTGATTTCGGTTATTTTGCCGTTCGGCGAGGAGATCGGCTACGATATTTTGCATGGGGCTGAACAGGCGGCCAGAATGCAAGGCTATTACGTTACTTTGCACAATTCTTTGCGAGATCCGGTCAGAGAAAGAGAGATTATTGAACAATTGCGGCAGGACGGGGTGCAAGGCATTGTGTTGTATCCGTGTACAAGCTCAAGCAGTATCGATATTGTGAGCGATTTGATGGTGAGCAAGTTCCCGTTTATCGTGATTGACCGCAATATCGTTGGCATTGAGGTTCCTGCGGTCGTCTCCAATAATTTTCAAGGAAGCTACGGCATCACAAGCCATCTTATTGCGCTTGGCCATCGGAAAATCGCTTTTTTGTGCGGCGAGATGCTGGAAATGGAGTCGGCCGGGGAGCGTTACCGGGGCTATTGCAAGGCGCTGATCGATAACGGTATCCCGCTAAGGAAAGATTGGGTGATCAACACGCCGATTGATTTGAATCAAAGCATGGCACTCCCTTATGATGAACGCAAAGTAGTGATGCAAACTGTAATTGAACGATGGTTTGTAGAACTGGCGTCTAAGGATAGACCGACAGCCGTTGTTGTACTGAATGATATTACGGCAGTCTCGCTCCTAAATAAGGCAATTGAACATGGGATACGTGTGCCCGAGGAATTGTCGATTACAGGCTTTGATAATTTGTCTTTTACCAAGCATCTCGATGTACCGCTAACGACGGTGGAGCAATCCTTCTTTAAAATGGGCGAGGAAGCCGTCAATATGCTGATTGGCGATATTCGTTCCGGAACGAACGAAATTCGCAAAGTTGTGCTGGATACGGAAGTCATTATCCGGAAATCTACGGCTGCACCAATAGAAAGTGTGACATAAAGGCATGGAGAGGGCTGAGGGGCCAATCTCCGTGCTTTTTATTGTTATGACATTTAAAGGCGATAAAACACGGATCGGATCGGAAAGGTCATTATTTGGCCGAAAAACAGATAAAAATGACGTATTTTCTCATGTTGACAGGTAAGTGAATCCAATTTATAATGAATCCACACCTTAATGTTATAACAATATTTGGAGGGTTTAGTCTGTGTTGTATCCGTTTACATTCGGAGTGAAGATGGATGAAGTAAGATGTCTGAAAGCGGGGGCTTAGGATGGAGAATGATGGAACAGCAAGCGTAGTGAATCTGGCCAAGAGTCGAGTGCAAAGCAAATCTGACCGGAGAATGAAGCGAATATTAAAAAATTGGCAATTATATTTATTTATTTTGCCAGCCTTCGCAGCAGTCATTCTGTTCAATTATGTTCCAATCTACGGGGTGCAAATTGCGTTTAAAAACTTTATACCGACAAAGGGGATATGGGGAAGCGATTGGGTAGGCTTCACACACTTTATTCGCTTCTTTGATTCTTATTATTTTTGGACGTTAATCTGGAATACGCTTGGCATTAGTATTTACTCGCTGCTTGTCGGATTTCCGATTCCGATCTTGCTGGCGCTCGGGTTAAATGAACTGCGCAACGGCGCTTTCAAGAAAAGCGTGCAAACGATTACATATGCACCGCATTTTATATCGGTTGTCGTTATGGCCGGCATCATCATTGCCTTCCTCTCTCCGGAGACGGGGATCGTTAATCGCTTTATTGGATTGTTTGGCTTCGAGCCTGTATCGTTCATGTCGGAGGCGGGATGGTTCAAAACGGTCTACGTATTTTCCGATGTGTGGCAAAACATGGGGTGGGGAACGGTCATCTATATCGCGGCATTGGCAGGAATTGACCCGCAGCAGCATGAAGCGGCGATTATGGACGGGGCGTCCCGACTGCGCCGGATCTGGCATGTGAACCTGCCCGGCATTTCCTCGACGATTATTATTTTGCTCATTTTAAGTACCGGCGGTATTTTGAGCGTCGGCTTTGAAAAAATATTGCTGCTGCAAAATCAGCTCAATCAGGATTCATCGGATGTGATTTCTACCTATGTCTATCGGAGCGGCTTAAGGCAGGCGCAATACAGCTTTTCATCTGCGGTCGGATTGTTTAATTCGGTGATCAATTTCATTATTCTTGTCGTGGTGAACTGGATTGCCAGACGTAAAAGTGAAGCGAGTTTGTGGTAAATGAGAGGGGGCTGCAAGAATGAGAAGGGAGTCAATGGGCGATCGGCTGTTTATCGCGGCTAATGCAGGCATGATGCTGCTCGTCATGCTATTGGTACTATATCCGCTTATCTACATCATAAGTGCGTCAATCAGCGATCCGCTTTATGTGAAGAACGGCCAGATGTGGCTCATTCCTAAAGGGATTACTTTTGAAGGCTATGAGCGGGTATTTCGCAATATGGAAATTTGGACGGGGTACAGAAACACGATCTTTTATACCGTCGCCGGTACAGCGATTAATTTGTTGTTTACCATCCCGTGCGCTTACGCGTTATCTCGCAGAGATTTGGTTGGACGCAATACGATTACGGCCTTATTTATTTTTACGATGTTTTTTGGCGGAGGGCTGGTGCCTTTCTACTTACTCATTAAAAATTTGGGACTGCTTAATACGCCGTGGGTGATGGTGCTTCCGGGCGCGGTCTCAGTCTGGAATGTGTTCATTGCCCGCACGTTTTTTCAAAGCACGGTGCCGCGAGAGCTGGAAGAGGCTGCGGAAATTGACGGCTGCTCCAACTTTAAATTGTTTGCCAAAATTATATTGCCGCTGTCGGCTCCGATTATTGCTGTGATGGCGCTGTTTTATGGGGTGGGACATTGGAATGGTTATTTCAACGCTCTCATCTTCTTAAAGGATCGCGCCTGGTTCCCTCTGCAGCTCATCTTGCGCGAAATATTAATTATTAATCAGATGAGCGACGGAGCGATGATGGGCGGCGCTCAGGCTGAAGCGCAAGCGGAGCAGGCGCGTATTGCGGAAATCGTGAAGTATTCGGTCATTATTGTCTCGACATTGCCGGTTATCGTCGTTTATCCATTTTTGCAACGGTACTTTGTCAAGGGCGTTATGATCGGATCAGTCAAAGGCTAGTCGCCAGTCAGGTTCGGATGACTGTGAGAGGGGGGATGCTGAGCTGAATGACTGGCAGCAAATTAAGAGGCAAATATTATTTCATTTCATAGGGGGAACATGTATGGCAAAGATGTGGAATCGGCGTTTTTTGTCTATTACGGCACTGACGGTAGCGGCTTCGCTTTCAATTACTGCATGCTCTGGAGATAACGGGAACAAGACGAATACGGGAGGGGCCGACAAGGCGGGAGCCAATAAGGGTCAAGGTTCGAACGTCAATACAGAAGGGGAAATGGCTTCCAGCGAACCGATCACGATGAAAATGATGGGCTACAAGCATCCGATTCATGGCCCGTGGGAAGAAATGATATTTTTTAAGGAAATGGAGAAAAGGACAAACATTAAGTTTGTGTTTGACACGCCGCCTTCGGAGGGCTATGAGGAGAAGAAGAACCTGGCTTTTGCCAGCGGAGAGGTGCCGGATGTCTTTTTTGGCGCCAACCTGACGCCGGGTGAAGAAATTAAATACGGCTCACAGGGCGTTCTTCTGCCGCTTGAAGATTTGATTGAGGAGCATGCGCCGAATATTAAAGCGATGTTTGAAGAAATGCCGGACGTTAAGCAGTCGGTGACAACGCCGGACGGACATATTTATGCCCTGCCTCACGTCAATAAAGCTTCGATTGCCGTAGCGCCTACGACATGGGTGAATGGCGATTGGCTGAACAATCTGAACATTACCGAGCTGCCGACTACTGTCGAAGGGTTGTATGAGCTGCTCAAAAACTTCAAAGACAATGATGCCAACAAAAATGGCCAGGCGGATGAAATTCCGCTCGGCACGAACAATAAAATGAAGGATTTCCATAGCGTCATTTTGCCGGCCTTCGGCGTCTGGGGCAGAGAGGTCTATGTCGATGACGACGGCAAGGTGCACTATGGAGCAATGACGGACGGCTATAAGGCGTACTTGCAATTTATGAATCGTTTGTGGAAGGAAAAGCTCGTTGATCCGGCATCTTATACGGATACATTTACGGAGATGAGCGCGAAAGGAAAGGAAAATAAAGTCGGCATGTTCGTTCATGCTGCGCCATTTCTTGGCTTTAAGGTAGATAAACCGGAGGATAATCTGAAATATCCGGTATTACCGGCACTGTCAAGCGACATCAATCCAACGAACACTGCAGCAATTAGCGCGGGTATTGTACGCGGCGTATTCGCGATTACAAGCCAAAACCCGGACCCTGTTCGTACCATTCAGTGGGTCGATTACTTGTATTCCAAAGAAGGTAGCATCTTTGTTCACTACGGCCCAGAGGGCGATCTGTGGGAATACGCTGATAAGGAAAAAGGGCTGCGGAAATATATTGAGCCGGCAAATGGGATGAATACGGAAGAATACCGCGGCACATTGACGCCTGACGTAGGTACGCCGCTGCCCAAATGGGTTCGTCCTGAAGTGGAGCGCGGCTGGGATGATGTCGGCCATGAGCATCGTTTCAAGGAGACAGAAGAGAAAATCATGCCGCATGCCAGATTGCCATTCCCGCTTATTTACTTTACGGCCGAAGAGCAGGATCAGATTGATGTCATTTCGACCGATTTGAAAACGTATCTGGATTCGATGGAAGCGAAGTTTATTACGGGGCAGGAATCATTCGATAAATGGGATAACTTTATTAATACATTGAAGAAGATGAATATCGAGCAATATGTAGAGATTAATCAGGCTGCTTACGACCGCTGGAAGGCGGCGAACTAAAGCTTACGGCTGCACACGGCATTCAGTTGCGGACGGTGTCATCACTGGAGTAAGATGGCAGAAGTATCAAAGGAGATATTGTGGAAAAAGATTGTACATTAGATTGAATTAAGGTATAATCACTTCAAAATGATAGCAACGGTCGTAAAGCATACGCCGTCCAAATCTTTCGCGCAAGCGGGGGGTTTTGGGCGGCGTTTTGTTTTTTGGCTAGGGAGGGGGAACTGGTTTTGATTGAAGTGGAGGAGGGAGGACGTCATGTTGTCCCGCATGATGAAGCATTCAAAAAGTTATTGCAAACTTTTTTCGCAGAATTTATCGCTTTGTTTTTTCCTGAACTGGATCGACTGCTGGATCATTCGCGCACACGGCTGCTTATGCAAGAATTGCTAGTCGATGTTGTTGGTCAAGAATCGCGCAGTTTGGATTTATTAGTGGAAACAAGGTATAAATCGCTGGATGCCTTTATTTTGGTACATATCGAGCCGCAATCCTATCGGCAAAGTGATTTTCATGAACGAATGTTTATTTACTTCAGCCGCCTATTTGAGAAGTATCGCAAGACGTATCCAATCATCATTCCGATCGCTATTTTTTCGGCAGATGATGTACGAGAAGAGCAGAATACGTTAACCATGACGATCCCTGAGCAGGATATCTTGTATTTTCATTTTTTTAAGGTTGAATTAAGGCGTCAGGATTGGCGGAGATTTATTACGTCGGATAATCCGGTAGCGGCTGCATTGTTAGCGAAAATGGGCTATAATAAGAAGGAAGAACGAGAAGTGAGAGCGGCCTATTTACGCATGATATTGCGACTCCAGAATAATTTGGACGAAGCACGAATGGCGCTCATCATGTCGGTGGCAGACTTGTATTTTAAACTCGATATGAAGCGGGATGAAGAGATCTTGCGTGCAATAAGTGAAGAGAACCCACAGGAAGGGGAGCAAATCATGAAGCTAATGCCAGCTTGGTCGCGTGCGGGGTATGAGGAAGGAATTAAAGAGGGAATTGAGAAAGGGATCGAACAAGGAATAGAGCAGGGAATAGAACAAGGGTTTCAACAAGGCGCTGAAAAAGGTAAGGAGACCGGCAAGACGATGGAACGCAAGCTCATTATCCAAAAATTTTTGGGCAAAGGTTTTTCTCCAGAGCAGCTAGCGGAAACGTTGGAGATCCCTGTGGATGAAATTAGGGAGCTTGGCAAGCAATAAACTTTTATTAAAGACTGCTGGGCAGTAGAGATGATCTACTGCTTAGCAGTCTTTTCCTTTCCTTGGAGCCCGAATAGATATAACTCAAAAGCAGATATGACCTATTTTTCAAAAGCGACCTGTTTACTTCAAAAGCTCATTTTATTATAAAATGGGAAATACTCTCTATGATTAATAATGTATGAAAATCTAGAATGATACTGAAAGCACCTCTGCATAAAGCATTTCGGAGAGCGGCTCCAATCCTTTATGCAGCAGGGCGTTTTGAAAGCCGTTGATGCGAATAGATAATCGACCATTAATGCCCCGATTTCCTTCGTATTGCAATAGACGCGGTTCGTCTGAATGTCCCGCATTGTACGCTCTACCATGACAACGGGATGTTTGTCCAGAACAGCCGCACGATTTCGTCAGTGAAATGCTGCTGCCTGCGGCTGTGAGCGTGGACCGCTCAGTTGGGGACGTTGGCAGCAGCCAAAGCCCATTCCAATCCTTCGATCTAATTGAAAGGAGCTGTGGGAGACAGCTCCTTTTGCTTTGCTTAACTTTGTGGATCCCACAGCAAAATCACAGATTGCCGTAAAGATCACTGTCAGTGCGAGGATATAACTCGGTTGGGACACCCGTCGATGGCAAACCTGATTAGGGTGCTATGGATATCGTCATTTCCAGATCCTTGGTGTAATTCGGCGGGGGAAGCTCCCTTGTCACGAAAGTCAGCTTCTGCTCCGGCCGGAAAGCCGGGAATTCCCGAATGAATTTGTAGTTAACCGGATCGACAGTTTCCGTAGCTTTGTCCAGCAGCAGGTGTTTCTTGCCGGTCTCGTCTTCGATCCACAACTGTGTGGATTGCAGGAACGGCTGACTTCCTTCCGTTTGGTAATGGACGAGGGTTTTATCTTTAAAATATTCCACTTTGGTCACGCTTAGCGCCCCGCTCTCTCCTTGGGGCAGTACGAGGGGGTGTTCTTCAGTCGGCGTTCCGGTCAACGGGAGCCTAGTTTCTTTTAAAGGCCCCGAGGAGGGAGCTTCCAAAACAGGCCTTACTTTAATCGATTTGGGCAGTTGCTCGGCTGGGCCAAACTGCTGTTTGAAGTCCATGATTTCATAATCTCCCTCGGTTCGTCCCCCGCCGCTTCCGCCGCGCCTCTCCAGCACGACGCCTTTATCATCGATGATGTCATAGTTGATGAATCCTTGCGCCTGCTTGGGCCGCTTGGTTTGTACAGTAAGTTCAGTAGAGCTTGGCGTAAAGATGACTTTCTGTACAGTCACAGTAAGGTCTCCATAAGTTCGAGTCATCATCGGCATCACTGCCTTGTTGCTGGAAGCGATTTTGCGGACGGGGAAGCTGAATTCCCATTTGCCATGCGTCTTGCCCACGTTGAAAACTGTCATGGTGAGATCAAATTCATCTGAAAACTCGGTCTCCGGAGTCAGATTGATAACCCCTGCATACGTATGGTCATCCACACGGCTTCCGGATCCGCTTCCAGGGGAATTAAAAGATTTTCCATTGATTTGAAATTCGGGATGTCCAAGCTCCTCTATTCCGCTAGCGGATTTCTGCAAGTAGCCGATACTCAAACGAGCCCCGTCATACATAACCTCATTTACCGTAATGGTAATTCCCTTAACTGTCACACTCTGGTTAACCTCGGTGACTAATCCTTTCTCATCCGCCATCTTAAGCCCATAATCGCCCGCTATGCGGAAGATGGATTGGATCCCCGGAACCTGCCGTAAAGCTGCCGCCATATCCGGCGAGACGAACGCCGACCCTAAAGTGCAGCCTGCCACCAGCGCAGCAGCCGTGGTTCCCCATAGGAAAGAACGCGCCTTCCGCTTTTGCCGCTCGGGAAGATTGTCCAAAGTCGAATCTATGCGAGTGCGTACTGTATCAGGCAGCTCCGTCGTGCGGTCCCGCGGTATTCCGGCGAGCTCCTTATCTAGATTAACAAGGTTCATAACTCATCTTCCTTTCTTCAGGTCCTTGCAAACGTTCCGCAAGCAGCAACCGCGCGCGGTGCAGACGGGATTTGATCGTTCCCTCGGGGGCTTCCAGCAATTCCGCAATCTGCTTAAGCGGCATATCTTCGTAATAATGAAGTGTAATCACCAGCTTGAGCGTGTCTTCCAGGTGGTTGACTGCCTCGCGCAAATCGATGTTCTCGTATACGTCAACGGATGAAGATTGGACCGCCGGCTCTTCGGAAGGTACCGTCCGCTTGTCTCTGCGAAGAATCTGGTTGCATTCGTTGATCAGGATGCGGAACAGCCATGTTTTGAAGTAGGCTGGATCTTTGAGTGCGGGGATCGCCTTCCATGCCTTAAGAATCGTCTCCTGAAGGGCATCCGCACAATCCTCGTCCCGCTTGACGATCGACCGTGCCACATCGTAAAGATTAATCTCGACCGTTCGAATGAGCCGGACAAAAGCCTCTTTGTCTCCTTTGCGGGCAAGCTTGATATCTGGTACTAGTTGCTGCACACGGGCATTCCTCCTTGCTTCTTGTAAGTGAATCCATTAATTAGATGGAGAAGCGAGCCGATCGGTTCACTCCTTTCGGTCTCTTTTTCGTCTGATGCCTGCCGGAGGCACTGTAAATGCAGAGATGACCTGTTGATGAGGGGAACTGTTTCTCTATTTTCGCGGGGCTACTTCGGGCGCGGTTACGCTTGCGGTCCGTCGTTACGCGGATTTGCGCCGGATGATTCGCGAGCAGACGGGAACGAATTTTCTGGAATATGTGCAGCAGCTGCGGATTTTAGGCAGTCAAAAAGGAGATGAAAACACCTCCTGTATGGAGCACGTTTCTTATTCAGAAGCAGCTTCTCTATGCAGGAGGTGTTTTCTATGGAACACGATAATGGAGCTGTTATCACCTGTTATGCGGTTTTACCGGGAAAGCTCAACCAGCTTGGGCGTAATTTTATGTTTGCGCGGCGCGGTCTGATTTTCGATTGTATCTACGATCATTTCGGCGGCGATCGTCCCCATTTCATAAGGCGATTGGTCGATATAGGCAACCGGATAGACGCAATCCGGCTGGAAAGTTGGCTGGTCGCAGCTGATGATTTTCATATGATGCATGCCGAGCATCGCGCAAGCCATCCCGACATAACGGGCGAGCAGGGCGTCTACAGTGGCAATTGCCTCCAAATGGCGATGCTGCTTAATGAAAGCAACAATTTCTTCCGGAATGGTATCGGCAGGCATCACTTCAAGGATAGATGGCGAAACCGATAATATATAGGATTCGGAGAGCGGCTCCAATCCTTTATGCAGCAGAGCGTTTTGAAAGCCGTTGATGCGATCGCTGACACCAATCGTATACAAGGAAGGATAGGTGACTAACCCGATATTTTTAACCTGCTGCTTCAATAGATAATCGACCATTAATTCCCCGATTTCCTTCGTATTGCAATAGACGCCGTTCGTCTGAATGTCCCGCATCGTACGCTCTACCATGACAACAGGATGTTTGTCCAGAATCAGCCGCACGATTTCGTCATTGAAATGCTGCTCCCCCTGGCTGGCCGCAATAATAAAACCGTCAACAGGAAGATGCAAAAAGTCATGAATCGCTTGGGATTCCTCTTCGCGGTTAGCAATTCGCTTAAAGATAAAATGGTAGGAAAGGCGGGTTAAGGCTGCTTCAATTCCGGATATAAGATGGGAGGAGTAATTGAACTCCATCCACGGCAAGATGAATCCGATCATTCTTTTCGTCTGCTGAACGGGCAAGGGGGAGGTGCTTGCAGCTGCTGTCAGCTGCGGTGCCGGCTGGCCATTGTCCCTTGCAGCGACGAACGTTCCTTTTCCGCGATGACGGTACAAATATCCGCTGTTTACGAGGCCGGTCATGGCATTTTTGGCTGTAATCCGGCTGACCTGGAATTGAGTGGCAATTTCCCGTTCAGGAGGAATTTGCTGATGCGGAGCCCAATGACCGTTTTCGATTTGCTGGACGATGTAGTCTTGTATTTGAGAATATAGCGGTTTTTCTGCGCTCATGTTTATTTGGCACCTCATATACTTTTTGTAAAAATATAAGAAAGCATAAGTTTTACTTTATACTTGGCTTATCTTTCAAAGGGAAGAAACTTGCTTCGAGACAAGGACGACGTCAGCCGTTTCTTCATGTGATTGCGAACAATGATGAGTAAAGTATATATGAATAGGTCCAACATATCAACCTCAGTATCTATTTTGAAATAAGCAGGTTAATAACACCGGTTTAATAGATGGGAGTTATTTTGATAGATCCAATATCTTGATAGAAGCATATTTAATGTATTGACATATCAATATTGAGGTGTTAATCTTTTTCGTGAAAGCGGTTAACATTTGGTTTTATAGGTGGTACAACATATAGACGCATGCTTTTTATTTGTCGTGATTGGATATACCTTTTGCTGTGTCTGGCCCAAATAATAGCCATTTTTAGGAGGTTACAGAATGAAAGGAAAACTGATTGATTTATCGCTGGATATTTATCATGCTGCGCCGACTTTTGCTTTTGATCCGAAATGCGCTGTAATCGTTCACAATACGGTGGACAGTATTGGTTATAACATTACACAGCTGTCGATGAGCACACATCAGGGGACGCATTTGGATGCGCCATTTCATTTTTTGGATGACGGGAAAACGGTTGAACAGCTGGACTTGAATAAATGCATCGGCAATGCGCTGCTTGTTGATTTGCCGCATAAGAAACCGAAGGAGCCGCTGACGGTGGAGGACTTCGCCCATGCAGCAGACCGGATCGGGGGAGGCACGCGGTTGATTTACCGGACAGACTGGGATAAACAGTTTCCGCAGAAGCATTATTTTTCCGATTTTCCTTATATGACGGTGGAACTGGCGGAATGGCTCGCAGAGCGGAAGATCGGCATGATCGGCATGGATGTGCCAACGCCCAACCCGACGGACTTTGACCCGGTTCACAAAATTTTGTTGCGTGCCGAGATTGTCATTGTAGAAGGTCTAGCGAATTTGGGGGATATCGGGAAAGAGGAGTTTTTCTTTATGGCTGCGCCATTACGGATAAAAGGCCGGGATGGATCGCCGGTGCGCGCGCTCGCGATGCTGCCGGAATGATGGAGTGGGTTAAGGGACAGGAGGGATATTAGTGAGCAAGTATATCGTTGCGGTTACAGATTCGGGCTTCCCCGATCTGGCGCAGGAAAAACGGATTTTGGAGCCGCTTGGCTTCCGCTTTGTTGAAGGGCAGTGCAAGACGGCGGGTGAGGTGATTGCGCTGTGCCGCGATGCGGATGCGATTTTGACGCAGTGGTCTCCGGTAACGGCGGAAGCGATCGAAGCCTTGGATAAATGCCGGGTGATCGTAAGGTATGGCATCGGTGTAGACAATGTCGATCTGGAAGCAGCCAGGCGTAAAAATATTCCGGTCGTCAATGTGCCCGACTATGCGATTCAGGAAGTAGCGGACCATGCTTTGTCGCTGATGCTCGCCATTGTCCGCAAAATTCCGCAGGTTGTGCAGCGGGTGCGCGCAGGGATATGGGAAATCTCGCCCTGCCGGCCGATTATCGGGCTGCAAGGAAAGACGCTCGGCGTGGCCGGGTTCGGCAATATTGCACGTGCGGTCGTCCAGCGGGGGCAAGCATTTGGGTTGCAGGCGATTGGCTATGATCCCTTTGTAAGTGAGGAGACTTTTGCTGCATTAGGCGCAGAAAAAGTGGATTGGGAGAGCTTGCTCGCGCGCAGCGATATGCTCTCGGTTCATATGCCGCTGACGAAAGAGACGAAGCATATATTTAATGAAGCGGCTTTTGGCGCGATGAAACGGTCGAGCTCCCTTATTAATACTTCGCGGGGCGGTACGGTCGATACGGCGGCTCTGATCAAGGCTTTGCAGGCTGGCGAGATCGCCGGAGCAGCGCTTGATGTGCTGGAGCATGAGCCGATTGCCCGGGATAATCCGCTGCTGCAGATAGAGCAGTGCATTGTGACGAGCCACTGCGCCTGGTATTCCGAGAGCTCACTGCTGCGCTTGCAGGAGTATGCAGCGCTCGAGATTAAGCGATTGTTCGGCGGTGAGCCGCTGCTTCATGTCGTTAACGGAGTGGGCCAATAACGGCAACAAAATTTTGGGGGATGGAGCGAAGCGATGAAAGCATTAGTCTACCAAGGCGCGAAGCAGATTGTGGTGGAAGAGCGGGAAATGCCGCAGCTGAAGCCAGGTGAAGCGATCATCCGCGTGGAAGCCGTCGGCATATGCGGCAGTGAATTAGAGGGCTATCTCGGTCATAGCAGCATACGAATACCGCCGCTTGTGATGGGGCATGAATTTTGCGGGATAATTGATCAATTGTCGGCAGGAGGGGCCGGAACGTTTCAGATTGGAGACCGGGTCATCGTCAACCCGCTTATCGCCTGCGGCATTTGTGACCGCTGCCAGCTGGGCAGAGCGAATATTTGCCGCAACCGGCAAATTATCGGCATTCATCGGCCGGGGGCCTTTACCGAATATGTGGCGGTTCCGCTGGCGAATATGCACCCTGTTCCGGGTACGATGGAGCCAAAGCTGGCTTCGCTGGCCGAGCCGCTTGCGGTGTGCATTCACGCTGTCAAGCTGGGGCTGCAGCCATTCGGGGATGCGGTTATTTTCGGAGCTGGGCCGATCGGCCTGCTGACACTCCAAACGGCGCTAGCTATGGGCGCGCGCAAAGTGCTGGTGGTCGACCGGCAAGCGGAACGGTTGGCATTTGCCAAAGGATTGGGGGCGGAAACAGCGGCCCCGGAAGAGACGGAAGCGCAGTGCCGCCATTTGTTCGGCAGCTGCGGCGTAGATACGATGATTGATTGTGTCGGCGTGAAAGCCACAAGGGAACAGGCGCTGCAGCTAGTGAATCCGGGAGGGACGGTCGTTCTGGTCGGGCTGGGTCAGGATCAATCGCTGGCCTCCTTTAATCATGCGGTGCGTCAGGAAATATCGCTTATTGGTTCTTATACGTATTCGAATGAAGACTTTGCGCAAGCGGTGCATCTGTTAGTGAACAGAAAAATTACCGACCGGCATTGGTCGGCGGCATGCAGCTTGCATGAGGCGCCGGCGATATTCGCCGCGTTGACGGACGGGACGGCGAAATTCAGCAAATATGTTATAAATCCGGCAGCGGAAAGGGGGGAAACTCGGTAACAATGTCAATGGGATTGGCATGCGGACCGACGATCCGTTAATTCGGCGAAAACAGGTGAATTCGAGGTATCGCGTATAAAGAATCCGTTATTTTCGGGTTTTGCCTGATTTTCACGGCAAGTTGAGGCTAACAACGGAACCAGGGTCCGCCGAAAAGCCGTTTGGGTTGTTTTGTTAACAGATAACGGATCTACGGTCCGCCTAGCTCACGCTCTTCCGTTTGCTGTTGAAGCGGAAATGGAACATATGTTCTGTTTTTGACCGACAGAAAACGCCACTCATTGGCAACCAGCTATTCTTCTGGCTCAACAGAATGTAGTCAGGTAGGAAGTTCAGGTTTATTGGTTGATGCTAATCGAGGCCCAGCCCAGAGCCTGTTTTCTACTTGCAGACAGCCATCCGTGATTCCATCCGTTTGACGATATTGTTGGTTTCGAGAGCAACTCTGGCTATTAACGGGAGAGCAGCCACGTCTTGCTTCGTAACCATATTTTCCTTTATCGCTGCGACATCGCTTTTCATGGCAGCCATATCGGACTTCATAGAAGTCATATCCAACTTCATGGAACTAATATCTAACTTCATGGAAACGATGTCCGTTTTCATAGAAGTCATGTCAGTTTTCAGGATCATCAAATCTGACTTCAAGGTGGTCATGTCGTCTTTTATGACAGACATATCGGATTGACAGTACTGATCTCATTTCGGATCGCCTTTAGTCCATTCAGAGTCTGATCCATGGTTGACTCTCTCATAGATTCATTCCCTATCATGTTGAAGTAGGCTTGCGGCTCAATGAATTCTAGCGATTTTTCAAAATTTCAATATCGGCTTCCATCTTGAGCTGGCGAGCGTTTAAAATATTAATACTTCGCGTATGTGCACTCAATTCGGCACGGGTCTCGTTTGTCTCCAACACGGCTCTCGCGATCAGAGGCAAATCAACAATATCCTCTTTAGTGGCCATCGTTTCTTTGATCATCCTGATATCGACCTGCATAGAAGTAATGTCGGCTTGCATGAAATTCATGTTTGACTGCATAGAAGTGATGTCGGATTTCACAGTGATCATGTCGTTTTTCAAAGCAGTAACATCGGATTTCACAGTGACCATGTCGTTTTTTAAAGCAGTGACATCGGATTTCACAGTAGTCATGTCAGATCGCAACGATTTTAACTCATCCAAAATTTGCAGCATAATTGGCTCGCTCATGGATTGTTTCACGCCTTTCGTTTGGTATAGAGCTATTCTATCAACAGGGGATAGGAAAGTATACAGGCATTGGGACGTACGAATTAGGGTTGACAAGGATTGGACCAGTAAGATAGCCTATTGCAATCGAAAGTAGGATATAATGGAGAGAAAGTGCAAGGCGTGGAAGAAAGGATGAAAGAGGCATGGAGCAGCAAGCGGATCATACTAACGTTAAACAAAAGGTGCCTGTCCATCTGCTGTCCGGTTTTTTAGGAAGCGGCAAGACTACACTGCTGAATCAGGCGATTCATTACTACCAGGCGGCTTATTTGAAAGTGGCTGTCATTATGAATGAACTTGGCGAGGTCAATTTGGACGGTCAGTTTGTTGATGAGCATGTGCCGATGGCCGAAATGCTTGGCGGCTGCATTTGCTGCACGATCCGCGGCGATCTGGGGATGGAGCTTAAATCGCTGCTCGATGAGCATCAACCGGATGTCGTATTGATCGAATCTACGGGGGCGGCGAACCCGCTGGAGATGATTGACGGGGTAACAGAAACATCTATGTATACTTATGTCGAGCTGCAATCGGTCATAACCGTAGTCGACGGTCCGGAATTGCTGGCCCGCAGCCGTAAAGGCGGGCGTACCTTCAAGCTGATGCAGGACCAAATCCGTTGCGCCACCGATCTTGTCGTTAATAAGGCGGATTTGCTGGCACCTGAGCAACTGGTGGAAGTAGAACAGCTTGTGCGGGAATGGAATGCCTATGCGCCGCTGACAGTAACGGTCCGCTGCGCAGTGGAGCCGGCATTTTTTGAGGGACGCGGGCAGAGCAGGCTTTATTCGCACACTCACCGGCATGATGGGCATGTATGCAGCGAGGGGTGTTCACATCATGAGGAGCATGCCGGGCATGAGCATGTCATGGCGCTCACATACTATTTGCCAGGGCGAGTGGACAGCCATAAATTCGAAGCTTTCATGAAGCAGCTGCCCGAAGAGGTTTATCGCGCAAAAGGGATCGTTGCCTTTTCCGATTTGCAGGGGCGATTCATGTTTCAATTTGCCTATCGTGAGCTGGAGTGTTTTCGCATTCGGCCGCAGGGACAGGTGAACGATGTTGCCGTTTTTATTGGCGAGCATTTCGAGAAAGATGAGCTGCAATCTCGTCTGGCTAAACTGTTCTCGGATGCGTCTGATGGATATGAAGCTGGGCGAATGGACAAACTATCCAACTGATGACCTTACGAAAGGGTGACAGATGGATGTTGAAAGCAAAAATGAAAGCCGTTCTATTGACTGTGGCCGGAGCATTGCTGGTGGCAACGGCACCGGCTGCCGCACAAGCGCCTGAAAGCCAGCAGCTTCCTTCCGATAACTATGCAACTGAGCAGCAAAAAAAGCATGATCATGGGCATGGGCATTGGCAAAAAGAGGATCGGGAAAAGCATATGGCGCGCCGGCTTAAGCATCTTCAGGAAGCGGCACAATATTTCGGCATTTCGATCGAGGGGAAATCGGCCAAAGAGCTGCATGCGGAGCTGAAGTCGATACGAACCTCCAATCCAGCCAAATGGGAGCAATTCAAAGCCGAGCGCAAAGCAAAGCGGCTGGCTGCTTTACAGGAAGAGGCGAAGCGGCTGGGTATATCTACCGAAGGCAAAACAACGAAGCAAATTTGCGCTGAGATTGTGAAAAAACGCAAACTGAACGGCAGCAAAGTGAAGCAATAGAACCGCTGATAAAAATGAGCTTCCGGACATTGCGAAGCGACCAACTTTGAGGCTACGCGGACAGAGGAGCCGTCCGTTTGAGCAAACAACGGAACCGGTGTCCGCGGCCCCGTCATTTGGCCGTTTGTTCGCACATAAAACGGAAGCTCCTGTCCGCTTACGCTCATGCTTACAAGGAATCGCCATTAGGCGTTTTTTTTTGTTTTACAATTATATAGTTTCACCCGATAAATTGTATGAAATTTCTGGGGAAGAAACTGGCGATTATTGAATCTCTACAGATACTACTGATTCGACATCTTGAATAATGGGCAGCAATTGTTCTCTTCCATAGGAACGGGGCAGTTGGATGGCCATTTCTAATTCGATTTCGTCAGCGGGTTGGGAAGAAGTCTCGGCATGGAAGGATAAAATGGTGATCTGTTCCGCCTTGATTAGCTGTTGGATCCGCGTCATGACACCGGGCTCATCATGAAAACGAATAAGGAGCTGCTCTGTCTTCGGAGTAGCAAGCGAGTAGATGCGTCCGTGCAATACAATTTGCGCGATCACGATGATGAGCGTGACTCCACCTCCGACCCAATAGAGTCCGGAGCCAATCGCCATCCCCATCCCGGCGGTGGCCCATATGCCTGCTGCGGTCGTCAAACCTTTCACAGTATTGCGCTGCATAAAGATCATCCCTGCGCCCAGGAAGCCAACGCCACTCACTACTTGGGCAGCAACGCGAGACGGATCGAGCGAAAGATTTTCCCAATGGATCTGATCGATAAAGCCATACTTGGAGACGATCATCATCAGCGATGCGCCTACAGCAACGACAAAATGAGTGCGGATGCCGGCTTCCTTCTTGCGGTTTTTACGCTCATAACCAATAAGGGCGCCAAAAATTCCGGCAACAACGACACGTAACAAATACACTAGTTCCACTACAATCACCTTTCTTTCTTACTTGACAGAATGGACAATCTAAAGGTTTTCTAAACGATGTGGCGTGCAACGGGTAACGCTAAGTATAACAAAACTTGGAATACATGAAAAACGGTCATGTCAAATATATTCTACAAAAAGTACTGACATGCATTGCCGGTGTAAGCATGCTGAATAGGCTGAGAACAGGGCGAAAGGGAACAGCCTTGTTGTCAGCCTATTGAAAGTAACGGTGTGGCGAGCCGAAAAATGCGCTCAAATTGTGTAGTATGTGCAACAAATTCATGGTTGGACGCCAGCTTCCCGCGAATTGTTGCACGATATGCAACAATCTGCTCCTACAGCTTGCTTATGTGGCGATGTTTGTTGCAGAACGTGCAAAATTGTCGGACACTACGACAGAATGAGGGTGCAAATATTGTATTTTGTGCATAAAAAACTACATCATTCCCATATGGTATCCCTCGCCCTGATTAATGAGAAGCAACCGCCCTTACTCCAAGGGCGGCGTCAGCCTTTTCTTCTGATCAAGCTTAATGCTAATTCCTTCCGTCAAACGGTATTGCGGCTCTTTCAGCTCCAGCTCGATTGTCGGCCGATCATAATTGGCCAGACTATAGTAATAGGTTGCAGCTTCGCCGGCTTCATTGAATTCCCAGCCGAAGCCCCCGGTATTGACGCCGTCCAGGTATACCCAGTTCAGCTTCAAGTCCTCTTGCTTATTCGTATACTGCAAGGAAATTTTTAAGGCATCAAAGCTGTTGCCGCTATTTTCATCCTGATGCATCACTCTTTCGACCGAGACGATTTTGGCGGTGGCATCCCGAAAATCAACGGTTTTATTGATCGGCTGCTTTTCGTTCATTTTGGGCACAGGGAGCGTAATTTTTGCGGACTCGCTGCTGTTTAATGTGACATGCGGAACTTCCAGGGCGATCGGCTGCTCATCTTCCGCCAAGTTGAACGAGAAGCGGGTGAGCGGCGAAGTATACGGCTCGTCATTAGCGACATAAGAGCGCTCTCCTTTGGTCGTTCGGAGATGCACGTCGCCAGTCAACGCTTTGTTGTACTTATCCTTGATGAAGGAGTACGGTTTATAGTATAGATCGTGGAGTGGGTAAAGCTCGACATTCAGCTGATTGCCGACTCGTTCGGAAACCGCCGTGACCGACAGATGCTTGCGATAGACGGTAGGGCCGATCTCTTCCAATGAGATGTAGCTGTCGTAGCGAATTAATTGAAAGTCGACGGATAGCGCTAAATTTTCCACGGCCATGGTGTAAATTGTATTCTCCGGCATTTCGCTCACCGGAAGTGTGAAATCGCCAGAAACTGTATAATATTTTTTTCCTATCCCTCGTGTCCAGCCATGAACATCGTATCGCTTGCCGTTGGCAAGCAGACTTACTTTAGGGTTGGCAGCTGCGGAACGCAGTGCAGCTTCTTTATCCTCGGAAGTTATAATGGGAGCAGCACCTCGCTTCTCAATCAAAAGGTTGACTGATATGGATGAATTGGTAGCTGTAGCGTTTTGGAGTGTGAGGATATAATCGTCATTCTCTGCTTTTTTCGGGGCTGCTGACATGCGGTAAAGAAGCCCGCCTGCCGGGTCGACAATGCCATGCCCAGGCACAAAGCCAAACAGCTTGCCGATCGCATCGGCGACAGTCTGGACCCCGCCGAAAGAAACAAGGCTGCCTAGCAAAAGGAGTATAATCGCTGCTGCAGCGGTCAGCCGGTACCACAAGCGCCGCCGTCTGACCGGCTTGAAGCCTGCCTTCTCGTGTACGAGCGCTTTAATCCGCCGCGCGGCTTTGGCATCGGCTTTCATCATCATTTCGGATGATAGCAATTTTTCGGTTTCTTCGGCGTCAAGCTGCTCCATCATCTGTTTTAGCTTGTCATCCATTTCACAGCAGTCCTTTCATCATCGATCTGAGCTTGGCCAGCCCGCGGGATACCTTCTTGTCGACTGTGGCCGGCTTGAGCTGAAGCGCCTCCGCAACTTCCTTTGTGTTTTGGCCGAAATAATATTTGCGGATCATAATTTCGCTGTCCGGCTCGCCAAGCGCCTTTATACCCTCGATCATTGCTTCTCGCGTTTCTTTGTCAACATAATCGTTGCTTGCCTCCGTGCTCTCAGCATCGGCAAGGCCGAACAATTCCTCCTCGGGTAATGTGGCGATTCGCTTATAGTAGCGATTGCTCTTGTTGTAGCGGTTTATGGCTTTTCTGGTCGCCACGAGCGCAACGAAGGTTTTAAGCGAGCTTTGCTGCGGATCGATTTTCGCGCGGCTGCGAAACAGCTCGAAAAAAACTTCGCTGACGCATTCCTCGATATCCTCTTTACTGCAGCTATCCCGCAGCTTGCCGGAGACGATGGTGTATACCAAGCCCATATAAGCATCCATCAGCAGCTGAAGCCCTTTCTCCGGCGAATCGTTCAGACGCTTCAATATGATATCATCCAAGATTGCATCTTCCCCCCTGGCTGTCTCACCTGTCATTCACTATATTCCCGCTGTAACCGTGAAATCTGACAGCAGCAAAAAAAATTATTTTGCGCTTATCAGGAACCTGTCCGCCTTGCAAAACGTTTATAAAGATAAATTGATAGTGGAGGTTTATGTTTAATGTGGAATCCTGTAGATCAACAATTTTACGCCCCGAAGCTGCCTGTGGCTATAGCGGCGATCGGCGACGGTCAGGAAGCGATTTTTATTCGAACTTTGCTTGAACAGTTCAATGTTGTAACGCTGATGCATATGATCGGTACGCCTGGCGATTTTTTGCAGGTGATCGGTCAGGAGGAAAATGCTCCGCCTTATTTGATTATAAGTGCGCATGGCGAGGAAGGGGGGCTTGTATTCGGAGAATATATCGAAGAGATCGATGTTTCCAGCCTTCAGGACGAGGTTATGCCGCCGGAAGTTATCGGCAAGGCAGTCCGGCTTCTGGGAACCGTCATTATCAATACGGCTTGCTCCGGAGGCGTGCAGGCGGCAGGAGAAACGTTCCTGCGCGGCGGGGCAAAAGCCTACATCGCTGCCGATGAAGATGTTAGCGGCGAGGCGACAACGCTGTTCCTTGTTCATTTGTTCCACAAGCTGACCAAGGAGGAGGGCTGCACGCTGGAGGAAGCGTGGGAGCATGCAGCGTCCTACGACGAGGAAAGCCGGCTGTACCGGCTCTATTTGCCGGATGCCGTCTTTAAGATCGGCAGCGATGGCCAAAAGCAGAAGCTGCGCTAAAAACTCGATTAATAGAATGGCATGGCTTGCGGCAAGTCGTTTACACGCAGATCAATATAGGCTAAAGCCAATCATCGGAGATCCTCCTTTGTGTTGGTTTGTGCCAAAATACGAATGATGACTTCGTCCCAATGGCGGCGCATCATCTCGCGCATATAGAGATCGTCAAGCTTCTCCTGATGAAACGAAATCGTCGTCTTCCCGGCTGCGGCCGGCAACAAATAGATTTGCAGGGTAGAGGGGCTGTCCCAGTCATGCCGCTGCCAGGACATGCGGAGCTTCTCATGCAGCTTGACGACGCCCAGCTTGCCGCTCGTTCCTTCCCTGGATGCAAACCGGCTGCCTACTTGCAGCAGGAACGGGGCGACATCGCCGATCCACAGCTTCATACCCTCCGGAGACACGAGGAAATCCCATAGTCGTTCCCGCGGAACAGGGACGGTTCGCCGGACGCCGATATTGAAGCCGACCGCAGCCGTCTGCCCGACAGGCTTGCGTCCCAGGAGCTGTCCGTACATGGCAGCGATGATAGGGATCCATGTATCGTTTACCTTCTGTACCTCCTGCAAATAGGCTTCTATTTCATCATTGGTCGCGGCTCGCCCGCAATCTTCTTTCAGCAGCGCGATCCAATTCTCCCATGATACCCCTGTTTCCGCTTCGATATCTTTTTTGAACAAGGCTCCGGCCATATTAACGTTCCTCCTTTTAAGACCCTGGTAGATTTGATGGGCTAACGAAACGCAGACATGCCTCGCTGTCAGCCTGGCAATTGCCCCTGACTGATCCGTGGAGATGGTTTTGAGGGATCAGCAAGCGCAGCCGAGCGGCGGCTCTGAGGCATGCGGACATACGATCCGCTATTTTGCCGAAAACAGGCGATTTGAAGTTTTGGCGGACAGAGAATCCGTTATTTGCGGACTTTGCCTGATGTTCGCGTTGGTTTGAGGCTAATAACGGAACCTCGGTCCGCGGACCAGTCGTTAGGCACACTTGTGCACAGATAACGGATCTACGGTCCGCTTGAGTCCGCTCAGGTTTGCCGCTTTGCCTACGCTTAAGTATACAATTCAAACCCTGACAGCGGCAGTCAGTGTTTATTTACGCGGCTCTCGATACATATCATAAAGCGCCAGCGCGATCTCGGCCAAGAGTTCTCTCAGCTCTTCTGGCTCAGTCACTTGCAGCTTGCCCCCGTAAGAAAGCAGCATATAGGGCGCTTGCGTGTAAAGCGTAAGTTCATCCAGCGCAAATTCAGCCGCGTATTCTGTCCGTTCGACAAGCGCATGCCCAAACAGCCAGTGCCGGCACAGATTGTCAATCGCTTCAGGGCTGCCTTCAATATAGACGCTGATGCGGCTGTTTTCTCCTTCATGGGATAGCAAGCTCTCGAGCAAAAACTGCCGGGCGGAAAAATGTGCCGGCCTTTGAAAAGATGTTTCGGTTGCGGATAGCCGCTTTATGCGGTCAATGCGGAAGCTGCGCACCTCTTGGCGAAGATGGCAGTAGCCAACCATATACCACTTGCTTTTCCAGTGCACCAAGCCGTAAGGATTTACAAGCCGGGTCTGTATTGCCCCGCCATAGCCGGTCTGATAAACCAGCGATTGGGTAACGTAATTAACGACGGCTTTTTCCAACTCCTGAAGAAGGGCAGTTTCGGCGGTACAGACAGGAGGATGAATAACAGCAATGCCCGGCGCATGGCGGTTCAAAGCTTCCCGCTGCTCCTCACTCGAAAAGCGCTTTAACTTAACAATGGCGCGTTGCAAGACTTCTCCGTACGGGTAACCCGCTTCCTGGGCAAAGACCGCGGCGTGAACGAGCGCCTTTTGCTCCTCCAAATCAAAGAAAAGGGGCGCCTCAGCAAAATCCTCCGGTATCCAGTACCCTCCGGTGCGTCCCGGTTCAGCCGCGATGGGAACGCCGCTCGCGCAAAGGGCATCAATATAGCGGTAAATCGTCCGGACATTCAGCTCCAATTGCTCTGCCAATTGGGCAGCGCTCATTTTTTTTTTCCTGCTCTCAACGACCAGAGAATCGACAGCATATGATCAGCTTTGGAGATGGAAATCACCTTCTTCTACTTGTCCGTATTTTTTTCTGAGTGTAGTTCAGCCGGGCAGGGGAAGTCAAGCGGGCTGTATGGACAGGGGGCAAAGCGGGATGCAAGGCTATAAAGTATGACGCTGTTCATTTAAGCGTGCTTTTCTGTTCCCGAACGGTGGCATAAGTATGCTATTATAGACGAATAAAAATAGTTTTGGAGAGGGAGAGGGGACGACTATGCGCGCTTGGATGAAAATGGCAGGTATCGTCATTATAACAGCGATACTGACACGCTTTGTGCCGTTCTCAGCATTTTTCCGCAATGTGGATACGCTCGTTCATGAACTGTCGCACGCGCTTGTAACGCTCGTGCTTTCAGGGAAAGTCATGTATATTCATTTATTTGGCGACCAAAGCGGGGTGACCTTATCCTCCTATACAGAGCGCTGGATGGCCATTCCAATCTCGCTTGCAGGCTATATTGGAGCGGCGCTTTTCGCAATATTATTGTTTCTGCTGCATGCCCGCAAAAAAGAGCAGGCGGGTCTGGTGGTGGTCGCTGTGCTGGCCGTTGTAAGCCTGGTGCTGTTCGTGCGCAACAGCTATGGCATGATGTGGTGCGGCGGCTTTGCCGCGCTGACGATTGTCATTTGTATGTTTGCACCGCCGTGGCTGCGCAATAGCTATTATTTGCTCATTGCATTTATTTGCCTGGTCGAATCCGTACTCAGTTCATTTATTATTTTGTCTCTATCGTTTGTTGATCCCGAGAAAGCAGGCGATGCCGCAAATCTGAGCAAGGCAACCTATGTGCCTGCATTCGTCTGGGGGCTTGTGTTTACAGGCATTTCCCTTTGGTGCGCCAAAATATCGACCAGTCTGCTGTTCAGGCGCAGCCGGGTCACTGGATCGGAGAGCTAGAACGTATGCAGCAATTCCGGCCAGATGCTGATTTTATTGGTACAATGCGGACAATTAGCAGTGCCGGCAAGCCAGGGAAGATGTGCCAGCAAAATCCAGTCATCGAGCTGCTCCGCTTGCCGGGCAACAAATCGCAAGCTTGGTTCCTCCGCTTCATCCAAATGTCGGGCTTCGATGATCGAAGCCTCTTCTGTATTTTTGGCAAATACAGGATCCTCTCTATATCCACAGGCGATTTCCGCTCTCTTGATCTGGCCATATGTATATCTTCACCGCAAGCCGGACATCCCAGCACATATTCCTCCCCGCTTGAAAAAGTAAACACTAATTTTTGCTGGTCCGCTGGGGTCCGCTCGAATCCGTTATTTTCGATTTTGTAACTTTCTTTCGTTTCATACGTGGATGATGCAGGGGGGAGGAAATGAAGGCCAATCAGCTTGATTCGATTTATGAGCATTATGTTCAAGATGTCTATCGTTATTTGCGCTCCCTTTGCTATGACCACCACACGGCGGAAGATTTGATGCAGGAAACCTTCTACAGAGCCTATTTATATTTGGAAGATTGCAAGGAGGATAAGATCAAGCCCTGGCTGTTCCGCGTCGCTTACAACGCTTATGTGGACTATAAACGGAAAGCCAGCCGCAGCATGGCTCGGGGGCCGGACTATTTTCAGCGATTAGCGGATAGGCATACGCCGGAGAAAGCGGTATTGCAGCAGGAGCAGTGGGATGAAATCGGAAAAATATTGTCTCAACTCCCGGAAAATCAGCGCCAAGCCATTTTGCTTGTTGATTTTCATCAGCTGACCTATCAGGAAGCGGCCAATATTATGGGGATCCGGTTATCCCATGTGAAAATACTGTTATTTCGGGCCAGACAGCGACTACGGGAAGAGAAACGAAAGGACGGGACGGAATGAGATGAGCGAGCAATTCAAAAAACAATTGAAGGCATACGCTGAAGGCAAGCTTTCCGATGAGGAGCGCGCGGCAGTGGAGCAAGAGATCGAAAAAATGGAAGCCTATCAAAGCTATTTGGATGAAGTGATGGGCAGCGATGAACGAAGGGGGGAAGGGAGCGGATCTAGCGAATCAAGCGGACCAAGCCGACCAAGCGGCCAGCGCCGGGTTATCCGCCGGGGAAAATGGAAGGCGCGTATCGTCAATGTCCTGTCCGTATTGGCGGTATTGCTGGTGCTTGCCATTGTCAGCTCCGTCATTACCGGCATTTTCTATGGAACCGGGAAGCCTGCCAGGATTGAGACCTATCGCGACGTAGTCGCCTCGGCGGTCGCTGTTTCCCAGCCGAATGTCACCGTAAGTTCGACCGGCTCAGGCAGTGCCTTTTTTTCGATGGATTTGACGGGAAAGCTGAATAAACGGGTTGGAGACGGGCAGGTAAGGATGGGAGAATTTTCTATGAAGTTTCTGATGAATCACCCGGTGAGCGTTGCTTGGCCAGTCAGCAACGGCGGCAATGGCGGCAATGGCGGTTTTTATTATCCTGTAAAGGTGCCGCTTGACCCTGGCGAGAGGCAGAAGAGGAACAAGTGGGGAGACGACAGACTCGATCACAATGAGTGGGCAAAGCTGGATAAGCTGCCCGAAGGTACAGTAGCCGAGGCTTTCCTGTCATTCAACCAATTTTATACTACCGATGAATTGCTGCAGAAGCTTCAGCCGCTCAATATGGACCCCGTATGGTTTGCCGCCGATACCGGCTTTGATCCTGCAGAGCGCGGCGGCAATGCCGTCACTGATCCGCTCGGATTTCCGTATTACCCGTTATGGCATGCTGAAGATTTCACAATGACGCACTATGAGGAGCAGAAAACAGGCTGGTTCGGTAAGGTGGTTACGAGCGGCGGCTCCTATCCGGCACTTGACGCTTATGGTGATGGAAAGCTGCGTAATGAAAATTTTGTCAACACCTTGCAGCTGCTGCAGCAATACAAGGCGATCACGGCCAAGGCGGCCCCTTTTCTAAATGTGGATCAAGCGTTACAATATATAGAGCAGAACGGTGTCAGGCTTTATGGCGCTGTCGTCACCGGGCCTGTGAAGGAACTGCTGAAGCTTCGCGATGCGGCGTGGGTGAGCCACTTGCAGGTTGGTGAAGTGCAATTATGGAATTGGAATGAACGGGAATAAAGGATAGGAGGTAACAAAGATGACCATTATTTCATACCGTGCCGAGGATCATGAGCGGCTGGTCGATATATGGCTGCAGGCAGTACAGGCAACGCATCATTTTCTGTCGGAGGAAGATATCCAGTTTTACCATCAGATGGTGCGTGATCAAGCCCTTAAGCAAGTTGAACTTTGGACAATGCTTGGTGAAGCGGGAGAGCCGGTCGGATTTATCGGCTTGAGTGGAACAAATGTCGACATGTTATTCGTCGATCCGGACTTTCACAGTCAAGGAATCGGCCGCAGTCTGCTGTCGCATGCGATCGCATTGAAGGGAAGCGGCCTCACTATAGATGTGAACGAACAAAATGAATCGGCGGCCGCCTTTTATAAACGCTTTGGCTTTGTACAGACGGGCCGCTCCGAGCTGGACGGATCGGGACGCCCCTTTCCGCTGCTGCACCTTCGTTTGCAGGAATCGAGATGATGGCTGGGCCATCATCTCTCATGTTCGCAGAAGGGGCAAAAGCAAAATCGATTTTTGAAAACGCTTTCTCGCCTGTGTTTTATTCGGAAAAATAGACATATTCCACTTGGCAAGCAATGGAAAGTTGCAAGTGCCCGCTAGTCAGTCTGCAATAATCTTGTTATATTAGAGTGGAATATTAGTTCAATTTCATATCAATAAACTTGGGTAAGCGGGAAGCCTGCATGCTTCTCATACAGCAGCTAGCGGCGTTATGAAATTGGCTCGTATGACTACAATTTTGTTGGCTGCAGGAGGCGTTTGTCATGATGAAGTCGATCTTCATGCATTACCATTCGAGAGAGGAAATTACAGCATTAGCTAATAATGGCGCTGCAATTGTCGTGCCATTGGCTGCTACGGAACAGCACGGCCCACACTTGCCGGTTTTTACAGATAGCCTCATTTGCGAACATATCGTAACGGAGGCTGTCAAGCAAGCTTCAGCAGCAGTGCCGATTCTGATGACCCCTATTCTAACAGTCGGCTGTTCACAGCATCATTTGTCCTTTGGCGGTACGCTGTCATTTAGCTCGGCTACTTATTTATCGATGCTACGGGATTTAGGGGAGAGTCTGGTAACGGATGGATTTAAAAAAATTATTTTCGTGAATACGCATGGCGGCAATGATCCGATTATGACGCAGACCGTTAACGATTTAGCGGTTCGTCATCCGATCTGGACAGCTTCCGCATCGTACTGGAGCGTCTCGCGGGCAGCATTAAGCAGGACGGATGCGGCTGATGTGGCAATGGTACCGGGACATGCCGGATTATTTGAAACAGCTGCAGTCATGGCGATTAAGCCGGAGCTGGTGCGTAATGAACTGCTGGGGAGCACGCATGCCAAGCGGGAATGGATCAACTCAGGCCCGGCCGGCTCTTTTATTGGCAAGCATGGCGAATTGACGGGAGCTGACGGGTATACCGATGCGCCGCATGGCGCCACAGCAGAAGCGGGCAAGCGCTGGCTGGATGTCATTTCGCAATCTGTAGCGGCATGGCTCATTGCGACAGTGAACGCAATGAATCAGGGCGGGGAATGTGAATAATAAAACACTGCGCAATCGTTGGCTGCCTTTAGCAAAGCAGGAGTGGCCGCAGTATGAAAAAGGAAGGTTCAAAGATGGAAAAGCAATCTCCTAAAGTAAAATCTGCTGATCGGGTATTGGATATTTTCGAATTGTTTACGGGCGAGAAGGAATCCTACAATTTGACAGAAATTTCGAAGGAGCTCAATATGCCCTCCAGCAGCGCTTATCAAATTTTGCAAAATATGCTGAGCCGGGGTTATTTGGAAACCGACAGTTCAGGCAAGCAATTCCGGCTTGGCAATAAAATATTTGAAATCCGCGTACAGCATCGGCAGAGTACATCGATGACGGCCGAATTTTATCAAATAGCGGGAAAAATCGTAGAAGATTTGAAAGAGAATGTGATGCTTGGGGTCCGCAGTGAGGATAAGGTGGTCTATATCGCCGAGAAGCTGGTCGATCAGCCGCTGCGCATTATGACCAATCTTGGTTCAGTGCTTCCGCTGCATGCATCGGCCTCGGGGAAAATGCTGTTGTCGCGAATGCCCGAGGAGAAAATTGATCAATTGTATCGAGGCAAGAAATTGCCGATCTATACCGGGAAGACGATCGCAACGTTGGAAGAGCTAAAAAAAGAGCTTGAAGTCGTTAGAGAAAGAGGGCTGGCGTACAATATCGGAGAGTCTGTGGAGGGAATTCATTGTATGGCGGGGCCGGTTTGCGATATGGAGGGAAATGTAGTGGCTGCAGTCAGCGTATCTATCCCGGCAATTCGTATTACAGAGGAGACATGGCAAAAGACGGCAAGCTGGATTGAGCGGGCGTGCAGGGAAATAAGCAACAAGATGTATCGTCAAAACTAAATCAGACTCGTATTCAGTCACTCTTTGTTCGCAGGTGGAACAAGGAGTTTTTGTTTCCAATCGTCATTTTTATCACATTTGAGAAAAAGTTGCACACTTATGAAAAAATCATTGACTATCTTTTGAAGCGGAGATAAACTTTGCTTAGAGAGTGATTGGCGTAACCTGGAGGTGACAGATGAATAAGGCAGCTCGAAAAAGAATAGCGGCTATTGTGACCGAGTATCGCTTCAACTCGCATGCCGAGGTTATTGTGGGGCGGCTGCTGGCAGCGTTCGACTACATTCCGCAGGTTGAGGTTGCTGCCCTCTATACCGATCAGGTACCTGACAATGATATGAGCAGAGAGGCGGCAGCACGATACGGTATTCCGATTTATAAGACAATTAGAGAGGCGATTAGAGCCGAGCAATCGGGCGGGCCTGTCGACGGTGTTGTCATAATCGGCGAGCACGGGAACTATCCGACGAATAGCAAGGGGCAAATCGAATATCCGAGACGGCGCTTTATGGAAGAGACATTGGCTGCCCTGGATGAGCTGTCACTTGTTGTACCGATCTTTTCAGACAAACATCTTGCCTATCGATATACAGATGCTGTCTGGATGTATGAACAGTTGAAGCGGAGAAATATACCGTTCTTTGGCGGCTCTTCGATCCCGCATACGGATCACGAACCGCCGTTTGACCGGCGCCGGCTGCAGACACTGCAGGAAATCGTCGTCATCAGCTCAGGCGGGCTGGAATGCTACGGCTTTCATGCCATGGAAGTGCTGCAATCGCTTGTGGAGCAAAGAGACGGAGCAGAGAGCGGTTTACGCTCGATCCAGCTGATTGAAGGAGCAGGCGGGGCCGCCTGGGAGGCGATGGACCGCGGCGAGTGGTCTGAGGAGCTTATGCTGCAAGCGCTTCATTCATTCCCTGGGCTGCCGGAAGCTCATCCGCGTGAGCTGGAGCCGGAACCTGCGTTATTTTTGTTAGAGTATTTGGACGGCACGAAAGGCGCAATCATTCAATTTAAACGTTTAGTGGAGCAATGGGGCTTCGCCTTCCGCAATAAGGAGCAGCAGATTTTTGCCGCCAGATGCTTGAGCGGGGAGGAGAGACCGTTTCATCATTTTGAACGTCTGACGCGCATGATTGAGGCTTTTTTAATAACCGGCATCCAGCCCTTTCGGATGGAGCGGACGCTGCTGACAACCGGAATGATTTGCGCTGCAATGGATTCGTTGCATGAGGGGCGCCGGCTGGAGACGCCGGAGCTGCATATTTCATATCGTTGATAATCGGAGGACGCAGGATGGGACAAAATTTATTAGCAGCAATACCGCAGGAGCATACGCGCTTTACGCAGCTTCCTAACGAGCAGGGGCATAATGCAGTCTGGGATTTTGTGCGCTCGCCAGACAACCGCTTCTTTGTTACCGTGTGCGGCGAGAATGAAAAGCCTTTAACGGCTTTATTGTACGAGTACTACCCGGATACCGGTGAGCTGCGCCATATTTTTGATGTTGCTGACGTATGGATTATTGATAAGGAGCAAATGCCGCCAAGTAAAATCCATACAAGCATCGATTTTTTGCCGGACGGGCGCTTGATTATGGCGACGCATAATACGGCCCCTGCTCCTGCCCATAAGCAGTGGATGTTCGAGCAGCATTATGAAGATCAATGGGAAGGATATCCGGGCTCGATCCTGATGATCGTCGATCCGGATACAAATGATGTGCAAGTCAGAGGGATACCTGTGCCGAGAGAAAGCATTTACGGCGGCATGCTCGGCACAGATCCGCGCTATTACTATTTTCTTGGCTATATGAAGGGGCATTTGTATCGTCTCGATTTGCAGACCAATGAAGTCGTCGACTATGGCAAAACAACGGAATTTTCTTCCTGCAGACTGGTCAAGGATGACAAGGGACGATTTTATGGAAGCTCTTACACAGGCGGGTTCTGGCGATTTGATCCGGAGCGAGGCGAGATTGAGGATCTGAAAGTAAGCTTTTTGTCGCCGCATGGAACAAAGCACCGGAGACAGTTTATTTTTGCGCTGCACTCTCCGCGGGGAACAATCTTTATGGTAGACAATATGGATGGGGAAGTGATTGAGCTGCATCCGGATACGCTGGAAGCGACGAGACACGGCTACATTCATTTGCGCGATCATCCGCCGGTTAACCCTTGCGGAATCGGGGGGCTTGCGGCTGATGAAAATTTTGTTCTCTACTATGGGCTGAAGACGCATGATGAATATTGTCCGCTGCGGCTTATACGCTGGGATATATTGAATGGCGGAGAACCGGAAAATCTTGGACTGGTAACGCCTGACGGCAAAGATTCGCAGTACATATGCGAAATGATTTTTGATGACAAGGGCTGGCTGCATATGGTCGATGTTTGCGGACAATTCTCGCCCTATATTTTGGCAGTCGATACGAAAAAGCTGAACGTGCCCGGTGCAGACGCAGAGGCAGCGCAGATTCACCCTTACTATGAGCCGGATTATAATGGCGTCGGGGCGCCGGCCTTTATGCACATTCAAGCAGCGGGTGTCCGCACCTTGCCATTGCATCAGCATATGGCGTGGCGAGATACGGCAGTGAGCCATATGCGAATTATCGGGGATAAGCTCTATACCATCACGGGCAAAGATTGCATTTACTTGGTTGAATCCGGACGTATGGAGGGCACGCCAGGCCAAATACGGAAAGTATACGAGGACGGAGCGCCCGTATCGGCGGTGGATCTGGATGGCGATCAGATTGCGGTACTGGCGGTGGATGGCCATATTGTAACGGTCGATGTAAAGGCCGGGACTGCACAGGAAGCTGTAAAAAATAGCGGATTGATCAAGCTTCACGGCCGTCTGAAGCATCATGAGCTGCTGGCCAGCGATCAGGATGGAAAGGTGTATACTTGCGATCTGCAAACAGGCCAGCTGCATCTATTACGCGGCATTGAGCTCGCATCGGCAGAACAGGCGCTAATTATGCTCGGGAATGACCGCTTGCTATTGTCTGACGGCAATGACGGGCTGCTGCTCTATGACATCGCTGCCGGGCGGGCGGAGACGCTCGGGATCCGCGCGCCTTCTATTAGAGGAAGAGCGTTTAAAGCGATGGTGACTGGCGGCGTGTGTTTGGCGGATGGTACGGTAGTGGCCGGAACTTTTGACGGAATGCTGTTTACTATTGCGCCCGATTTGCAAAGAACGACTGTATATGGCCGGATGTTTTCGACTGGCATGCTTCGCCATTTTGTCCGCCGCAACGATGATGAAGTTTGGGGCGTATACGGAAGCGAGCGGGATATCAGCCATCTGTTCCATTTCTCGCGCGAACGCGGGTTTGTCGACTATGGCAGACCGCGAGTCATCAAGGATAATGCCGAGCTGCGCGATCTCGACACGGAATGGGCTTGCATTCATTATATTTCGACTCTTGCCTATGCGCCTGAACATGATTGGTTATGTATCGGATCGGGAGAACATTACGGCTGTGTCGTGCAATATGAGCAAGCGGTTGCTCCTTGCTAAAGCAGAAATGACAGGTTGAGGTGGAGAGCTCGTGTTGATGAACCAGGAACGAGGCAATCATGTGAGAAGGCAGGAGGAGCAATACGATATTGTCGTTTGCGGCGGCGGATTGGCCGGATTTTGCGCTGCGGTCGCGGCTGCCCGCGAGGGAGCGGCTGTATGTCTGGTTCAGGATCGGCCTGTCTTTGGCGGGAACAGTTCCTCGGAAATTCGCGTGCCCCCGCAGGGGGCGGCCAGCTTTCATGCTTATGCCCGAGAAACGGGCATCATTTCGGAGCTGCTGATCGAAGAGCGTGCGCGCAATCATGAGCAGCCAACTAATGATAATGGCTGGATTAATAGTGTGTGGGATATGGTGCAGTATGACATGGCGATGACGACTCCTAATTTATCCTTTCATTTGAATACAAGCATTGTTGGCGTACGCATGCAGGATGAGCAGACGATCGGGGCTTTGGTTGGCCGCGTTCAGCACGCGGAGACGGAGCTGGTGCTGAACGCCCATACCTTTATTGATTGTACCGGTGATGGCATCGTGGCGGCTCTCGCCGGCTGCGAGTGGCGCATGGGATCGGAAGGGCGCGCAGAGTTTGGCGAGCCGCATGCGCCTGAAACGCCCAGCGACGGGGTGATGGGCAGCTCGATTCATTTCAAAGCGAAGGATACGGGACAGCCGTCAGCGTTTACTGCGCCGGATTGGGCTGTACAGTATGACGACCCGGATTTCTTTTATAAGCAGGGAAGATGGCCTGGTGAAATTCGCAGCGGCTATTGGTGGATGGAGCTGTCCGTTCCCTGGCATACGATCTATGACAACGAGAAGCTTCGGCATGAATTGACCCGTCATGTGCTCGGCGTATGGGACTATATTAAAAATAAAGATCCGGAGCTTAAAATCGCGGCTGCCAATTATGCGCTGGACTGGATCGGGCAAGTGCCCGGTAAACGGGAAAGCCGGCGGATTATGGGGCAATATCTGATGACGGAGCATGATCCGCTGCACAAGACGGTTTTCGCCGATGAGGTTGCGTATGGCGGCTGGTTTATTGATCTGCACGAGCCGGGCGGCTTGCTGGCTCCCTTTAGTGAACGCACAGCGGTCGAAGCGGGTCATATGGCCAAAAGCTATGTCGGCCCTTACGGGATTCCGCTGCGCATTATGATTGCCAAGAATATGAACAATTTGATGATGGCAGGCCGCAATGTCAGTGTTACCCACGTTGCTTTAGGAACGGTGCGGGTGATGGGGACGACAGCGGTGATGGGACAGGCGGCAGGTACAGCTGCGGCGATTGCCGTGCGGCATGGCGTACAGGTGAAGGACAGCGCGCAGCTGCTGGTGGGCGTCATTCAGCAGGCGCTGCTGCGCGCCGGCTGTTTCCTGCCGAACGTACGCAATTGCGATGAGAGCGATCTGGCCAGAATGGCCAAAGCAACGGCGAGCAGCGAAGCGCTGCTGAGCGGCATAAAGTCTGCCCCTATACCGGGCGGGCAAGGCCGTCTGGAGCATCGGCGCGGGCAATGGATTGCGGTTGGCCATGACCGGATCGACCGGCTGCAGCTATGTCTGGGGAATGATTCGGCGGAGGTGCAGCCGGTAGAAGTGCGGCTTTATGCCGCTCAGCATATATGGGATTACCGGGTTGAACCAGGGGACCCGCTCGCAACGGCACAATTGCTGGTGCCGCCAGGGCAGGGGCATTGGATCGATTGGGGAGCAGAGCTCAATGTATCTTTATGGAAGGGGCGTTATGTGCGGCTGGATCTGTTAGCGAATCGTCATATTTGCTGGTATCCGGCAGCTGAGGTTGAGCCGGGACATCCGAGCGCTTATGAGCAAGGCAATGGCCTGATGCGCAAATACGGCAAAGGGGAAATGATGAGCTTCCGCATCGAACCACAGCAATCGGTCTATGAAGCCGGGAATGTACTTAGCGGTGTGACCAGACCTTATTACTCGACGAATGTATGGCGCTCCGACCCTCTGCAGCAGCTGCCGCAATGGCTTGAGCTGGCTTGGGAAGAGCCGGTGCAGATCGGGCAAGTCGAATTGACCTTCCCGGGGCAACTGCTGCGCGACTACCGTTCCTATCCGGCGCATTACAAAGATCCGCAATGTCCAAAGGATATCGCCATTGAAGCGTTTGTTGCCGGCCGGTGGAGGCAAGTTGGCGCTATAGCAGGAAATTATCAGCGGAGAAGAGAAATAAAGCTGGAACAGCCCGTTACAACCGGCAAGTTGCGCATTGTAGTGCTGGCAACGAATGGCGATCCGTCAGCTGCAATTTACGAGGTCCGCTGTTACGCGGGGCAAACTGATAAATAAGGAGAGCGCTATGCGAGCATTGGAAGAGAAAGTCATATTAATTACAGGATGCATGGGGGCCGCAGGCAGCGCTGCGGCTGCCGCTTTCATCGAGAAAGGGGCGATTGTATACGGCTGCGACTTGCATCCGGAGGAGCGGCATCCCGAATTCGCACAGCTGCGGCAGAGATATGATGAAGACAGATGGGTGTACAGACAAAGCGATGTTAGTGATGAGGCTCAGGTAAGCAGCATGCTGGCTGACATTGAACGCCGCTTCGGTAAAATTGACGGCAGCTATCACTTGGCGTTCAAAAATGTCGAGCAGCCGATTACTGAGCTTTCGCTTGCTGACTGGGATGCCTCTATACGCGGCACATTAACGAGCACCTTCCTCGTATGCAAACATGTCGTATCGCTGATGATCCGGGGCAATGGAGGTTCAATCGTCAATACCTCGTCGGTATTGGGGCAAAATCCTTCAAGCGGATGTTACGCTTACGGGGCGGCAAAGGCCGGAGTCAATCAGTTTACCCGAGTGCTGGCCAAAGACTATGCCAAGCATGGCATTCGGGCTAATGTGATTGTGCCTGGCGATTTTCGTTCCGAGCAATCGCTGCAGATGCAGACGGAGCGAGAGAAAGAAGCGATCCGTCATCATGCTTTGCTGGGACGAAGCGGCAGCGCGAATGAAATTAATGAAGTGGCTGCTTTCCTGCTCTCAGATGCAGCCTCTTATGTGACTGGTTCATTATATGCTGTTGATGGCGGTTTTCGTCTATGATCGACATTGTATGCAACTATGCCGGCGGCAATATTAAAACAGTTGCACTGGAAGCAGGGCGCGTACTGCTGGAGCAGGATTTGCGGGATACGTCCGGCTGGTGGTTTTATTGGAATTTCTCTGCGCAGGCAGCAGCTGGACAGACCGTGCTTTTTCAATTTGTAAATGGAGAAGTGGTCGGCCCTTGGGGCCCGGCGGTAAGCTATGACGGCGTGGAGTGGGCATGGCTGGGGAAGAATTCATTGCGCTCAAGGGACAGCTTTATTTATACTTTTCGGGAAGGGCAGCAGCGGGTGTTCTTCTCCTTTTGTCTACCCTATCAAATGCACCATTTCGAACGGTTTTACAGCCGCATTGCCAGGCATCGGGCTGTCTCCCGCCAAATTTTGACCGTTTCCGAGCAATTAAGGGCGATTCCGTATTTGCAGATCGGCTGCAGTGAGGCGGAGCGGCATATCATTTTTACGGCGCGCCATCATGCTTGTGAATCGACGCCTTCCTACGTTCTGGAAGGAGTGATCGACTATTTGCTGCAAGCAGAGCGCTCGCCTCTGCTTGATCGCTGCCTCGTTCATTACATTCCGTTTATGGATATCGATGGCGTAGAGGGAGGCGACCAAGGGAAAGGGCGTGCTCCCCACGACCATAACCGCGACTATACGGACACCCCCATGTACAGCTCGACAGCGGAATTAATGGCCATAGCTGCAGACCGGCAATTCGATATCGCGCTTGATTTTCACGACCCTTTCAAATGGGAAGGGCGCAACGACGTTCCGTTCTTTGTTAAGCAGCCTTCGCCGATCAAGGAAGAGATTGAGCGTTTAGGCGGATTTTTGCAGCAAATCTGCAGTGAGCATCAGGATGCTGCGGCGATCCGTTATTGCAGCGCGAACGACCTAGAATCAGGGGAGGACTGGAATATACCGCATGGCAGGGCTTGCAGTAATTTTTTTTGGCGCCACGGCGCAAGGCTGGCCTGCAGTCTGGAGTTTCCGTACTTTGGAACGGAGGAGGCGGCGGTGACAGCGGACAATAGCCGGCGTTTTGGTCATAGCCTTGGCAGAGCGCTTGAACGGTATATCAATGAAACGTAAAACAGATAAGCCCTCGTATTCCGCGATTAGTCAGGGAAAACGAGGGCTTATCAATGGCATCGTCATGGCGAGAGAGTGCTGCGCAGCCTGGCAATGACGTCGATTTCTACGAGGAGGTCAAAATTAAGATCGCAATACACGACGGTCCGCGCCGGATAGGGGCGGGGGCAGAGCTCGGAGTAGACTCGGTTGAATTGCTGGTAATGATGGCGATGCTTCAAATAAATCGTTACCTTTAATATATCGTTTAAGGTTAGTTGGGATTCGGCTAATATATTTTCAATATGCTTCATCGTATTAATGGTCTGCTGTTCCAGATTATCAGCCGGAATAGCGCCAGTCAGGGGATCGAATCCCCCTTGTCCGGACACGAACAAAAGTGATTCTGATTGTGTAGCAGCGGACAAAGGAATTTCTTCTATACCGTAATTTCGCTCCATTACCTGTTCCTTTCCCGCATTTATCGCGTTAAAATGGTTTTAAGTTCCGTTAGAAGAAGAGACTGTCTGGATAAGCCCGGACAGTCTCGACATTACCGGCGTTTAGCTTACCAGCCCAGATTTGCCCGGGTTTCCAGCGCCTTTTTATTATAGGCTTCAACATACGGAATAATCGCGTTCAAACTGCTGCCTGTATCCATCGCCTTTGTCAAAGCAGCTATGGATTTATTCATGTACTCCGGCAGCTCAACCATAGTAGCGTCGCTGGAATAGCAGCACATACTGCTGGACAGCTGGATGGCTTCGACGTTTTTGCCTTGCCATACGGGTACCTCAGTGAAGTACTTATCAAGCTCAGGCGATTTGACGAATGCGCCGGAGCCGTTCCCGATCATGACTTTTTGTGCAACTTCATCGAACAGGAAACTCATGTACAGGAACGCTTCTTCTTTATGCTTGGATGCTTTCGGCATGGACATCAAACCGACTTGGTGAACGGTTGTCTGTTTTACTTTTCCTTTTGGCAGCGGGAGAACGTCCCATTCAAAGTTTGCATCTTTTTGCAGCCCTTCGAGATACCAGTCGGCGCCAAGCATGAACAGGAAATTGCCTTTTAAAAATTCATTGCCGGGATCGCCGTTGAAGCCCAGCTTCTCGGCTTCTGCTTTGCTTGGTTGAACATGCCATTTATGTACGAGCTCCTGCTGCCATTTCAAATCTTCCATAACGCCTGGAGTATGCGCGACGCTTTGTGTATTATCCTCATTCATATAACGGGACTTGGCGGCGTGTCCGTTAGCCATCGCCATAATGTCGGAGATGCCCATGCCGATCATGCCCCAATCATTCGCTTGGGCGTCAGTCGCTTGCTTGGCCATTTCGAGCATATCGTCATAAGTCCAGTCATTGGAAGGCATAGTCATGCCATATTTGTTCATTAAATCTTTGTTGATGACGACCCACATCGGAATGTCGGCATATGGCAGCGTATATTGCTTGCCGCCGGTCTGGAAAGATTCCATCAATCCTTCGACCTTATTGGCCTTTTGAATGCGCTCATCCTTGGCGATATAAGGAGTCAAGTCTTCCAGCAGGTCGCCTGACATCCATTGGGACAGACCGTTATCCAGAAAGATCAGATCCGCTTCTTCACCGGCGATGACATTATTAATGATGCTTTTATCAATGTTGGTGTTGGCTTCGATCGTAATCCATGGATACATCTCATGAAATTTGTCGAATAATACTTGGTTAGGACCGACAAACCAGGTGAGCAATTTTAAGGTGACGGGCTCTTTATTGGCTGGATCATCCTGGGGCGGCTGCTCCTCTGTCGTGCCTTCCTTGTTTGTATCTACTGTATTGGATGGAGCAGGCTTGTTGCCGCTATTGCTTGTTCCTTTATTCGTAGAGTTGCCAGAGGAACAGGCTGACAATACTAGGGCGAAGCAAAGCATAATTGCAAAAAAGGATGAAATGTGCAGACTTTTTTTACGATTACGTAAACGCATTCATAAATCCCCCTCAAAAATTGATGATTGCTCTTAGGCTGTCCAGGTCCTTGCAAAAACGAAATCTATGATTCACTTACGAATAGAGCCAGGTATCCTCCTTCCTTCAGCTTACATATGGTGGAAATCAAACCTGTCTTGATTTTATCACGATGTTCATTTATGTCAATAAAATTTTTCACATACAAAACAAAATTTTATGAGTGTGATACTTAAGGGTGATATAAGTCTGGACAATATCATATACATAAAATAATTTCATGTTTACGAAAATATATTTGTTTGTTATTATTTGTGTATCGCGAGTAGAAAAAATTGACTCTATCATGACATCTGTTTGGGGGGACGCAGGTTATGGGCAGTATTACATTTGACCACGTATATAAATATTACAAAGGAGAGGCCAGGCCTTCGGTCAATGATTTTCATTTGGAGGTTGCAGACGGGGAGTTTCTGGTCTTGGTCGGTCCTTCAGGCTGCGGCAAATCGACCACATTAAGGATGCTTGCAGGTCTGGAGGAAGTATCCCAAGGAGAAATACATATCGATGGCAAGTTTATGAACTATGTGTCTCCCAAAAACCGCGATATCGCCATGGTGTTTCAAAATTACGCGCTTTATCCGAATCTGTCTGTATATGAAAATATGTCGCTGGGGCTTCAGCTCCATAAGGTGGCCAAGCACGAAATTGAATTGCGGGTGAATCGGGCGGCTAAGATGCTGGAGATCTCGCATGTCTTGTCCAAAAAGCCGGGGCAGCTGTCAGGCGGACAAAAGCAGCGGGTTGCACTCGGAAGAGCGCTTGTCCGGGAGCCGCAAGTATTTCTCATGGATGAGCCGTTATCCAATCTCGATGCGAAGCTGCGGACACAGACACGGATGGAAATTAGCAAGCTGCATAGTCAATTGAAAACGACGATGGTCTATGTTACGCACGATCAGACAGAGGCGATGACGATGGGGACCCGCATCGTCGTTATGAAGCAAGGCGACATTCAGCAGGTCGCTCCGCCGCAGCAGCTGTATGACGAGCCTGCAAATCTGTTCGTTGCCGGATTTATCGGTTCTCCGCAAATGAATTTTATCGAGGGGGCGATCGTCTCTATAGATGGGGAGTATTACTTCGAGAATAAACGGATGAGACTGATTATACCGGAGCGCTACCGCCCTTATATTGCAGGAGCGACGAGCAATTTGCGCCAAGTCATTATGGGGGTTCGTCCTGAAGCGGTTCATTGCGAAGCGTGGGCGCTTGAGCGGTATCCGGACTGGCAAGTGAATGCAGCGATTGAGATGCGCGAGCAGATGGGATCGGATACATACTTATATGCAGCATGCGGAGAAGGACTCATTACCTGTCGTACGGAAGCGCTTACGGGAATTCGTCCCGGTGATTCAGTGCCGATCGTTATTCGGATGGACAAGGTGCATTTTTTTGATGGTGAATCAGGTATATCGCTGACCAAGCAAGGGGAGCATGCTTCATGAAACAACGAAATTTATGGAGAGGGACGATAGCCGGCGGGATTGTACTGCTCGTTATCGTAATTGTGCTGTGGCGATGGTCGCCGGGGGAGCCGGAATCGTATCCGGTTATTGCGGACGATTTTCTCTATTCTTCATTAGATGTAAGCGGCAAGCCTTCATACATACAATTGGCCAAGGGCGGCCTTAAGTCCGGCGCTGCTCAGCAAGGCGTTCAGGTGCTGGCTGCGGATTATACCGCTGCTTCCGAGGAGGCAGATTTGCAGCAGCGTCAAGATGCCGCCAAGCAAGGGGAGGTGCTTGACTGGACGAATAGCCGCGGCTGGGTAGAATGGGAGATCGATATTCCGCAGGATGGCGTATACAACTTGACGATCGACTATGCGGCGCTGGCCGGCAGCTTCTCGCCCGTTGTCCGTGGAGTGCAGATTGACGAGCAATATGCTTTTGCCGAGGCGGAACGAATCAGTCTGGAGCGGACCTGGCAAGACGACCAATATCCTTATGCGCGCAATGCCATAGGCAATGAGGTGCGTCCCGTGCAGAAGGAAGTGTTGAAGGAGTGGAATGAACGCACCATAACCGATTATTCACTGTCGTCAGAGCCGTTGCAGTGGGAACTGAAAAAGGGAATTCACAAGCTGCGCTTAATTGGCGTTAAAGAGCCGGTATCGCTCTATTCCCTATCCTTTGTGCCGCCGCGCACCATACCGGATTATAAGCAGTACTTGGCGAATAGTGCCGGAACAGGCAGCGGCAAAGCGTGGTTCGAGCTGTATGAGGCCGAGCATTTCAGCCGCAAAAATGCGGTGCGTATTCGTACTGAAAGCGTGTCAGAGCCCTATGTTTCGCCTGATCCGGAAGGGAAGATCGTCTATAATGTGATCGGCGGAGAATATTGGAAAAATCCGGGCGAGGCCTTGGAGTGGGAGTTTACAGTGCCAGAGACGGGACGCTATGCGATCGATCTGAAGTATTTCCAAGGCTATAATGGGAAAGCGCCTTCATACCGGACAATTATGCTGGATGATGAAGTGCCTTTTCAGGAGCTGCTTCATTATAAATTTACCGCGAACAGTGGATTTGAAATTAAATCATTGTCCGATGTAAATGGCGAACCTTATTTGTTTCATTTGACGGCAGGGAAGCACCGTTTAAAGCTGATTGCCGACAATTCTGTGCTCCGTCCAGTCGTGCTGTCGCTTGCGGAGTTCAATGCCAAGCTGGCCGCTTTGGAGCGCAAAGTTCGGGCTATAACGGGCAATTACAGCTTTGATTCGGAGCAAAACTTGGATGAAGGGCGTGTATGGGAGCTTGCCAAGTACGATCCGGACTTTGAGCAAGAGCTGCAAACGCTGATCGGAGATGCAAGAAATATTCGTGATTTTTTGCAGGGGGCAAATCAGGCGGTAACGGATCCTTCGACAGCTTTAAGTTCCGCGATCAGCCAGCTGGAAGAGCTGGCTGGCGATATTAATGAAATTCCGAGCCGCGTGAAGGTGTTCTCCGATATTAGAGCAAGTATCAATACATGGTCGAAGCCGCTGGAGGCACAGCCGCTGCAGCTTGATTATATCGTCATTCGCACGCCGCAGACGGATCCGCAGCTGAAGCTGCCGAATCGCTGGAATCAGCTGCAATATGCAACAACGAATTTTATGCGCACCTTTTTTCAGCAATATGATTCCAGCGATGTGAATGAGGATGCTCTCACCGTATGGGTACAACGCGGAAAGGACTATGTTGATTTGCTGCAGGTCATGATTGAGCAGCAATTTACAGCCGAGACAGGGATAAAGGTAAATGTCAATTTGATTCCAAATCAGAATGTATTGGTAATGGGGAATGCAGCCGGCGATCAGCCTGATGTGGCACTGGGGCTCACAATGGAAACGCCTGTTGATTATGCGATGCGGGGAGCAGCCGCAGAGTTGTCGGCATTCCCGGGATTTGGGGAGCTGGCGGCCCGCTTTAATCCAGGGGCGATGCGTTCATATGTGCTGGATGGCAAATATTATGGGGTACCGGAGACAGAAGCCTACAACATGATGTTCTACCGCACGGATCTATTGGATGAGCTTGGCGTGGATCCGCCTGAAACCTGGGACGATCTGTTGAAATTGCTGCCCACCTTGCAGGAGAACGGCATGACGTTTATGTATCCCAAGCTCAACTTCATGCTGCCTTTCTATCAGCAAGGAGCAGAGTTCTATATGGCCGATGGGATGAAGCCGCGAATTACAAGCCCGGAAGGGCTGGCTGCGTTCAAGCAGTGGACGAATTGGTTTGTCAAATATGATCTGCCGAAGGATGTGCCGGCGTTCTTTAACCATTTTCGGTTTGGAGATATGCCGATCGGCATTAGCGACATTACGATGTATGCCCAACTGACAATTGCTGCTCCAGAATTGGCTGGGCACTGGAAGATGGTGCCGCTGCCAGGCATACGGCAAGTGGATGGCACCATTGCCCGCTGGGCGCCGCAAGAAACAACTTCTGCCATGATTATGAAAAAAAGCGAACGCAAGGATGACGCCTGGAAGTTTCTTAATTGGTGGACGTCAGAACAAGTACAAAGCCAATTCGCCAATGATATTGAATCATTCGCAGGCATTGAATATCGGTGGTATACAGCCAATGTGAATGCACTGCAGACCATTCCTTGGTCGGATGAGGATTTGCTTGCGTTGAACGAGCAAGGGCGCTGGACGAAGAATATGCCTTATGTGCCAGGCTATTACTTTTTGCCGCGTGAGATGGATTTTGCTTGGAACAATACAGTGGTTAGCGGAAAGCCGCCAAAAGAAACGTTAGAAAAGGCGGAGATGTCGATATTGCGGGAAATGAGACGCAAGCAGCTTGAGCTCGGTATGACACCGGACCAAACATTGCCCATAGCCCCATATGACAAGCCGTACGGAAGGGAGTAGGTCATGAAGTCTGCACCAACAAGTACTGAAATTACAGCGCCCCCGGTCGGGACAAAGCCGGAACCTCCGTTATTTGTGCGCAGAATCAAGCGGCTGGTGAAGGAGATCTGGCAAGCGCGATTATCCTATTTGTTTCTCGCTCCCTTCCTGCTCTGCTTTACCTGCTTTATTATTGTGCCGGTACTCATAGCGGCGCTGCTGAGCGTAACGACATTCAACGGCTTTGGATTTCCGCGTTTTATCGGGTTCAAGCATTTTGTCGATGTACTGACACAGGATGTCGTATTTATGAAATATACGCTTCCCAATACATTAAAGTTCGCCATCATAGTCGGCCCAGGCGGGTATATGCTTTCGTTTGCATTCGCCTGGCTGATCCATCAGCTGCCCAAGCAGATCCGCGATTATTTTACGCTGGCTCTGTATGCGCCGTCTATGGTCGGGGGAGTAGCGTTGTCTGTCGTCTGGGCGGCTACCTTCAGCGGCGACAGAGTCGGCTATTTGAATAATGTGCTGCTGCGCCTTGGTTTAATCGATTCTCCGCATTTATGGCTGCAGGACCCGAAATATTTGATGACCATTATGATCATTGTCACGTTGTGGACGAGTATGGGAGTCGGCTTTCTCGCCATGTTGGGCGGCCTGCAGACGGTCAATACCGAGCTGTATGAGGCCGGTCGCATTGACGGCATCAAAAACAGCCTGCAGGAGGTTTTCTATATTACGATTCCGTCGATGAAGCCGCAAATGCTGTTCAGCGGCGTAATGGCGATCGTAGGCACGCTGAAGGCGGGGGCTATTTCAACCCAGCTGACAGGATTGACGATTACACCTAATTATGCCGGACATTTAATGACCAACCATATCGAGGACTATGCTTTCCTGAGATATGAATGGGGCTATGCGTCGGCTTTATCTGTCATACTGCTCATATTAAGCTATGGCTTAATGCGGGGCGTCTACAAGCTATTTGGCACCAAGGGGGAAGAGTAAATGATTATGAAGCTGCGCAGACAGATTGCTTTTTCCCGCGTATTTCTGCTTTTGTTCCTGACGGTTACAGGCTTGTTTATGCTGCTGCCGATCATCTTTTTATTCAACCATGCGTTCAAGCCGCTGAATGAGCTGTTTCTGTTTCCGCCGACGATTTTTGTCAAAGAGCCGACCTGGCGTAACTTCGAGCAGCTGCTGCTGCATTCTTCCGCAGGCGTTGTGCCGTTTACGCGCTATTTGTTCAATAGTGTAGTAGTCGCGCTCGTTTCGGTTACGGCTGTTGTTTTGGGAAGCACGATGGCCGGCTATGTGCTGTCCAAGCATCGTTTTCCTTTTAAAGCGACGATCATGTCGCTCATTATGGTCTCGCTTATGTTTGCGCCGGAGACGGTACAGATTCCGCGTTATCTCATTATAAGCGGCCTGGGCCTGACGAATACGTATTTTGCTCACGTTCTGCCGTTTATCGCTTCTCCGGTAGCGGTCTTTTTGATGAAGCAATTTATTGATCAAATTCCGAATGCTTTGACAGAAGCGGCAAAGCTGGATGGTGCGAGCGAGTTGTATATTTTTATGCGGATTATTACACCGCTTACCGCGCCGGCAGTCGCGACGGTATCGATTATTACCTTTCAAGTGGTCTATCTCGATGTAGAATCATCGACGCTGTATATGACCAAAGAGACGATGAAAACATTAGCCTACTATGCGACCTCGCTTACGCAAAATGTACCCGGTGTTGCTGCTACGAGTATTGCGGCTGCAGTTGGGCTGCTCATGTTTTTGCCGAATTTGATTATGTTTTTGCTGTTCCAGCGGAAAATGATACAGACGATGCTGCATTCCGGTGTGAAATAGCGGAAGGAGGGGGTCAAAATGATAAAGCACGCAAATAAAATAATGATCATGCTCGGCCTGCTAATGCTCCTCTTTCCGTCTTTCGCATCGGCGCAAATCCCTTATACGACATGGTTTAAAGATCCGAAAACATGGAAAAATTACCGCATTCAGCCGCTGTTTGTGCCGGACCGCGTGGTCGACGGCAATCGGATGGATATGCCGCTTAACTCTCCCAGCGATCTCTATATCGCGAAAAATAATCATGTGTATATTGCCGATACGGGCAATAACCGGATTGTTGAGCTGGATGCAGACGGGCAGTTTTTACGGAGCATTGGCGGGGAAATGGAAGACAGCAAGCTGAGCGAGCCTGAGGGCGTGTTCGTGACTGAGGATGGCACGATCTATGTGGCTAATGCCGGCGGTCAAAATATTGTTGTCCTTACAGCAGATGGGCAGCTAAAGCAGGTTTTTGGCAAACCGGACAGCAAGCTGCTGGGCGACGACTATCATTTCATTCCGACCAAGCTCGTGGTTGATAATCGCGGCGTCATGTACATCGTCGTCAAAGATACGCACCAAGGGCTGCTGCGCATGAATCCGCAGGGGGAATTTACCGGCTTTTTTGGGGCGAACAAAACGAGTCTCGGATGGATGGATCGCCTGAAGCGCATGGTGCTCAATAAAGAGCAAATGTCCAAGGAAGTGGCCAAGCGGCCTAATGCGATTGAGAATATCTCGCTAACGGGCGATGGCTTCATTATTACGGCAAGCTCCGGCGATAATGGGGATGGTCAAATAAGGAAATTGAATGCCGGCGGGGTTGACGGCCTTAAGGGGAAGGAATTTCAAGAGCTGCAGCTGATCGATGTGGTCACCGATAGCAGCGGTTTTATGTACGGGCTGAATCGCGAGTGGGGTGATATTACGATTTATGACCCGACTGGCGAAGCGATGTTTTACTTCGGCGCCGGAGAAAAAACAGCCCGCCAGCAAGGGATAACCAGCTACCCGACCAGCATTGGCATCAATGACCGGGCTGAACTCTGGGTCGCGGACAGCGGCTTGAATTTGATTCATGTGTTCAAGCAAACCCCGTTTGGCAGTACATTCCTAAAAGCGGCGCATCTTTATTTTGAAGGTGAATATGAGGAAAGCCAAACTTATTGGGAAGCACTGCTGCGCGAGAACGGGATGCTGGATATCGCTTTTAACGGGCTCGGGAAAAACCTGATGCACGAACAGTCCTATCAGGATGCGCTTGAATACTTTAAGCAATCGCATGATCCCAAAGGCTATTCTGACGCTTTCTGGAATATTCGGTATGACTGGATGCAAAATCATCTGCTGCTGCTGCTCTTAATTATAGTTATTGGGCTATGTCTGATTGTTTTTGCTGCACGCAAATATGGAAGCAAGCTGCAGGAGTACGCTTGGCCGAGCTGGCTGCGTCAGTATAGCGCAGAGATAAGGGACGCCATCTATCTGATCTTTCACCCGTATGAAGGCTTTTACCGTTTGAAGGACCGGCGTATCTCCTGGGTTATTATTTTGTTCTTGCTGGGGCTGGCGCTGGGGGCGCATATTTACTACTTGTTCGGCAGGGGCTTTATCTCCTTTCCGTATGATCGCGGAGAGCTGAATATTAAATTATCGATTGGCATGCTGGTCGTGCCATGGTTGACATGGGTGCTGGCCAACTATCTGGTCAGTACGGTAAAAGGTGGAGAAGGGCGCTTCCGCGAGGTGATTCAATCCAGCACCTATGCCATTGTGCCATACATTGTGATGATCATTCCGATTACTTTGCTGTCTAATGTGCTAGTGTTCGAAGAATGGGTGATCATTGAGTTGGCAACGACCGTCATGTGGATCTGGATCGCGCTGCTGCTTTTCGTTATGACGCAGGTCATTCATAATTTTGATTTTTTCGAAGCGGTCAAAAATGCCGGTATTACGATCTTTACCATTGGCGTTATCTGGATCTTTATCGTCATTGTGTCCGGCCTGAGCGTCAACCTGTATGACTTTATGGTGCAGATTTATCGGGAGGTGTCTCTGGGTGGCTAAAAGGTTACGGCTCGGAAGCCGCAAAGCCCGTCTATTCATCGTGCTCGCTTTGGCTGTCGTCATAGGTGCCGTAGCTATTGCAGCGGTTCAATGGGAAACCCTTCCGGAGCTTTCCGAAATGAATATCGAAGCGCCTCCTGCTGCAGCGCTTGCTATAGAACAAGGGAAGCAATGGGTGCCGGCGGGGGTTGATCAGGAAGGCTTTGCTCTTGCCGCTGAAAATGAGCGGTATGCACTGCTTGTGGAGCCGAAAAGCAGCCAGATTATTGTGGTGAACAAGCAAAACGGCTATCGCTGGCGGAGCAATCCAACAGAGCTCGGCAGCGAAAAGGTTAAAGGGGCGCTGCTGGAAAATCTTCAGTCGCCTTACGTGCTGGAATACGTTTCGGGCACTGAAACGAAGCGTGGCGTATCCAATACGAAGGATAAGACGCTGCGAGTGGAATATATCTCGCTCCCGGACGGGATTCAGGCTGCCTATCATCATGAAAAGCTTGCCATCTCCTTTGTGATCCAGTATCGCTTGACCGCACATGGCCTGGAGGTTGCTATTCCGAATGAAGGGATTCAGGAGAATGGTGCCAATAAAGTATTTGCGCTCAATCTGCTTCCGTTTTTTGGCGCAGTCTCCGGCATAGAGGAGGACGGCTATTTATTCGTGCCGGACGGCCCAGGCGGGCTGATCCATTACAATTATAAGCGGCCGCTAGTCGGCTATGGCTATGAGTTTCCGATCTACGGCGACGACCCGGCGAATTTGAAAATGCGTGAAGGCTTCTCGCTGCGGGAACAAATCAGCTATCCTGTATTTGGCTTGAAACGCGGGGAGCAGGCATTTGCGGCCATAGTAAAGGAAGGCAAGTACACAGCAAATATAAAAGCGCTGCCCTCTGGACTCGTATCTACCTATCATTCGCTTGGAGCCTCGTTCAAATATCGGGAAGAGTTCGGCAGAAAGGTGAGCGGGATTACCGATCAGGTGGTAAACACGGTGACGAAGGAGCACAATCGCGAGGACCGGCGAGTAGAGTATCGCCTGCTCTCCGGTGATGAGGCCAACTATGTCGGCATGGCGCGAGCCTACCGCGGCTATTTGGAAGAGAGCAAGCTGCTGTCGTTCAGCTTGCCGGCGAAGGCGCATATCCCGCTCAAGCTCTCTTTGATCGCTGGCGGAACCAAGCCAAGGTTTGGCGGCAACAGTTACGTGCCGGCTACAACCTTTGATCAAGCCGGGCAAATGGTGAGCGATTTGAAGCAGAGCGGCGTATCTGATATGGATGTAACGATACAAGGCTGGCAAAGCAGCGGTTACGCTTATACAGACGAGCAATTCCCGATTCAGGAGAGCATTGGCGGAAATGCAGGAGCTAAGGCGTTCATTAGCAGCATGCATGAGCTGGGTGTTACCGTCATGTTCGAGGATTATATGGCATGGAAAAATCCGAAGCATTCCGCCTTTACTGTCAAATCAGACGGTATACGCAGCCTGGATTCCACTGTGCTGCAGGGAGGGAATACGCCAGGCCATCAAAGGGATGAAAGCAAACAATTTATCGTTAACCCGCTTAAAGCGATTCGCAAGCAAAAGGCGACGATCGACAAGCTGAAGGAAATCGGAGCCGATGGCATTCACTATGTTGACGGCCCCGGCAATCTTCTGTACAGCGATTATTTGCCTGGCGAGCAGCTGTCGCGCGCGGAGACCTCATATTACTATCAGGGGCTGCTTGACTATACGCGGCAGCAGCTGGGGCAGGCTGGGGTCTATCGCGGCAACGATTATATTTTGTCTCATGCCGATTTTATTGAGGAGTTGCCTACGGAATCGAGCTATGATTTCATTGTCGATGAAACTGTGCCCTTCTACCCGCTTGTCGTACATGGAGCTGTTGCCTATACGGCAGCGCCGGCCAATCTGCGCAGCGACTATGAGGCCGGACTGCTGAAGGCGATTGAATATGGCGCACTGCCTTACTTCAAGCTGACCTACGCAGACAATCGGACGTTGAAGGACACGGATTACGATTATGTCTACAGCAGCGAATATGATATCTGGAAGGACCGGATTGTGAAAGAATATCGCAAATTTGACGAGCTGGCGCCGCTCTATCATCTGCGGATGACCGATCATGCCAAGCTTGCAGACGGCCAGTATGTAACGACCTATGAGGACGGGACGAAAGTGACAGTCAATTACAAGACGAACAGCTTTGAGATTGCAAAGGGGGGAGCACAATGAAGTCTGCCGCAGGACGCCGCAGAGACTACTTCTTATTCCGGTGGAAGGAATACGGTATCGGCTATTTGTTTATGCTGCCCTGGATCATCGGCTTTTCGGCATTTGTCGCTTTCCCGATCGGCTGGTCGCTATATAACAGCTTCAATAAAGTAATTATCAATAGTGATGGTTTTGCTTATGAGTGGGTTGGCCTGGACAATTACCAACGGATGCTGATTCAGGACAATGCTTATCCGATCATTTTAATCTCGCTCTTTCAGGAAATGATCATTATGATTCCGCTCATATTGATATTTTCGTTTTGTGTAGCGCTTTTGCTCAATCAGAAATTTCCCGGACGCAGCTTGATGCGGGCAATCTTCTTTTTGCCGGTTATTTTTGCTACAGGCCAAGTGCTGATGGAGCTGTTCGTACAAGGGGCAGGAGAGCTTCCCTTTATCGAGCAGTACAATTTGACGTCGATCGTCAATCAGTTTTTCAGCCCGGGAATTGCTGAGACGATTCTTAGCATTTTGAGCAAAGCGGTCATCATTTTGTGGTACTCTGGTGTGCAAATCTTAATTTTTATTGCCGGATTCCAGACCATCCCCAAAACGGTCTATGAAGCTGTGCGCGTCGACGGGGCATCGCCATGGGAAAGCTTCTGGAAAATCACCTTCCCGGGCATGCTGCCTTTCATTGGCTTGAATGCTGTATTTACGATTGTCGATCTGTTTACCTTTCCGTTCAACCCGGTATTGGAAATTGTACAGCGCAATATGTTCTCGCCGAATACGGGCTATGGCTACGCGAGCGCGATGGCTTGGCTGTACTTTGCCTTAGTGATGCTGCTGCTTGCCATAACGCTGTGGCTGACCTATCGGGCGAATAAAGGAAGGGGGGCATTGCGATGAAGCTAGCAGAAATGGTACGGAGCACAAGAGAGGAAGGGCTCCGGATATTATCGCGAAGACGGACCCAGCAGGTAAAACGATTGATGCTGGGCCAGCATCTGAATGACGGGCTTATTGCCAAATTGTTCATATTGGCCTTATTGTCTGTAGTGGCTTTTTTATACGTAAAGCCGATTCTTTATATGTTATCAACGGCTTTAAAAAGTGTAGCGGATCTGATCGATCCGATTGTCGGCCTGATCCCGCGCGAGCTGCATTTCAGCAATTATTCCGAGGCGTTGCGCGGCCTGCATTATTGGGAGGCGCTCGGCAATACGCTGACGATTGCCTTAGTAGGCTCAGTCCTGCAGGTATTTTCTTGCGCATTAACTGGCTATGCATTAGCGCGGCTGAATTTTCCGGGCAAGGGGCTGTTTTTCTTTCTTATTCTGGTCACCTTCCTTATTCCGCCGCAATTGACGATAATTCCGCTTTATATGACATTCAAGGAACTGGGCTGGCTGAATACGCCGTTTGTATTTTTGATCCCCGCCTTGTTCGGTCAGGGGATGCGCGGCGCATTATTTATTATCATTTTCAGGCAATTTTTCCTCACGCAGCCTAAGGCGCTAGAGGAGGCGGCCCGGATGGACGGAGCGTCAGTCTTCCGCTTATTTTTCCGCATTATGATGCCGCTCGCCGGCGGTGCTTGTCTTGTAGTATTCCTGTTCTCGTTTATTTGGTATTGGAACATGCATTTCGAGCCGTCGATGTTTTTGAACAAAGATTTTATTCCGCTCTCTCTCCGGCTTAATGGCATGGAGGCTGAGCTGCTCGGCAACAAAGCATTAAGCTTTGGAGCCGAGGGCAATAAGGACCCTTTGTCGGAAGGGCCGAAGATGGCGGCAGCCTTTTTGATTATTTTACCGCCGCTCATTGTTTATTTGGTTGCACAACGGTGGTTTACGGAAGGAATTGAACGCACAGGGCTAGTTGAATAGAAGGTGCAGGTTTAGGGGGAAAGACCGCAGTTATGCGGTTTTTCTCTTATATATAAATTTATTTTTCATATACGATAAAAAGTAGTTGATTTTCGCTGCCAGAGTGGTAATATAAGGTTGTTATTTCCTACCATGAAGATGTCGGCAGGATGGCCACCTGCAGATTCGGCAGCGCATGGAGTGAAATATATGCTAATCCAAACTAACTTTTTGTAATCGTTTCCAAACATGACCGCGGCATGGAAGCAAGAAGTACAAGAAAAATAGTGGGAGTGAATATGCGATGCGAAAGCGATTAATAGCAGGCATTCTGATTGTATGCATGCTGCTCGTAATGTCGCCTGTAATGGCGCAATCCCCGACTGGCGAAAGCAAGGAAATACAGACTCGCAACGAGTTGACAGGACAAGCTGGTCAGCTCCAGACGCTGATCATGGAGCCGAAGCCGGGACATTCCTCACAATTAACCACTTATTTGACGGCTGTACAAAGCGATATTCAATCACTGCTCTCGGCAGCGGCAATTTCACCTGAGGAAGGAGACACGATGAAGAAAAAGGCAGCATACGCCATTCGTTTGGCGCAGGACGCTGCCTTGTCCGGACGGGGCGCGTTGTGGGCAAATGCGCCGTTCCTGCTCTACGATGTACAGGCAATAAGCCCAATCAAGCGTTTGCCTGATATGCTGCCCGAGGATGGCACGATTAGCAACCGGTTATCGATGATTTCAGCGCAAGGCGAGTATGAAGCTGTATCATTCGTACTGGCTCCGCTAAGCGACGTTAATGCTGTTACCTTCACCGCAAGCGATTTGACTGGCAGCGGAGGCTCGATTCCGGCCAGCGCTATCGATCTGCGCGTCGTGAAAACCTGGTACCAAGGCGGAACAGCGTGGGCAAGCTACTTCGCCGATCCTTCCGCCTCTGTACTTACGCCAGAGCTTCTGCTGCATGACGAAAAGCTCATCCAGGTTGATCATCAGCGCAAAGGCAATTCACTGCGCATTGATTATCCATCCGGATCGCAGTATGTGGATATTTCCAATACGCCGGCGTCTCCGTTCAATCGCTACAATGAGCCTGTCGAGGACAGTCCCGTCCTGCTGCCGATTGAATTGAAGCAGGGGGAATCGAAGCAGATGTGGTTGACGCTTAAAGTGCCGAGCGAGGCGGCCGCAGGCATTTATGAAGGCAGCATTGCCATTACTGCAGACGGACAACCGGCAGGCCAGCTGGCGCTCATAGTCCGGGTACTGCCATTTGAACTGCCTGATCCGAAAACCTATTACGACCTGAATAAAGATTTTTACGCGATGCTTTATCACCAAAGCCGGCTGAAGGAGCAAACGGCGGCAGCTGGCGGCAATACAGCTTTGGTAGAGACTGTGCTGCTCAATGAATACCGCAATTTGGCCGAGCATAATTTTGTCAATATTCCAGGCCCGCTCTATGCAAGCAATACGAAAGCGATCTTTATACGGCAGCTGGAGCTGATGCAGCAGGCAGGTCTGAAGCTTGATCCGCTTTTTGGCGTAAGACAGGCGCACCCGGAATATTCCGTCTTTGTGCAGTATAACAATTATTTGAATGCCAAGAAGGTCTATGAGGCTAATCCGACCCCGGCAAACAAGCAAAAGATGGACAACTACTACAATGGATGGCGTCAAGGCGTTGACAGCTTCTTGCCGACACTGGATGAGGCGTTCCAGGTTGCTTCCGAGTTCGTCGGGCATACCAATCTGTTTTTTGACGGATGGGATGAAGCGGGATGGTCGATGCTGCAGTTCGAACAAGAAATATGGAAGTATATTCAGGAGCAGTTGGGCGGGAAGGTATTTGCTACCGGACACGCTTCTCATCTTGATTTAGAAGTGAAGGAGAATTATTTGAACTGGGTAGGCTTGCCGGAGCGGGAGCGGGCAGCACAGTGGCACGCCTTCGGGGACGACAAAATGATAACGAACTATGCTATGCCGCATACGGGACCGGAAAATCCGGATTTGATGCGCCAGCGCCATGGAATGTGGCCTTACAAAGCTAATTATGATGCTACCTATAATTATATTTTTTATGAAAACCCGACGAATATTTGGAACGATAACGCCAGCTCGGACTTCCGCGCTTTTAATCTTGTCTATCCAACAAAGACAAAGCTCATCGATACGATCGCCTGGGAAGGAATGCGGGAAGGCATTGACGATATCCGCTATGCAACCATGCTGAAGCAGACGGCAGCCGAGGCGATCGCTTCCGGCGATCCGGCGCGTTCAGCTGCGGCGAACGCTGCGCTGGACTGGCTTGAAGCGGTTGATGAGCGCTCGATCAATCAAGATTTGCTGCGTCTGGAAATGATTCAACGTATCCTTGCCTTGCTGGATCTTCAATAAAGGAGCGGCCTATTTCATTTCTATTGAAGGGATGGATGAAAATGTGGAACAAGACAAGGGGCTGGGGGATGCTGCTGCTATCCTGCGTTCTCTTGCTATCGACTTCAGCTTTTGTACAAGCAGGGTCAGGGGCTGACAATGCTGCAGCAGGCAGCAAAAAGGTGTACCGGGTTGAATGGACGGATGAGACATTAACCACGCCGGCAGATTGGCTGGCAAGCGCCTATTACAGTGACCCGGCCCACAAAGAAACCAGATTTGAAAATTATAATAACGATGCGCCAATACCGCCGGGCGGCGCCCGCGAGACTTCGTTCTATATGGCATACCGGGCTGACGGGCTCCATATGTTTTTTCAATCCGCCGAGCCGGACCGGGATGCGAACGGCGCGCTGAAGCCCTCCACACTCGAAATGTTTCTTGCTACCGGGGAAGGGGAGCTTCCGTATCATCAAGTCATTATTCCGACCTCAGGCGGAGACATCGAGTATTATGAGTGGCAGACGGAATATCGCCACAACCGTCCTCTGAAGGGAAGGATGATGATCGATTCGCAGGAAATACCGGGCGGATGGGGAACGGCAGTCGTCATTCCATGGGAAGCGGTTTACGATTATATGCCGCTTAACGGCGAAGACTGGCAGTTCAATGTGATTCGCTGGTCTCCCGTAGACGGGCAAACATGGGGAGGCAAGGTGCACCAGCCCGGAAGGTTCAATCTGCTGCGCTTTGAACCACCGACAGCTTCTCAGAAGCTGGAGATTCAAAAGCATATGCTTGTTAGCAGCTGGGAGCAGTTTCAGCTGACGGCAGCGGAGTTGACGGCTTACTGGTCCACGAACCCGGCCACGGCCGAAACGAATTTCTACCATTATGTTATTGCGCCGATGATCGCAGAGGGAGAAGCTGGCGGAGAACAGCTGGCACAGCTCGGGCAACTAAGCGCTGCACAGGTGCAGCAGCTGTATGAGCAGAATGTGCTGGATTGGATTGAGCTGCGTTATCGTGCAGACGAACAGCGCGAAATTTATTTAAAGCGTCTGCTGCTGGGAGATAATGAGCCGCCAACGGTAACAGCTGCGACGTATTCCACCGTGATCAACACAGCGGTAAGCGGTGTCGCGGACGGAAGCGATCCGGATGGCGACCGGGTGATGTATTCGCTGGGAACTGCGCCTGCCCATGGCACTGCCAGTGTCGAGGCGGATGGCAGGTGGACGTATACACCTGCTGCTGACTTTACCGGCACAGACCAGTTTACAGTCATAGCGGCAGATATGTTTGGCGCGACCGCTGAAGCGGTGATCAACCTGACAGTTGCCCCACTGCCGGAAACGGCGGCAGCCTTAAGTCCGGCTTTGCCAAATGGCAGCAACGGCTGGTATACCTCGGATGTAACGGTCACACTAGAGGCGCCTGGCGGGCAAGCGCAAATCGAATACCGGATCGATGAAGGGGATTGGATGGCGTATACCGAGCCTGTAACCATTACAGAGGAAGGCGTGCATCAATTCGAATATCGAAGTGTAACGGGAGGGCAGGCGCTTGCGCCGAAGCTGCAGACGATTAAAATCGATAAAACGGCACCGCTGCTCACCGTCACGCTGGATAAAACGGTATTGAATCCGCCTAACCATAAAATGGTACCGATCCATGCTACGCTGCACTATGAGGATGGGCAATCCGGAATTGCTTCGGTTGAGCTTGTATCCGTAACGAGCAATGAAGCCGATAATGGCAAAGGCGACGGCAATACGAATAACGATATTCAAGATGTAGAGCTGGGTACAGAGGATACGAGCTTTAGTCTGCGGGCCGAGAGAGCGGGCGGCGGACAGGGACGGATCTACACGGTGACGTACAAAGCGACAGATATGGCGGGACTGACGACGGAAGCGTCGGCGATCGTTACGGTACCGCATTAATATGCAAGAGCCTGAGGAGGCCGCTGCCATCCTTGGGCTCTTTTTCTTTCATAAGAATTAAGCAGAAAAAGTTAAGAAAATGTTAATCCGCCTTCTCACAATTCATTAAGTATTCTCCCTTAATGTGAAGGGGTACATTCAGATGAGAAGAGGAAGCAACGATGTTTTTGACAGATGCTGGCTACTGGTTATTTGTACTTGTTATGCTGATTTGCTACTATGTGCTGCCCGTTGTTTTGAGACCGTGGGTGCTGGTAGGCGCCGGCATTATTTTTTATATCGTTTATACACCGCAGTACGCATTGCTGACGATTGTGCATATTTTGATTATTTATGGGCTGGTCCGGCTCGCATGGCAGCGGCAAGACAAAAAAACTTTCTTTACAGCCGCCTTGCTGCTTGCAGCGCTTGCCCTGCTTTACTTCAAATACAGCGGCATGATCGTCGATTCCGTTAATTCGATCCTTTCACTTTTTTCCCGGGCCTCATTGCCGCGTATTGAAACGGTTATTATTCCGTTAGGCTTGTCTTATTTAACCTTCGAAATGATCCATTATATTGTAGAAATGCGCAGAGGGAATTTGCCTGAACATCGAATGAAGCATTTTTTAAGCTTTGTACTATTTTTCCCGACTTTGGTCGCCGGGCCAATCAAGCAGTTTCAGCACTTTTATCCGCAATTGGCAAACCGCTTTGAGTCGCGCAATCTTGCAGCGGGCGCTTACCGCATTTTAATCGGACTTTTCAAAAAGCTCGTCATCGCAGATACACTCATGCTGTTTGTCGAACCGCTGCATGATGGGGCGAGTATTGCTCAATCACCTATTTCTGTTCTGTGGTTGGGTCTGGTTGCCTATTCTTTTGTGATTTATTTGGATTTTTCTGGATATTCCGACATTGCTATAGGCACTGCTAAGCTGTTCGGCATTACGATACCGGAGAACTTCCGCTGGCCGTATTTGAGTAAAAATATAGCGGAATTCTGGAATCGCTGGCATATTTCGCTTGGCAAATGGCTGACGGCCTATGTTTACTTTCCGCTGGGGGGCAGCCGGGGCTCGCAGCTGCGTACTTGCTTCAATTTAATCGTTACTTTAGGGGTTTCCGGATTATGGCATGGAGCAGGTTGGCATTTTGTTGTCTGGGGACTCTGCCATGGGGTTATGTTGGCGGTTCATCGTCTGTACGCCAAATTGCTCAAGCCGAAGCTGAAGATCCCAAAGCGAATGGCTCCGTTTACGAACGGTGCAGCTATGCTGCTGACCTTCTCGTTAGTCGTCATTACGCGTGTGTTTTTTATTTTGCCGCTTGTCGATGGCATGCAACTGTTGCAAAAGTTATTTCTGTTTTAGCTGGAGGTGAAAGAGTATGCGTGAACGTCTGTGGCAGGAGCTAAAGTCTAAATTACGGCCAACCTGGCCCCGCATCATGTTGATTATCGTACTGGTTATAGGTGGTTTATCCTTGATGACACTAAAGTTTCAGCAGCGGGTTGACGAGATTCGCGACGATGTCAAGCAATATACGGAAGGTGAGCTGCGTGTCCCGCCGTCGGATTCGATCATCTATACGCCTTTATACATCGATATTTTGAAAGAACAGCGGAAGGATAAGCCGCGCATTGGCCTGTTTGGTCCTTCGACAGTCTACGGAACGACAGTTAAGAAGGGTGAAAATACGACTGCCGGCGTATTACAGGCGGAGCAGCCGGCCTACAAGGTGGCTAATTTAGGCTTGACCGGGGCGCGTTTTACGGAAACCTATGCGATTTTGTCCGATGTCATCGATTCGATCGACTATGTCGTCTATGAGATTAATTACGGCATTGCCGTCATAAGCGACCAGGAAAGCGAAGTAACGGTCTACCCGCAGCTCGTCGCCAAATTGGGACATCCCGGCTTTGATGAATGGACGGCAGCATTTCCCGAAAAGCAGAATGAACAAGCGCGATCGCAATTTCAGCAGGATGTGGAGCAGCATGTCTTGAATGAGTGGCCGCTATATAGAGACCGGGACTTGCTTTCCTTCGATCATTTGAAAACCCGGACCACAAAAGAAAGGCTGCGCCGCATCTATCAGAAATGGGCGGATGGGCAAGGCAGCGAAAGCGGCATGCAGCCGGAGCTGACTACCGCTTACGTGGCTATGACAAAGGAGCAGCAGGCAGCGGTTAATGATCATTTTAAGGAACTGTATGCATGGAAGCGTCCGTTCGATCCCAAGCATAGCTTTGGCTTGTATGCCATGGAACAAACGCTAAAGCTGCTTAAGCAGCACGGCAAAAAGGTGTTGTTCTACACGGCGCCGCTTGACCGCGAGCTGATTGACCGGGAGCAGCTGCTGGATTGGCAGGAGTACAGCACCGTAATGGCCGCCTATCGCCAATTAATCGAATCGTACAATTACGCACTTGTAGATTTTAATCAGGATGGCTTAACCATTAGCCATCAATATTATCACGATCCTTCGCACTTATTAGATGAAGGAAGCAAACAATTCGGACAAATATTAGCCCGGAAAATAAGGCAGCAGCTGCTGCCATAAGGAGGATGAAGCATGCTGCGCAAATATATCCCGCATATGCTGACATTGGCAGTCGATCTTGTCTATACAGTTACGGTGATCGTCATCATCTTGGGGATTATTATGTTCTCCGGCGATTCCACTGAATTTATCTATATGAAGTTTTAGCAGGAAATATTGCACAACAAAATTTGGACATACCGGAACTAGTCCGCATAAATGTCCAAGACCCCTCATAAACATGTTAGCAGTCGAGTGTACACGGCTATCATTTAAAACGTGGAAATGAGGGGTGGATTTCATGCGTCGTCGAATCAGTCTACTTATCGCCGTTCTGATATGCGCCGGAGCGGTGCTCGCCGCTTGCGGCACGAAGGACGCGGAATCGGTAGTTAAGGAATTGGACAAAGTTGTGAGCAATATGGAAAGCTATCATGGGAAAGGTAAAATGATTCTTCATACTGGACAGCAGCCTCTCGAATATCAAGTTGAAGTTACTTATCAAAAGCCGGAATATTACCGGATTAAACTGACTAATGCCCAGAAGGATATTACGCAAATTGTACTGCGGAATGACGAAGGTGTGTTCGTTCTGACTCCGCGGTTGAATAAAGTGTTCCGTTTTCAGAGCGAGTGGCCGGCTAATCAAGGCCAGGTCTATCTGTATCAGACTTTGGTGCAGAGCATTCTCAATGACAGCACGCGCCAATTTGTGATCGATGGTAACGCTTATGTGTTCGATGTCATGGCCAACTATCATAACGCCTCACTGGCCCGGCAAAAAATATGGCTCGACAAAACGACCTACCGTCCAATGAATGTTGAAGTCAGCGATTCGAATTCGACGGTCATGGTTCAGGTGAAATTCGACGAGTTTGAATTTGACAAGAAGTTTGATAAGAGCGAGTTTGATACACAGCGCAACATGGGCGGCGCGGCGGATAAGCCGACAGTGGCGACGCCTGACAGCGAGGGTGATGTGTCCGTTATAGAAGGCGATGATACGCCGCATAATGTGGGCGTGCCTACTGAGGAAGGAACGGAAGAAGGAAGCGAGACATCGGCGCCGGCCAAATTTATACCGAGAGAGCCTTCTTATGTTCCGGAAGGAGTGTCCTATCTGGATTCGCAAACTGTAACCTTCGGCGGCCAGCCGGGAATTGTACTTCGTTATACGGGAGAGTACGACTTCTCGATCCTGCAGACTCAGCCGGCAGATGTGGCCGCTTCTCTGGTTCCAGGGGTGGCAGTCAGCTTGGGCTATACGGTTGGTCAAATGACAGGCGACGAGGAAGGCCAGCTGAAAACTTTGACCTGGACCTATGATGGCATTGAATACCGCTTGTCCAGCAGTACAATGCCGGAGACGGAAATGATTTTGGTCGCGCAATCGGTGCAGGAGGAAATGGGGAAATAAGCAGCTGAAATCATTACCAGCAAGGAAATTGCAGCAACAGTCCTCTAATTCATTGACAGCCGAAAGCCGTAGCGTATAACATAAGGGCTATAGGTTTATTGATGAGACGGAGCAATAGCGACTCCGTACTCGTATCGTCTTTTGACCCGGGGTGCGGGGAATTCCTCCCGTGCCCCGGGTTTATATGCGGATGCAGATACGAGGGACAGAGGAGAAGATGTTACATTGACGGCATATTATCGTCCTACGAGAGTGGAAGTTTCACTTGATGCGTTACGAAGCAATATTGAAGCTTTTCGGTCAGCTCTCCCGGCTGAAGTGCAACTTATGGCCACGGTCAAAGCCGATGCTTACGGTCATGGCGCAGTAGCTGTTGCCCGGGAGGCAGAGCGCTGCGGTGTTGATTATATGGGTGTCGCCTTTCTGGACGAAGCGATTCAGCTTCGCCGCGCAGGCATTGTCACGCCAATACTTGTGCTTGGCTACGTGCCTCCTGAAGGTCTTTCGATCGCACGTGAGCTGGATATTACGATCGCTTTATTCCGGGAGGATATTATCGAGGCGGCAGCGGCATTGCCCCCGCTGGACGGGCGGCGGCTGCGCGTGCATGTGAAGATCGACTCGGGCATGGGGCGGCTGGGACTAATGCCAGGTCATGAAGCGGCGAGCTTTGTCGCCAAAGCGCATGACACGGCCAATTTGCATGTTGAAGGCATATTCACTCATTATGCGAAAGCGGATGAGGCAGATAAGCAGTATACCTCTGAACAATATAAGCGATTTGCGGCATTCGTTGATGAACTTAGGCAATTAGGCTATCCCGTTCCCTTGGCGCATGCGGGCAATAGCGCGGCCGGCATAGATACACCCGAATGGGCCGGCGGGATGGTTAGGCTTGGCATCAGCATGTATGGGCTTTATCCGTCTACAGAAGTGAATCGGGAGCGAATTAGTCTGAAGCCGGTGCTTTCCTTGAAGACAGAGGTAGTAATGGTCAAGCAGGCTCCGCCTGACTGGGGTGTCAGCTACGGAACCAAATATGTCACGACGTCGCAGGAATGGATTGGCACGCTGCCGATCGGCTACGCTGACGGCTACAGCAGAATGCTGAGCGGCAAGGTGGAAGCGCTCATACGCGGCCGGCGTGTTCCTGTACTGGGGACGATCTGCATGGATCAATGCATGATCGCGCTGGATCACGTTGCAGAGCAGGGCGGCGATCCCGTTACTGCAGGCGAAGAGGTCGTGCTGATCGGCGCTCAGGAAGGAGCGGTCATCAGTGCGGACGAATTGGCGACCAAGCTGGGGACGATCAATTATGAGATTACTTGCATGATGGGGGCGCGCATGCCGCGTATCTATATAAAGGATGGAGCAGTAGCTGGCATTATGAACACCCTTTTATAAGGGGCGACTGTCTGCAGGGGAATTTTACCACAAGATAATTCATTTTTTTAAAAGGATATCTTGTGTTTAAGCGCGAATTATAGGTTAGCGCGAATTATGTGTTTAAGCGAGTATAAATGGATAATCTATCATCAGTTGCAGCATAGTTCACCTGCATGCTGCATATCTATTGATGGTGTATATTTCAAAGTGAACCATGAGATACTAGTAGTACTAACGTTTGGATTCAGACCTGTTGCGATCAGGAGCAGGCTTTCAATTATTTAACAGAGCAAGACCCGGCTGCCGGTTAGGCAGGCGGCTTGCAAGTGCGTTGGAGGTGCAATGTTGGTGGCCAATTTACAGAACACCAAGAGGATTATGATTAGTTTGCCGGATCATTTGCTGGAGGAGGTCGACGGCATAGTCGCAAAGGAAAATTCAAACCGAAGTGAATTTATTCGTCAAGCAATGAAATTGTACTTGGTGGAGCGGAAAAAGCGTCAGATCCGCGAATCGATGCAGCGCGGGTATTTGGAAATGGCCAAGATTAACCTTGGAATGGCGTCAGAAGCATTTCAGGCGGAGGAAGACGCAGGCGATACGCTTGGCCGACTTGTAAGCGGGGTGTAGAGCGTGATCGTAAAACGCGGTGATGTGTTTTTTGCAGACCTGTCTCCGGTTGTCGGCTCAGAGCAGGGCGGAGTGCGCCCGGTTCTCGTCATTCAAAACGATATTGGCAACCGTTTCAGTCCCACAGTTATCGTGGCAGCGATAACAGCTCAGATTCAAAAGGCAAAGCTGCCGACGCATGTAGAGATTGATGCCGTATCGCACGGTTTCGACCGGGATTCTGTGCTGCTGCTGGAGCAAATTCGTACGATTGACAAACAGCGACTGACAGATAAAATTACACATCTCGATGATGAGATGATGCGTAAAGTAGATGAAGCGCTGCAAATCAGTGTCGGTTTGATCGACTTTTAATGGCTGCATGCTTGTAAAATAGCCGTAGGTAGGGATACTGACCTCTTTACGAGGCCAGCGCTTCTACCTACGGCTATTTAAATATATGTACGACCGCTTGCAAGGGCGGCGTTAGCCGTTTTCTTGTTGGCGTTCAGGGAAAAAATGCCGGGTAATAAACTCGAGCGCCCGCCGATTCTGATAGCCGACAACCGCATGGCCTGTGAACGGATAAACCTGTATCTCCTTGGGAGAGGTAATCCGATTATACGCGGCAAAGATCATTTCCGGCATTGAGATCGTATCCTTCAAACAGCAGGACACAAGCAGCGGGATTTGAATGCGGTCAGCCAAGTTCATCACATCAAAATAACTGAGCGTATCCAGTACGGCTTCCAGCTGATCAGGGAAGCGTTCCAGGAAGCGGGCGGCTTCTGTCACTGACCCGGTTGAATTGAGGATGCCGTAATCCATATGACACATATTAGGGATGTCTGCGATCGCGATGGCCGGTTTATCCGATAAAGCGGCTGTAACTAATACAAGGCCTCCGCCCTGGCTGCCGCCGTAGGCGACAATGCGCTCCGGATCTACTTCGGCTTGCGCGGCGGCCCAGTCCAGCGCCTTCATTGCATCGATTGTAATCGCTTTATAATAGCAGTTGTCTTTGTCCAAGATACCTTGCGTCATCCAGCCGGCGGTCATTCCGAATTGCTGCGGCAGCAGATTTCCGGTCTCGCCGCCTTGCCCCCGGATATCGACTGCAAATACGGCCATGCCCATTAAGGCGAACTGCGCATATTGCTCGGGATAGCCTTTGCTTCCTGTATAACCGTGAAAATGAACGAGACAAGGAAGCTTCTCCTGCTTGGCGAAACGGGGAACGATAAACCAGCCGGCGATCGGGGTATCGTCATAGCCGTTATATTCGACCTTGAATACATCAACGTAAGGCATCGGGCTTGGCTGCGGCTTGCGCATGGCCTGCAAAGGGCGGCTAGCGGCTTGCTGCAGCGCAGTCTTCCAAAATGCCGAAAAATCATCTTTAGCTGTCAGGGGCGGCATAAATTGTTCCAGCTCGGCAATCCGCCGCGAGACAGCATGATTTGCTTGCTCTGTCATGATAAAAATCCCTCCCAGTCAGTAGTATAGCACGGTAATCATCTTATGGACGAAAAAGTTGGTCAAGCTCCGTCTGCAGACCGAGTTTATTTTACATCCGCCGACGCTGTTGATTTAGGAAATAGCTGCGTATACTGATGAATAGCTGGCGGGAAAAATTTTTTTATTTATAGCGTAACAATGTTATGTTACGTTTGGGTTAGTGGAGGAGATTGGCATGGATACTGAACTAATTTCCAAGAAAGAGCTGCTGGAAGCGACCGGTATATCTTACGGCCAGCTATATCGTTGGAAACGGAAGAAGCTCATTCCGGAGGAGTGGTTTATCCGCAAATCAACATTTACAGGCCAGGAAACCTATTTCCCTAAAGGCGAGATTTTGTCCAGGGTCAGTAAAATTATTGCGATGAAGGATGAGCTTTCTCTGGATGAGCTGGCAGGCAAGCTATCGCCAGTGCTGTACGATTTGCATTTGCCGCGGGAGGAAATTGTTCGCCGTAACATTGTTACAGCGGTTGCGATGGAGCGTCTGGGCGCTGTCGCAGCAGCGCAGCCGGCTTCGGCGGACTATTCTTTCGAAGCAATGCTTTACATGTATGTTGCGGACCGGCTGCTGCAAACCGGGGAGATGAGCCTGGATGAGGGCGAGCAGTTAATACGGACGCTGCGCAGTCATTTTGAGAAGTTTGAAGGCAGAAGCAGTGATCTTGTTTTTGTTCGCAAGCTCGGAGTTGCATTTTTCATGCTGATCGCGTCAGCCAGCGAGTTTTATAGTGATGAGCAGGCAAAAATTGTTGCACGGATTTCGCTAATGGAGAGCATGGAAAAGTTGAAATTGAAGCTGTCTTAGGTTATGCTTCCAAGTTGGCGGTTGAAAATGGCCGGCTTAGACGACGAGGCATAGCTCCATTCGTGAGGAGGGGGAATGCTGGATGACGGGAGATACTCGCCCTGATTTGAAAATTATTGGCGTTGGGGGCGCATCAGGCGGAAGCTTTAGGCATGTCACCATTGATGGGGTAGGCAAAGTTGACGGCGGACTGCAGTGCGAGCAAGCGGTTATAAATGGCGTCGCTACGATTCGCGGAGAGATTGCGGCAGAGCATCTCGATCTCAACGGGAAAATGTCTGTGCAGGGTAATCTGGTTGCTGCAGTGGCTGCGATTGAAGGTCATATTAAAGTTAGCGGCAAGCTGGAGTGCGATCAGGTCAAGCTGTCAGGAATTATGAAGCTGCAGGGCGACTGCGAAGCGGAGTTTTTTACCGCGCGGGGCAGTTTTGAAATTACCGGCATGCTGAATGCCGGCGAGATAGATATCATTTTGCACGGGCCAGGCGAAGCGGTCGAAATAGGCGCTGAGCGGATACGGGTCAGCAAGAGCGACAAGCAGACATGGAGCAAGTGGCTGAAATGGCTCATACCATCCTTTAATCCTCATTTGACGGCGGCCGTTATAGAAGGGGATGAAGTGCAGCTTGAGGCTACGAGCGCCAAAGTCGTGCGCGGCAATCGGATTATGATCGGAGCGGATTGCAGCATCGGCCGCGTAGAGTATCGAACCGAGCTTATTATTCATCCTAATGCTAAAGTAGCGGAGAAAATCCAATACTAGCCATCGAAGGAGGCGGCGGTATGACATCGACAACAGCCGGCAATTTGAAAATAATCGGAACAGGCCAAGGAACAGGCGGCAGCTATAACAACATATCCATAATCGGAGAAGCGCAGCTGGATGGAAGTCTGGAGGCGAATAGCTTCAAATGCACCGGCAATAGCAAAATTAACGGCTCATTAACGACGCTGGAATTTCGGCAGCAGGGAGAAGTGGCGCTGCAGGGAAATTTGGCTGCCCGGCGGATGAAGGTGATGGGAGAGCTGAAAATTCGCGGCAATTTGCGTGGCGAACAGCTGCTGGTTCGTGGTATGCTGGAGGCTGCCGGAAGCTGCGAGGCGGAGCAATTGAGGGTGCATGGGGCATGCAGCATCGGCGGCATGCTCAATGTGGAGCAGCTGGCGATACGTTTATACGGCCCAAGCTGGGTAAAGGAAATTGGCGGCAGACAGATTCAAGTCCGGCTTAGCAGGTGGAAGGGATTGACCCAGTGGTTTACCGCCCAAGGAAAGCAGGAGCTGACAGCGGAAATCATCGAAGGCGATGATATCTATATCGAGTACACCCATGCCAAGCTGGTCAGAGGCGACCATGTCGTTATTGGACCCGGCTGTCAAATCGGGATGGTCGAATATCGCAAAACATTCAAACAAAACAAGAGCGCAATTGTGCGCCATCACTATAGCATTTAGTCTCAATCCGGTAAAGAAGGAGTCAACGAGGATGATGGTTCAACAACAAAGCAGGCTCGGGTTCGTTGTTGCTGGTCTGCTATTAGGCATTTTTGTAGCCTCGATCGATAATACGATTGTTGCTACTGCAATGGGGACGATCGTCGGCGAGCTAGGCGGCATCGACAAATATGTATGGGTGACCTCGGCCTACCTGGTGACGGAAATGGCGGCCATGCCGATTTTCGGCAAATTGTCGGATATGTATGGGCGGAAGCGATTTTTCGTATTTGGCATTTTCATGTTTTTGCTCGGTTCTGTACTATGCGGCACAGCAACAAGCATCGTTGAGCTGAGTATTTATCGCGCCATTCAGGGCATCGGCGGCGGAGCGCTTGTACCGATTGCCTTTACGATCGTGTTCGACGTGTTTCCCCCGGAAAAACGCGGCAAAATGGGCGGATTGTTCGGTGCGGTCTTTGGCACCTCGAGCCTGTTCGGCCCGCTGGTCGGCGCTTATATTACCGATCATATTGAATGGCGCTGGATTTTCTACATTAATCTGCCGATCGGTTTGATCGCTCTGGCGCTTGTATACTTTAACTACAAAGAGTCGATGGAGCATTCCAAACAGCGCATTGACTGGTGGGGAGCGACTACGCTTGTCGGCGCGGTCATCTGCCTGATGTTCGCGCTTGAGCTTGGCGGTCAAGAATACGCCTGGGATTCTGCCGTCATACTTGGTTTGTTCATTGCAGCGGCTGTGCTGCTTATCTTCTTCTTATTCATCGAGACAAGGGCGGCTGAGCCGATCATTTCCTACTCGATGTTCCGCAAACGATTATTTGCGGCCAGTACAATGACAGGTTTGCTATATGGCGCAGCCTTTATTACATTCGCGATGTATATTCCGATGTATGTGCAGGGCGTTACGGGTGGTTCGGCAACCAACTCCGGTCTTATTCTGCTGCCAATGACGCTGGCATCGGTAGTTGCTGCGCAGATGGGCGGTATTTTATCGGCGCGTACGTCTTATCGCAACATTATGATTTTCTCCGGAATTGTTTTTATTCTGGGAACCTTCCTGCTTGCGACGATTACCCCCGATACGCCGCGCTGGCTATTGTCCGTCTATATGGCCGTTGCCGGCTTCGGCGTGGGCTTCTCGTTCTCGGTGCTCGGGATGGCGGGCATTCACCACTTTGATATGCGGCAGCGCGGTTCGGCCAACTCGACGCTCGCCTTCGTCCGCTCGCTTGGCATGACAGTCGGTTTGACTGTGTTTGGCATTGTTCAGCGCAACCTGCTGAGCGGCAAGATGGCAGACGCCTTTGGCGGTGCGGGAATGGCGGCCGGGGCGCCGGGCGGTTCTTTTGGCGATGTTAAGGAAATGCTGACACCGGAAAAGAGAGCGAAGATTCCGCCGGAAATTATGGATAAAATCGTCGATTCGCTCTCATCGTCAATCTCCACGATGTTTATGTGGGCACTTTTGCCAGCTTCGCTGGCCTTTGTGGCAATCTTGTTTATGGGCAATGCCCGATTGCTGGTGCCGGGCAAAGGGGAGAAAGAAAAAAACAAGGCAGCAGTTCCGCAAACTGAGTAAGTGTATAGAGTAGGGAAAAGCACACTAGCATGGCCTTAGCGCCGGGCTAGTGTGCTTTTTGTTCATGAGTTCATGAACCGCTAAACGAAGCGGCGAATTCGCGCATATCGACTACGCGGCCCGCCATTCTGGACTCCTCGGCTGCAAATGCCATCAGATGGCTTTGCACGGACTTGGCGGCAGAGGTCAGGCTCTCCTGCTGCCCGCCATCCTGCACCAGCTTCAGAAAGTCGCGCATCAGCCCGTAATCCCCTCCGCCATGGCCGACATGACCGCCGGCAGCTTCCAGGGCAATTCGTTCGGGCTCGCTGCCGCCGAAACGAATAAGTTCGATTTCGTTCTTTTCCATCGCACCGCGAATTTCGCCGCGTGTGCCCATCAGCTTGATTGTGCGGCTGCATTCCTGGGTAAAGGCGCTCATAGTAAATGCGGCAGTCACCTCATTGTCAAACAGCATATTGACTACCTGATGATCGACGACATCGTTGCTGCAGTGGTAGACGCAGCGGCCGTACGGGCCTTCCTCCAGCGCCTTCAGGCGCGCCTCCCGGCTCGGATCGTCGCTGATCGCCAGTGCCATCCAGCCGGCCTGCTCGGTTAAATAGACATCCGGTGCATAATAGAGACAGGTGTCGGCGGCAGGGCAGCCGTCTGTACAGCGTTTTGGCGCTCCTGCCGGAGCGTTATCGGCCGTGAAATGCGATAACGTCCCGAAGGAGGAGATGCGGGCGCAATCGGCGCCGGCCAGCCAAAGCAGTATGTCCATGTCGTGACAGGATTTTCCAAGTATCATCGGGCTTGACGCTGCTGTGTTGCTCCAATTGCCGCGTACAAAGCTGTGCGCCTGATGCCAGTAGCCGACGTTTTCATTGTGCTGGATCGACATTAGCCGACCGATAGCGCCTTCCTCGAGCAGCCGCTTGATCGTGCCGAAAAAGTTAGTATAGCGCAGCACATGGCAGATGGAGAAAATGAGCCCGGCGCGCTCAGCTTTTGCGCCCATGACGACGCATTCCTGCGGATCGGGCGACATCGGCTTTTCCAACAGTACGTGGTAGCCCGCATCCAGCGCAGCCATCGTCGGCTCAAAGTGCATCTTGTCCTGTGTGCAGATCAGCACGGCATCGGCCAGCTTCGGCCGGGCAAGCAAATCGCGCCAATCCGTAAAACACATCGTTTCATCGATGCCATGCCGTTGTTTTAGCATTTCCACACGGTCCCTGTTCGGATCGGCCACGGCTACAAGCTGCATTTCCTCCGGATGCTCCAGTGCAAAGTTGGTATAGTTTTGCCCGCGCAGCCCGGCCCCGATGAGTGCCACTTTTACTTTTTGCATTTCGTCAGCTCCTTGGTTTCTTGGACGTTACGTTCCTGCTTTTATTCTTTGACGCTGCCCACCGTAATTCCTTTCATAAAATATCGCTGCAGGAAAGGATACACGAGCATAATCGGCAGCGCGCCGAGGAAGATTTGGGCAGTGCGCAGCGTTTTTTCACTGACATTTTCCAGCGCCTTCAAGTCATCGAGTGAAATCGCTTTCTTGTTGATGGAAGTAACAAGTGTCGATAAATAGCTTTGCAGCGGATATTTTTCCGGTGAATTCATATATAAAATACCGTCAAACCACGAGTTCCAGTGACCAACGACCGTAAAGAGAACAATGGTAGCAATCGAAGGCAGAGAAACCGGCAAATAGACTTTCCACAAAATCGACCATTGGCTGGCTCCGTCGATCGTGGCCGCTTCTTCCATCTCCTTAGGAATGTTGCGGAAAAAATTGAGCATCATTACGGTATACCATACATTGAGCGCTCCGGGCAGAACGAGTGCCCAAATCGAGTTTAACAGCCCGGTTTCCTTAATGACAATATAGCTTGGAATCAGCCCGCCGCCAAAAAACATCGTAATCGCGAAAAACCAGACATAAGTGGTGCGGAAACGGAAATGTTCATTGCTTTTGGAAAGGGGGTAGGCTGTTATCACGACTAGCACCATATTGAGCGCGGTGCCCAGCACAACCCGTTCCAATGACACTTTGATCGAGCGGAGAAATTCCACCTTCTGCGATAAATAATGATAGGCTTCGAGCGTGAAGCCGACCGGCCACAGCTTGACTTCTGCCGCCATAGCCGCCACATTCGAGCTCAAGCTGACAGCCAGCAGATGAATAAACGGCAATATGCCGAGAAGCGTAACCGAAACCAGGACGATCACGTTTACGAAGATAAACAGCTTCCTGCTAAATGATGCTTTGTAAACCACGTGCGCTCCTCCTTGCCGTTAAAAGATGCGGTAATTGCTGAACCTGTACGCCAGAAAGTAAGAGATGCCGACCAGTCCCAGTGAAATGGCGGATTTGAACAGCCCGATAGCGGCTGCCGGCGCATACTGCTGGCTGAAGATGCCAAGACGGTAGACGAAGGTGTCGATGACATCGCCCTGCTCATATACAATGGGATTATATAAAATAAGGATCTGATCAAAGCCTGCATTTAAAATATTGCCGAGACTTAATGTTGTCAGCAAAATAATGATCGGCATCATGCCGGGCAATGTAATATGGATCAGCTGCTTCCATTTGCCTGCGCCATCAACCTCTGCCGCTTCATACAAATTCGCATTGATGCCGACGATGGCCGCCAGAAAGATAATCATGTTGTAACCCATCCCTTTCCAGACATCGGAGCCGACAATAATCGCCCGGAACCAGCTGCCGTCGCCCATGAACATGATTGGTTCGATGCCGAATGCCGACAATAGCCCGTTAACGGGGCCTTTGAGCATAAAAAGCTCCAGCAGCACGCCGCCGAGTACGGTCCAAGACAGGAAGAAAGGCAAAAAAATGCTTGTTTGCACAATGCGCTTAAACCAGTTCTTCGTCAGTTCATTCAAGAGAATGGCCAATACGAGCGGCACAAGCAGCCCGAAACCGATTTTCAGCACTGAAATGACGACTGTATTCCACATGACTTGATTGAATTCAGGAAGGTGAAATATATAACGGAAGTTTTTCCATCCGACGAATTTCGATTTCCAGAAGCTTAGAACCGGATCGAATTTTTGAAAAGCCATCACGATGCCAAACATCGGTCCATAAGCATAGATCAGCGTTACAAGTACCCCTGGTATAAGCATCAAGTGGAAAGGCAGCTCCCAGCGGAAGCTCCGTTTTTTTATCGTATTGCTGCTTCTCATGCGCGAAACCTCCCTATGAAGAAGAGGGGGAGAGGAGCTTAAAGCGCGCCTCTCCTCCGTTTCTGCTCGATATCGTTATTTCTCTACGCTAGCGTACCATTCGTTTACTTCTTCGGTAATATCGTCGCCGCCAAGGGCTTTCCAACTTTCCACGTATTTATCGAACTCGCTGATCGGCGCGCCCATCACAATTTTCGTGAAGGTTTCGCTGAGCAGCTTATCAAGCTGGGCCCCCTTCTCGACCATCGTTTCCGTTGCGTTGCCATAAAACTCATTCCAGACAAAATCTTGGTTGTCGCGGATTTTGCGCGTCAAGCCCCAGCCGCCATCGGGAGCTACGCGGCTCATATACAGTCCCCAGCCGCTTTTGTCGCCATCCAAAAACTTTTTGGCTGCGTCGAGCGGTTTCTGGATGTTGATATAATAAGGGACATCTTCGCTGACCGTATCAGCTTTATTGTCGAGCGCTTTTCCGACCTCGGTATAGATCGTTTCCATTTCAACCGGATTGTAGATTCGCGGCACGAACCAGTTGTATACATAGCCGTTTTCCGCTTTATTTGTGTCATAGTAAGCTTTTGAGTTCATGTCGATATAGAAATTGATCATTTTGATCGCGGCTTCCGGATTGCTGAATTTGCTGTTTACGGTTACGATGTGACCCATCCGTACTTTCGGCACGAGCGATTTGCCCGGCTTGCCATCGATGCCTGGAAGCTGGACGGCAATCCAGTCCGCCTCAGGATCTTTGTCGCGATTCATATTGAGCGGCCAGTTCGGGTACCACCATTCGCCGTAGACGACTCCCACCTTGCCGGCAACGATATCTTCCACAACTTTGTTGTCGTCCTTCAAAGCGAACTCCTTATCGAGAATGCCTTTGCTATACCAGCTTTGCATCCGCTCCAGAGCCGCTTTTGTCTCCGGCTGGATTTCGCCGGCTGCAAGCTTGCCCTCGCTATCCTTGATCCAGCCGCCCGGATAGGAATTGAAGCCGTTGAAGAAACCGCGCGCATCAAAGCCCCAGGATATGACGGCTTTGGAAATGCCGATGCCGTACGTGTCGCTGCCTCCGAGCTTGTTTTTGACAAACGCTTCCGTAACCTTTTCCAATTCATCAATTGTTTTCGGCGCTTCCATATTTACTTTTTTCAGCCAGTCTGAGCGAATCCACATAATTTGTGTCGACAGGAACGGTTCCTCAAAACCAGGGATGCCGTAAAGCTTGCCGTCCTGAGACAGTGTTTTCATCGCTTGCCCGCCGTCAGATTCCATAAATTTGCGCAAGGTAGGGGAGGCATATTTCTCATACGCTTCCGTAAGATCTGCCAGCACGCCCTGAGCTTTGAATTTTTCAAAGTTGCGCATATCGATATCCATCACATCCGGCAAATCGCCGGAAGCAATCGTGAGCGAAAACTTTTGCTCGAACTGGTCGGAAGGAACCGTCCACATATATTTCACATCAATGTTGAGCTTTTCTTTCAGGTCCTTCAAATACGCATTTTGATCCGGAGTGATGCCTGAAGGCGTTTTCGCATCTTCCGGCGGTGCAAAACCGAGCACTTGCTTTACTGTCACCGTCTCACTGTACTTGCCGAGCGGATCGGCTTTTTCGTCTGTTTTGCCGCTGTCGTTATTGCCGGTTTGCTCTCCTTTGTCTGTTGTATTGGTTTGTTTTGGCGGTTCTTCCGGCTTTTTCTCATTGCTGTTTCCGCATGCAGCTGTCGTCAGGATGAATGTAGCACTTAGCAAGAGATACGCCCATTTCTTAGCCATACTGTTCGCCCCCATCTTGTATACTGAGTTGAATTATAAATAAAGCGCTTTACATTTTTATCTTAAAACTTGCGGCTATTGTCCAACAATATAAACATCTTTACTTGCTTCTGTTTTGTTTACCTAAATAAATTTTCGCGAAATTCCTGCGGCGTGCTGCCGGTCATTTTGCGGAAGAAGGCCGTAAAATAGGACGGCGATTCGAAGCCGAGCTTAAGGGCAATCTCGTTTACCTTCAGGGAAGTGTCGCCCAGCATCGTCTGGGCCGCAGCGGATTTTGCCGTATTGATCGCTTCAGAAATATTTCGTCCTGTCAGCTGCTTATAGAAGCGGGAAAGATACGACGGGTTAAAATAGACAGCCTCGGCAATCCGCGCCAGCGACAAATCTCCGCCAAGATGCTCGTCGATATACTGATGGATGCGTTCTACAAGCAGATGCTCGCCTTTCTCGATGCGGGCCTTCTTCTCCCGGCATATCGTTTCTGCTAGCCCGGAAAATTTCTGCTGAGCGGTATGCCATTCAACGGGCAGTTCTATCACCGGAAGGCTGGCTGTATGAAGGTCCTCCATCTGGCCGATGAAGGCCAGCAGCAAAGTATAATAACGCTCCATTCCCAGTAAATAATTGGCCGCCAAGTCGCTGCGGATACCCGCCAGCAATTCTTCGGTCAGCATAGCTGCATCGGCTTCAGCTCCTGATTCCAGCTTTTTGGTGAGCAGCCCCAGCTTTTGGTTAAAAGTTCCGGTGGCTTGCGCCGGACGCGCTGCATCCGCCTTCCATAGTCCGTCTTGCATTCCGAGATCGATAACCGCCATGGGCTGGCCGAATGCAGCATGCTGTTTAAGGGAAAATTTTAATTGCTCGAAATGTGCGCCGAGCTCGTTCCATTCGATCTCGCCGCGATCTAAAGCGAACGATATTGCCGTGCCAAGTGTGCTGCTGCACTCGTTCTGTACAGGCTCCAGCACGCCCTTCAAGTAAGTCGTAACGTCCCGCCAATTCATTTCACCGTCTGCGCCTGTAAATTTCTCACCCTTGTCGCACGCCGGCTGTATAAACCAAACAAGCAGCGAGTGGTCGTGTACGACGTGCTCGGCTGTAAACATCGAAGGCAAATGGCGCTCAAATACTTCCTGAACGGAATAGAACAGCTTCAGCTTTTCCGTGTAGCTCTCTCCGCGCCCGTCCAGATCCGCTTTGCCGACGACAAGCAGAAGCGGTCTGCTGTCATCCAGCCGCAGCGGCAGATCGGCAAATGTGCCGCTGCGGCGGATGTCCGATGCATGCTCACCGAGCAGAATGGCTTCAAAAAACTGCTTTTTCAGCAGCGGTTCTGCTGCCGTAATTTGCTGCTCGGCGCGTTCCAGCACCGCCTGCCGGCGCTGCTCCTCAGTGAGCTTGGCCGCCGAGGACCTGACAGCTGCAACGATGGCCTCTGTCCCTTCTGTCTTCAAAATATAGTGATCTACATTTTTTTGGATCGCGGAATAGACGTATTCAAATTCGCTGTATCCCGACAGCAGCACAATCCGGCAGGCCGGCCAGTAAAATGAAATATCGTCGGCGAGCTGCAAGCCGCTCTTGCCCGGCATCCGAATATCGCTAACGACCAGATCGATCTTTGTCGCCTTGACAATAGCGAGCGCCTCGTGAGCCGAGTACGCTTTACACACATCCAGCTCCAGTTCCGGCAGTTCTTGAAATTGCTGTACCAAGCCATCGACAATGGCCGGCTCGTCATCGACAATTAAAAGTCTGTACATAACTAGATCAGCCTCCATATCCTTTAAAATGAATGATGATTTCCGCCTTTAGCCCGCCCATGGCTCCGCGAGAAACGAACACGCCGCTGCCCTGCCCATATTTGAGCCGCATACGGCGGCAAACATTGATCAGCCCTGTTTTCTCCTGTACATGCTCGTCATTTGCCAGCTTCTGCTGCAAGGTTTCCAGTGCCTCGTCGGTCAAAGCGTCGCCGTCATCCTCGACAGTAATGCGCAGCAATTGCTCATTCTCTCCGCCGAACGCAACGCTTACTTTAACATGGCCGCGCTTCATTCCGTTTTCAAAGGCATGCTCGAACGCATTCTCCACGACCGGCTGGATAATGATTCGCGGCACCATAAGCGGCTTGCTTTTCTCCGGCAGCTGTTCGGCTTCCACTTCAATCCGGTTCGAGAAGCGGATGCCCTGGATTTCGCAATAATCGAGCGCATGTTGGTATTCCTGGGAGAGCGGAGCTTCATCCTTGCTGGAACGCGTGATAAACTGATAGTAGCTGCCCAGCTTTTGGGCGAGCAGAGCAGCACTGTCCGTATCGCCGCTTTTGCAGATCATATAAATATTAAAAAAGCTGTTATACAAAAAATGAGGGTTGATTTGCGATTGCAGCTGCTTCAGCTCAGCATGCTGCAGGCTAATTTTTTGTTCATAATTTTCCTGAATCGAGTCTTTCAGCTTCTCAACCATTCGATCAAAGCTGCGGTACAAATACCCGAACTCGTTGACATTGTTAGGGCGGACCATGGCATTCAATTTATCCGTTTCCAACACGCGGAACGCCTGAATCAGCTTTTTAAGCGGTTTGTGAATCATCCAATTGACTGAGAATGAAAAGATGAGAATGACGATGAGCGATGCTGCCAATAAGATGAAAAACCAGACATTGAATTTCTTTAAAGGCTTTGTCAGCTCGCTTTCGTTAATACTGGTATAGACTGTCAGACCAAGATTGCTTATGCGGCTGTAGGTGATGCGGTAACTGCCTTGCGGCTTGCCGGTAAGGGCATCCTGTTTTGTGAGCAAGTAGCTGTCGAAAGAAGCGTCCGGATTTTGCAGCGCTATATTTTCTTTGATCAGCTCAGCCATGCTGTCCTCCGGCGTCAAAGAGAGAATGTGCAGAAATTCGCTGTCGGCCAGCAGCGCGTAGGAATCCGAGTAGTACTGAACAAGCTGCTCCAGCGTCGCTTGCAGCTTGGCGGTCGAAATCTCAAGGTACACTACTATTGTATTGTTGTTGGCGGTTTCAATAAAGAAAAGCCTGTCGCCGCTAAAATTCAATAACGGTATACGGGGCTGTGCCAGGAAAGGGGCGATGGTCTCGTGTTCTTTATTCGGCAGCTTGACTACCCCGTTTTGCGTTGAAATCGTTCGGCCGAAAGACTTTAAATAAACTCCCGCATTCAGTACATAATTGCTTGAATTTGTAATGGTTGCAAGCCGGTCTCTCACCCGGTTCACCAATTGAATCTCGTCAAAGCTGCTGACTCGTTGCCCTAAAAAACTAAGCTTTTGCAATTCGGAGTCGTTCAGAAACTGCTGCTGTAAATTGCGGATAAAGGCAATCTGATCGTCAAGCTGTTTGGAATAAAATTGGACGTTTGCATTAATCGAATTCGATAAATCCTCCTTAATAACAGATAGTCCCATTGTGTTTAACCAGACGTTTATGGAATATAATGGTAGTAATAGCAGGATGAATGTGATGATAATTTTTTGATATACGTGCAGTTTCAAATGGCGAAACCTCCCGGGATAGCGTTTTCATTATTGTACATGATGAATGCAGGCGAGGTAAATGCGGGAGCTGCTGGCAGAACGATTGTGAAATATCGCCAATAATTTTCCATTTGTGGTGTAGACAGCAGGATGGTTGTCTGTTACTATAAGAGCAACAGAACATTTGTGGAATAGATTAGCTATGCGAAGAACGCAAGCTTTGGCCATGTGCCGAGCTGCGTTCTTTTTTGTTTTTCTATCCCATTTCAAGAGAGAGCAGGAGGAGACAGTATGAACAGGAAGCGCAATTTGTATATCAGTATCGCAGCAGCGTCTTTGTCAGCGTTGCTTGTTTACGGTCTGTATGTCTTGCAATTGCGGCAAATCCGGTTTGAAGAAACGATTTCCGTCGTTGTGCCGAAGCGATTCGTTGCGGCCGGGGAGCGGCTGACGGCAGATATGCTCAGCCGGAAGCAAATAGCGAGAGCGTCTTATGCACCAGAGATGCTGGATAACCCAGAGGTTGTTATCGGCATGGAAGCAGTCGTTCCGCTCGGCTCAGGAGAGCCGCTGCTTGACTGGAAGGTAGATCGTTACCGATTGCTGCCCGATCGCCGACAGTCGACCTTCCAAATACCGAAGCCGTATGTGCTATCCATTTCCAATGGCATTCGGGCAGGAGACAGAGTCGTTCTTTATGTGTCGGGCCCGGAGGCGGAATCGCGGCGTTTATTTGGCGAGGCGGTTACAGTCGCTTCTGTGAAAACATCGGCCAATGTGGAGATCGACAATGTGAGCAATCCGAATCTGTTGTCGCTGGCCAACGGGGATCGCGAGCAGATGTACGCTTCGCGCCGGGATGCTAACGGGATGATTGATTTTATTAATCTTAATTTGACGGAAGAGCAGTGGCTGCAATTGGATGCGCTGTGCAAGGAGGGAGAAAGCAAGCTTGTGATCGCCTATTCCCCGGAATCGCTCGATATTGGCCCGGCCAAGAAGGAGGCGGAGATAACCCCGTGAAGAACAGGGCTTCATTGGTCGCTTTTGTGGGCACGACGCCCAATATCGGCACTACTGTAGCGGCTTTTGCCGCTGCTTACCGGATCGCTGAGGCGAGCTCTGCGAAGGTTGGATTTCTATGTCTCAATTTAAAAAGCGCCAAGCTTCATCGCTATTTGCACGCAGAGCATGCAGGAGCGGTAACGCTTGACTCGCTTCGCCCCGAGCTGACGACGGGCTCCTTAACGGAGGACAAGCTGCTTCGCTCCATGGACCGGGTGAAGGGGAATGAGACGCTGCGGGTGCTGTATGGCAATGTCATGCGCGATCAGGCGGAATACTATTCGCCGGCGGATATTCAGCATTTGCTGGATATAGCTGTCCACAGCTTCGATCTCGTCGTTGCCGATGTAGGCGCCTATTGGGACAACGCTGCTACGATTTGTTCCTTACGGTCGGCGGATAGCCGGATTTTAGTGACAACGCCGGCACTTACACATTTTCAGGAGGACGGTCAGCGCTGGATTAAGCAGCTTTCACCGATGTTCGGGATCGAAGAGCGGGCATATAAGGCCGTTATTATTCACCCTCCATGGAAGTATGGGGGATATCAAGTAAAGGATATTTGCAAAGAATTGGAGGTCTCGTATATGGGGGAGTTAAAGTTGACTGATACGTTGATGAAGCAGTTGGATAGCGGAGCGTTGGAGGATTGGCTGGCGGATGACGAGCACGGTAAGCAGGCGATGGAAGCCCCTGCCGGGCAGTTGATTCAGCAATTCAATTTGCGGCGCCGTCCGGTCATGCATATTCAGCCGTGGTACAAAAAGCTGCTTACCCATCGCGGAGGGAGGATTTCGTAAATGAACGCAGACCAAAAATTTTCCCCAGCTCAGTTCTCCTCCCAGCTGAAGCTGGCCGATTATGAGCGGACTGGCAGCAGCGGGACAGATCAGCTGGCTGGGGCCGCTACTGCTGCGGCCGCCCAAGATTTTGAGCGTTTAGCGGAAGATATACGCAGCTTTTTGGCCATGCCCCGAGGCGATACGGAGGAGGAACGGCGATATTATAATGAGCAGCTCAACCGTGCTGTACTAGGGTTTAAAGAGGACAGAGAGCATTTGTTAGCTGTAATTGCTGACCGGTTGCTGCGTCAGCGTATCCACACAATTGAAGGCTACGAGCATCCATACAGCTCGCTTGCCGAGGCGTTGTTTGCAGAAGTGATCGGCATGAGTGTACTGGAGCTTGTACTGCGGAACCGCGAGGGGCTGGAAGAAATTCAAGTCGTCGGAACCAAAATCTTCGAGGTTCGCCATGGCACCAATGAGCGGTCAGCCTACAGCTTCGAAGCGGAACGAGAGGTAGTGCGCATCCAGCAAAATCTCGTGCTCTATAATAATGACCGCATCAATCCGCGCAAGCGGTGGGCCGAGGTTATGTTGAGCGACGGGACGCGGGTGACGATGACGGGCTTCGGATTTACGGCCTATCCGACATTGACGCTAAGGTTCTATACGGTCCACCGCTTTGAGCTGCGCACGCTGAGCAGCCTGGAGTACGAAACGATGAGTGAAGCCATGCTGGCAATGCTGCATGCTGTTCTGCGCGCCAGATTCAATATCGTCATCATTGGCCCGACTAATTCAGGCAAGACGCATCTGATGAAGGCCTTAATTGGAGAGCTGCCTGATACGGAGCGGATCGTTACGATTGAAAGCCGGCGGGAACTGATGCTGCATCGCGATTTCCCGCACAAAAACGCGATCGAATACGAAATCGACGACGACGATGCTTTGCATCGTTCGGCGCAAGCGTTTAAGCTGGCGCTGAGGCAATCGCCTGAACGGATTGTTCATGCCGAGATTAGAGACGATGATGCGAATATTTATGTGCGGGCTTGTACGCGGGGGCATAGCGGGAGTATGACAACCGTTCATGCCAATGCGCTTGAGGATGTGCCGGAGGCGATTGCGGATATGTGCATGCTGGACGGCCGGGGAATGAATCCTGAGCGGTTGACGAAACGGATCGCCGAGTACGTCACTCAGGTCGGCATTGAGATGCGTTACTGCGCCGGCCGGCGCAGAATTGTCCGAATCGCTGAGCTCGGGTGGGCGGAAGGGCAAGTAACGGTGAGAGATTGGGCGAAATTTGATGAGGCTGCGGGAGATTGGCGCTATCCTCGCCTCTACTCTGCCCGCACAGCAGAAAGACTGCAAGCGGCAGGGGGAGAAGGGAACATATGCTGACAACAGCTATTGGTCTGCTTGCAGCGGCGCTGTTTATTTCGTTTTTTATCGTCATCCGTTCCGTGCTGAGGCATTGGTCTGTGCAGCGGTCGAGCGCCGGCCGTCTCAGCTATCGCCGGGAAGGAAGGCTGCCGCTGCGCTTTGCCCGTTGGCTGCAGCAGCATTACGAAAGCCCGTACCGCCATGTGGACGAACTGCTGGAAGCTCTCGCTCTACCGATAAGTCCGTCGTCAATGTTTGCCTGTACAGCCATTCTGCTTACTGTAGGCATGTCCTTTGGCCTTTTTTTCTTTAACAGCGTGAAGGGCATGATGTTTGTGGGCGGAGCCGCCGCCGCTGCCCCCTATACATTGTTAAGGATGGTGCTTATTCATCGGCAGCTGCAGATGAGAATTGATTTTTTACCGGCGGTAGAGCTGTTTTACCAATGCTGTCTGATGAACGGGGGCAGGCAGCTGCGGGTTGCTTTGCAGCGGGCGGTTGAGGAGAAGTGCCTGCTCGGCCCAATGCAGTCTGCGTTCGAACAGCTATACCGCAACTTGTCAGTACGGGGCGACGATGAGGCGAGCTTGCGTATTTTTGCCACAACGCTCGGCCACGTATGGGCAGATTACTTTGTTAACATCGTGCGGGTTGGTATGACAGAGGGGCATCCGATTAGCGAAAGCTTGAAAGAACTAATTACGGATATGCGCAAAGCAAGGCGTTCGAATCAGCAGGAGCGCAACAAGCTGCTGGAAATTAGGTTGGCTAATTTCTCGCCGGTGCTGTTTTTGGCTTTATTTATTGGCATCAATTTTTACTATAATGCCGACAACGCCTATCTTTATTATGTGCTTGATCCAGGTGGAAGGGATTTGCTGTTGAATGCTTTTGCGCTCATCTTTGGCTCGTTTTTAATGGGATTATGGCTGTCGCGCAAAAAAATGTAGAAGGGAGAACAGATTAATGAGCGCATCAGTGGCACAGCTCTTAATGTGGGCAGCACTGTTCAGCCAGTACATTATCGGCTTTATTGTTATTCTTTTTTTGCTGCGTGCCTTGATGGAGCGCCGGCCGCGGTTCGCCCATTTGCTCGCAGCAAGGTGGCGAGGGCGGCAGTGCCCCGAACGCTGGCTGAGGTTCGCCTTCGTGCGCCGGGAATCGGCTGCTTTTCAAAAGCGCGAACGGCTGCTGGCCGGCTGCGGAATGACATGGGATGCAGCGTGGTATGTTGTACTGCGCAGAGCGGCCATGTTATTGATTCCGATCGCAGCAAGCGGAGCATATGCTGCAGCCTGTGCTGCAAGCGGCTTTCCGCTTGTACCGGTATTGCTGCTGCTGGTGGTCTTACTCATTGCGCTGTTATGGGATCAAATCATCTTGAATGCTTATCGCAAAGCGAGGGCGGAAAGGATGACGAAGGAGATTTACATTGTGAGCAATCAGCTGCTTTATTTGGCCGGATCTTCTCTGCATATTCACGCGAAGCTGCTTCGCTGCTTACCGTTTACAAAGGCGATGAGAGCGGATTTGCAGATGCTGCTGGGGGAGTGGTATCACGATGCCGAGGAGGCCCTGCGCCGTTTCAAGCTGAAGATCGGGACGGAAGAAGGGCTAAGCTTTGCTGAAACAATCAACGCTTTGCGGCTTCATGATAGTGAGCAATACTACGATTTGCTCCGTGAACGCATCAAGGATTACAAAGAAAAGCTGGAATTAGCGAAAGAAAGCAGGCAAGAGTCGACATCGTATATTTTGTTTGTGCTTGCCGGAATTCCGATTTTGTACACCTTTCAGATTTTTATTTACCCTTGGGTGCGGGAAGGACAGAAGCTGTTTGAATCCTTGCATTAGAAATAAGAGTGCGCTGCGAAAGGGGGTGAAAGGATGCGCAATATTTTGGTGACAGTTATGATGCTCGTCGTCGTCGTTTTACTGTTTAATAGCATTATTTCAAAAGATTCTACGGGGACAAAAGCGCAAATTGAGACACAAGGAAATTTGGCAAATACAAAAATCGGCACAATGAGTGTAACGCCGTAAACAGGCGGTGATTGTACAATGAGAACGATTTTAATGACGATGCTGCTGCTGGTCGTCGTCCTGGTCATTTATATGAATGTAACCGGCGGACCCCAAGGGACAGAGCAAGCGACGGTGCGATCTGCCAAACGGATGAGCGATTCGATCCGGGGGATGAGCCCATGAAGGGCTTGCTTATGTTTTTGCTGCTGTCATCGATGATGTGCTGGTTTATGTTCTCTCCGATCTATAAACATGTATTGATCGTCAGACAAGCTGTTTTGCAGCAGGAGGTCGACTACATGCTGGAAGTGGCCGCTAATGGCGACCATGGTTACATCGACGGGGCGATGATCGCCGGGTCTAGGGCAAGATTGGCCAGTTATGGACTGCTGCCGGACAAATTGACTTATGCAGTGCTGGCGACCAATGGCGCAGATGCTACTGATGCAAGCCGTCCCCTTCCGCGCGGCGTAGGAATTGCCTTGACGATCGGCTATCCGTTGGAGGGGCTGCTCAATATTGACCGGCTTATCGGTGTTGCTCCGCCTGAAGAAGCAGGGACGGGGCTGCGGGCAAAAGGTATAAAAATGAGTGAGTTTGTCCCTTAGGAAGGCGCGAGTGCAATGTACAAGCTGTTGCTATTTATATTGATGTTGACCGTATGGCTGATGCTGCACACCTTGCAGATCGACGAGGAGATGGCCATGGCTGCTTTGTACCAAGGCAAGCATGCTGTCAATCGGGCGGCACATGCTGCGGCACAGCAGCTGGAGAAGGAAGCGTTGGCCGAAGGAAGAGTGCGGATAGATGAGATTGGGGCAGCAGCCGAGGCTGCCCGCTATTTGCAATGGAATTTGCAGCTGGATGCAGCCGGCCGGCCGCTGCCGGGCACTTATTGGAACAGTGATGTGAAAATTGCAGTGTTTGAAGTGATTAATGATGACCGGCCGTTTCCCTATACATACCGTAATGCTGCGTACAATTATGAGGTCACCTTGCAAAGGCCCGGCGTGATCATGATCATCAAGCTGACTTATCCGCGTGTGTTCACGATGATTGAGCCGATTGAGTGGGAAATAAAAGGCGCCTCGGAGCTGACAGCAAGTTGACGGGCAGCTTCCGCTTTGTTCTAATAAAAGGAGAACAGTGGAAAGCGGTGATTGGATGATAGGCGAGGAACAGTTTTTGGCTAGAATTAATTGCTTGCAGCAATCGATGAGCGCGCAGGGAATAGCTGGTTTTTTGGTAACGCAGCATGTCGGCTTGTACTATTTGACTGGCTCCATGCAGGCGGGCTATGCCTTTATTCCTGCTGCAGGTGAAGCGGTCTTTTATGTAAGGCGCAGCGTCGAAAGGGTGCAAGCAGAGTCGGCAGTTCGCGTTCAGCCGCTGCAGTCGCTGCGGGAGCTGGGAAAGCTGCTGGAGCAGGACTATCCGAAGTTGTTTCCTGCAGGAAATAATAATGGAGCCGAAATTAAGCTGGTCACTGAAATGGACGTTTTGCCCGCAATTACTTATATGAAGCTGGCGGAAATTCTTACTGGCGGAGGGAAGACCGCTGTTACGCTCGGAGACGGATCTGCGCTATTGCGCCGGCTTAGAATGATCAAGTCTGCTTATGAAATAGAACGTATTGAAGCAGCGGCAGCGGCCGTGGCCGAATCGCTGGAGGAAGCTGTGGCCGAGCTGCACGTAGGTATGAGTGAATTAGCTTTTATGGCGAAGATCGAGTATGGGATCCGGCTGCGCGGACATATCGGCATCATGCGAACGCGAGGCTACAATATGGAAATTATGACAGGCATGGTCGGTGCGGGTGCCGCGGCAGCCGAGCCGAGCGCATTTGACGGCCCCGCGGGTGGGCGCGGACTTGGGCCTGCAGCGCCGCAAAGTGTAAGCCGCCGCGAAATCGGGCGCAATGAGCCGATATTAATTGATATCGGCTGCTGTATCGACGGCTACGTTATCGATCAGACCCGGACGGCCGTCATCGGGGAGCTCACTCCAAAGCTGGCGGCAGCATATGAGCATTCTTTATCGATTATTAGGGAGACGGAGCGGCAAATGAGGCCCGGCACGGCATGCGATGCCTTGTACGCCTCGGCGCTTGGGCAGGCAGAGCAAGCTGGATTGGCGGATCATTTTATGGGTTATGGCGCAAACCGGGTGAAGTTTTTAGGTCACGGAATCGGGTTGGAAGTCGATGAATGGCCGGTGCTTGCCGGGGGATTCCATGATGTATTGGAGCCTGGCATGGTGCTTGCCGTCGAACCAAAATTTACTTTTCCAGGCGAAGGTGTGGTCGGCATCGAAAATAGCTATTTGATTACGAACCAGGGGGCGAGACAGCTGACGAAGTCGCCGGAGGGATTAATAATTGTTCCATAGCATTTATTCGATGGAAGCTTTACAGAATTGCCGGGGGACCGGTGCTGTAAAGCTTTTTGTTTGCCACATAATATGTTTTCAAACAACCTTTAAACAAACCTCATTTCATTGTTTCAAGTTGTTATTCCAGTTATAATTAAATAAGCAGGGAAGGGAGCATGTACAGTGGACTCTCATAAGCAAGAGACCATTCACCAGCGTCATGATACTTCATATCGCTTTCTGCTTTCCAGCAAAAAACTTTTTGTAGAATTGCTCCGGTCCTTTGTTCACAAAGGTTGGGTGGATCGCATAGATGAAACAAGTGTGGAAGAAATACCGCATACGTTTGTGCTTCAAGATTTCAAGCGTCAGGAAGCAGACTTGGTATATCGGGTAAAAATAAACGGCAAAGAAGTTGTGTTTTATTTATTATTGGAAATGCAATCAAGAGTGGATTTTCGAATGCCATACCGGCTGTTGCTGTATCAAGCGGAAATTTGGCGATACTTGCTGAAGGATGATTTGAAGGCGCGGACGAACAGAAAGAGCTTTCGTCTTCCGCCGATTGTGCCGATTGTATTGTATAATGGCAAGCGGCGGTGGACGGCCAGCCGCCAGTTCAGAAAGTTGTTGAGCAATGAAAAAATGTTTGGGACGGAATTAATCAATTTTGAATATCTATTAATTGATGTTGTCCGGTATACAGAAGAAGAGCTGCTGGCATTGTCCAACACGATCGGCGCCGTCTTTCTACTAGATCAGACGAAGGATCGAGAGCAGTTGATGGAACGAGTAGAAAAGTTGATGGACACGATCAAACAATTGCCGGAAGACAGCCAGCAGAAATTTTTAACCTGGATATCCAACATGCTCAGGCGGCAATTGCCGGAAAACGAGCCGCATATGCAAGATCTTTTTCATAATGTGAAAGGAGGAGTCTCCGAGATGGGATTGGAGAAAACACTCAATAAGATCATACGCGAATGCAAGCGTGAAGGCAGGCTTGAAGGCAAACTTGAAGGCAAAGAAGAAGTTGCCAAACGATTGATCGAGATGGGGCTGGATGTTTCGGACATTGCGGTTGCTACAGGGTTTCCAGTGGATAAAATCGATCAGTTACGGGAACAAATACGTTGATGATATTTCGTCAAGCATCGGAGATAGAAATAGAGAGTGCAGAAAGCCGCCAATCCGTAAGGATGACGGCTTTTTTTTGATTTTATAGAATTTGTAAATTTCACCCGATAATTTCTATAAAATTTCTGGGGAAGAAACTTGCCTCGCGCAAGGAGGGCGTCAGCCGTTTCTTCTCAGCATGCAGCCGCTTATCCAAGTTGGCATGCCGCTGGCGGCACAATGATGATCTTCTTCTCGCCGACTGAATGGCAAGAGTTGATTGTCAGCTATCAGTTTCAGGCTACATTTGATTGAAGTTATGTTTCTGTTTAACGAAGGACTCATTGAAATTCAGCTGTGTTACAATGATCGTGCATGCAGAAAATTCAGTGAATATCAATGGTTTTATAGATCATGATGGCGGTTCGGTTTATGTGATCATAACGATGGTAACGTTTTCGGATGAAAATGACAGTCAATCAAAAATAAGAGGGAGTGAATATTAACGATGGTTAAATTATCGGTATTTACTGTAGCTACCCCTGATGTAACGCCTGATCGCCTATGCGAGATTGCTCAATCGGCGGGAATTGAAGGCATAGAATGGCGTTGTAAAGAAACGGCGCCTGAGCAGCGCGCGGAACAACCATCTTTTTGGGGAAACAATTTGAGCACAATTAATCCAGCAGCTACAGAAGAAGAGATTGCCGTCTTCAAAAATGCTGCCGAAAAATACGGCCGCAAAGCGATTGCGCTTACGCCGTATATTGCTTGCGGAGATATGGATCATACGGAGCAAGCCTTTGCGTTGGCCAATAAGTTTGGCGCGACGATGGTGCGCGTAGGCGTTCCAGGCTATAATCGCACCCGTCATATGAATGATTTGCTGGCGGAGGCTGATGCTTACTTGCAGCAAGTAGCTCCGCTTGCTCATCAATACGGCGTCAAAGCCTTGATTGAGACGCATCATTTTACGATCGCGCCGAGCGCTTCGTTAGCTTACCGCCTTGTCCATGCCTACAATCCGGATCACGTTGGCGTGTTGTTCGATCCGGGCAACATGGTACATGAAGGCTTTGAAAATTATCGGATGGGCATGGAGCTGCTAGGACCTTATTTGGCGCATGTTCATGTGAAAAATGCAGTCTGGACGGCCAAGGAAGGACATGTGAATACAGAAGCGGCTGTACACGGAGGAATTGAGCCTGATCCACTCGACCCTATCGAGTTTGCTGGAAGCTGGCGCCCGGTTGCAAGCGGGATTGTGCCGTGGAAGCAGGTGCTGGCAGATTTGCGGGCAGTGGGCTATGACGGCTGGTTAGGGGCCGAAGACTTCAGCAATACCTATGATACAGAAACGATGCTGCGGAATTATGCGGCGCAAATGCGCGCCTGGATGGAGGAGTAATCATGAGCAAAGTGCGTTATGGAGTGATTGGTGTAGGCAATATGGGGGCAAGTCACGCTGTCAAGTTGCTTGAAGGGAAGGTACAGCATGCGGAATTGACGGCGGTATGTGACGGATTTGCAGCGAAGCGCGACTGGGCGCGCGAGCGGCTAAACGGGGTTGCTGTCTTTGAAGATTCTGAGTCGCTGCTAAATTCCGGGTTAGTAGACGCGGTCATTATCGCAACTCCGCATTATGATCATCCGGCCGAGGCGATGAGGGCTTTTGCCAAAGGCATCCATGTGCTAATTGAAAAGCCGGCAGGCGTGTATGTGAAGCAGGTAAGGGAGATGAACGAAGCGGCGGTGGCCAGCGGGCAAAAATTCGGCATTATGTACAATCAGCGGATGAACCCGTTGTACCAGAAGCTGCGCGATCTTGTCGTCTCCGGCGAGCTTGGGGAAATTAGAAGAACAAACTGGATCATTACGAACTGGTATCGGCCGCAGGCTTATTATGACTCGGGATCATGGCGGGCGACATGGGCAGGAGAAGGCGGCGGCGTGCTGATCAACCAATGTCCCCATAATCTCGATCTATGGCAATGGACGATTGGCATGATGCCTTCCCGGATTCGCGCATTTTGCCAATTCGGCAAGCACCGCAACATCGAGGTGGAAGACAATGTTACAGCCTATGCGGAATATGCGAATGGTGCTACCGGTGTATTTATTACCACTACCGGCGAAGCGCCGGGGACGAATCGCTTTGAAGTTGTCGGTGACCGCGGCAAAGTTGTCATTGAAGAGGGCAAGCTGACCTTCTGGCGGCTGCGCGAGCTGGAATCGGAATTTAATGCGCGGAATACAGTGCCTTTCGGCTCGCCGGAATGCTGGAAAGTTGAAGTGCCAGTGCAAGGTGTAAGCACGGAGCATATCGGCATTATGCAAAACTTTGCCGAAGCGATTTTGCAGGATACGCCGCTTGTCGCTCCGGGGGAGGAGGGCATTCACGGGCTGGCTATTTCGAATGCGATGCATCTGTCCACATGGCTGGATGGCTGGGTGGATCTGCCGCTGGATGAAGAGCTCCACGAAGCAGAGCTGAACAAACGGATCGCAGCATCGACAGTGAATAAAAAGGAGTCTTCGTTAACGGCAAGCCCTGCAGATTTGACGGGAACTTTTTAATGGGAAAGGGAGCGGTAAGGCATGGCAAATGATTTTAACCGGTCAGACGGTATGAATTACGCGCCGGTATCGGCCAATAAACCAAAGCCGGTCTGTGCGCCAGGTGAATTTGTATTCGCGGCAATGGCGCTCGATCACGGCCATATTTACGGACAATGCAATGGTTTGATTGAAGCGGGCGGAACTTTGAAGTGGGTCTACGATCCCGATCGGGCTAAAGTGGCCAATTTTGTAAAAACTTATCCGCAGGTGCAGGCAGCGGCTACTCCCGAAGTTATTTTGGAGGACGAGGAAGTAAAGCTGGTAGCGGCGGCGGCAATTCCATCGGAGCGCTGTGCGCTCGGCTTGCGGGTGATGGAACATGGCAAAGATTATTTTACAGATAAAACGCCGTTCACTACTTTGGAGCAGGTAGCTGCCGCACGGACAAAAGCGGCGGAAACAGGCCGCAAATATATGGTTTATTATAGTGAACGGCTCCATGTAGAGAGCGCAGTATACGCCGGGAAGCTTATTCAGGAGGGGACGATTGGCCGGGTCGTGCAGGTGATTGGCACAGGGCCGCACCGTTTAAGCAAACCTTCCCGCCCGGACTGGTTTTTCCGCAAAGCGCAGTATGGCGGCATTTTATGCGATATCGGCAGCCACCAGATTGAACAGTTTTTATTCTTTGCCGGCTGTAAGGACGCGCAGGTTATGCACAGCAAAGTTGCTAATTATAACAATCCGGACACCCCTGAGCTGGAGGATTTCGGGGATGCTACGCTGCTCGGCGACAACGGCGCGACCAATTATTTTCGCGTTGACTGGCTGACACCGGACGGACTGGGAACCTGGGGAGACGGACGCACCATTATTTTGGGGACAGACGGCTTTATCGAGCTGCGCAAATATATCGATTTGGCGCGCGATCCGAAGGGAGACCATGTTTATTTGGTTAACCATGAAGGGGAGCAGCATTATGCTGTCGGCGGTCAGGTAGGCTATCCGTTTTTCGGCGAGCTGATTCTGGATTGCTTGAACCGGACAGAGCTGGCGATGACGCAGGAGCATGCTTTTAAGGCAGGAGAGCTATGTATTATGGCGCAAAATAAAGCAGTCCGCATTAATGGGTAAAATGGGCAAGCAGCGCCCGGAGCAAACAGCGGGTGTTCTAATAATAAACCTGTCCCGGCAGACGTCTTCCGTGTTACAATCGGTGCATGATCTTAATGCGCCGCGGAAGGCGTTTTTGCCGGAGGTTGATGTTGTGCCGCATCATGCAGAATGGGAAAAGCCGATCGACCTTGGATACCGGGCCGATTCGATAATGCCGATTGCCCAGTTTCATTCGCATTCCTTCTATGAAATTTATTATTTTCAAGCGGGAGAGTGTACCTATTTAATTGGCGATCAGCTTATGACTTTGCGTCCGGGCGATCTTATATTGATGCATGGCATGACGCTGCATTGCCCCAATTCCTCGCCGCATGTTCCTTACATCCGCTCGATTATTCATTTTGATCCGGCATTTCTTTATCAAGTGCTGCAAAAGGGGACAGCTTCCCTGCTGCTTAAGCCGTTCGAGGAATTGCGCAATATTCGGCTATCTTTAGGCGAGGCCGAGCAGGCGCAATTCGAGAAGCTGCTGTCTGAAATGAATGAACTGCAGCAACGCGATCATTTGTTTTCGGCGTCTATGATATGCGACCGGTTTACTTTCCGTTTTTTTGATCTGCTTGAGCTGATTCGCGGCTGGTGTACAGCGCCTGTCAATGCTTCCGAGCACAGCTCGCTTAAGGAGCGCCATGTGCAAAACGTCGTTTCTTATTTGGAGGAGCATTACACGGAAGAATTGACGCTCGATCAGATTGCTGGAGCGCTGCATTTGACCAAGCCGTATTTATCGAATTTATTTAAAGAGGTAACGGGGACGACCGTTTTCAAATATTTGTACAACCGCCGGATCAATCAGGCCAAAATTTTGTTCAGGCTTGAGCCGGAGCGATCGGTGTCCGATGTAAGCAGGATGGTAGGCTTTCTGCATTTGGCGCATTTCAGCCGGTTGTTCAAGGCTGCAGTAGGCTGCAGTCCGGAGGTTTACCGCAAGCAGTTATCCCAAGCGTGATATAGCTGCGCGATACGGCATTCGTCTCATCGCATCCTCCACGGAGTCCTTGCCCGACTAAATGGATTTTTGCAGTTAGTTCTTGCTATCTTTTGCTGAATAGCCGATCTAAATGGAAAAACTGCCGTTAGAAATGGGGGATAGAGCGGGATGAGCTCGATTTCGTGCGAACTAGCTGCATGATTTACATTTAGATTGCCAAAGTCGGCTAATTTAGTTAAATCTACCTACATAAAATCCAGTTAAACGTCTATGCTGCTGCGCGGCGCCAAGTCATTCTTTTGCAAACTTAGGCAATCCATGCATCCACCTCTCATCGACACATAGATTGCAAACCTGCAAACTACCATTCTAACTAACTCCCTACCGTCTTCATTCTTACCGAAATAAGAAAACAGACCTCTGCATGAAGCATAAGCACGGGTCTGTTTTTGTTCCGCATAAGTTTACCCGTCCTCAAACGACTTCGATAGAAAGTTTTTCTCATTTGCAATGAACAAATCGGTATGGCTAAGCGTCATATTGCCGAGAACATAATTAACAACTAGAGAGCAAGAAGGGGGGGAGCGTGCAGAAGATGGCCGATTTTACAGCTGATCAGCCAAACGATAGCGATGAAGCAGAAATAGCCAGGCAAGCGATCCGCGGCAATGAGCAAGCGCTGGCTGTGCTGCTGCAGCGAAATTATCCCCTTTTATACCGGTATATGCTAAAGGTGACAATGAATAAAACGCGCGCTGAAGATCTTGTCCAAGAGACGATGCTGAAAGCAATTGAACGGATTGCTACCTATCAGCAGCGCTCCAAGTTTTCAACCTGGCTGATCGCTATTGGAACTCGTCTTTATATGGATGAAATGCGCAAACAAAGCCGTGAACGGAAATGGCAAAATGATGAGCAAGCATTGCAGGCAATTCGTTTTGATGTATCCCTTCAGCAGGCGGAGTGGCCTGAGGCGCTGGATGTGCTGGCCTCCCTGCCGTATGAGGTGCGCGTGCCGATTTTGCTCAAACATTACTATGGTTACGGTTATGAAGAAATAGCAGAGTGGATGAATATTCCGGTCGGGACAGTGAAATCAAGACTGCATAATGGTCTCAAGCAATTGCGAAAGGAGCTGAGGATATGAAGCGCAATGGCGAGAAAAAAGCCGGCACCCCCCGGCACGAAGCGGGCCATCGTCAGCACGAGCGGCTGGAAGAAGAGGAAGAGCTGTTTCAAAGGCTGCTTGGGCAGCCGCTGCAGCAATGGGACGAGGCCATCAAGCCGGATGTTCCTTCAATACAAGCGTTGACACAGCTGACGCAGCAGCACCGCAGCGATATGCGAAGAAAATTGTGGCGCGATCTGGTACTGCTCTGGATCGTTAGCGGAGTGTTGCTATCGGGTTTGCTCATTCTTGTTCAAGAGGATATCCGTTTGTTTGTCATCGTTCAGGTAACTGTGTTTGCTGCTGCCCTGCTGTTTCTTGTAGGTGAGCGCGTACACAGGGAGGTGCGGAGGAAGTGGACAAATTAAAGGACTACCCGCTGTGGGCGATTATTTTGTTTATTGTTGTCTATGTCATTTTAGCAGTTGCCCAGTCAACCTGGCTGTTTATTGATGCGCGCAAGCATGGCCGCTTTCCGTGGTTTTGGGGGATATGGGGGCTGATTCATATTCCGATGCCGACAATTGTTTATTTGTTATGGAGTATGCTTGACCGCACCAGAAAAAAGAAAAGGGGATAAGCACGAATGGACCATTTATCAAATACGCAGCTTGTATCCATCATCGCTCCAATCGTTTTGCTGCAAGTGGTGCTGATGATTATTGCGCTTGTAGTCTGTATCCGGGCGGAAGAGACGAATGGACCGCGCTGGATGTGGCTGCTGATTATTGTGTGCGGCAGCTTGATCGGCTCCATTTTGTTCTTTATTATTGGCAGGAGGTCGACATCATCATGACACTTATTACGGTAAAGGGATTGACCAAAAGCTTTAACGGAGCGAAGGTTGTGGACGGTATTGATTTTTCGCTCGGAGAAGGCCGCTGTATGGCCTTGCTTGGACCGAACGGCGCGGGCAAGACGACCACGCTTCGCATGCTTACCGGATTGCTCGCCCCGACGGCAGGCAGCATCCAGTTTCAAGGCTTAACGCCGCAGGCGGATCAACGGCAGCTCATCGGCTATTTGCCGCAAATACCTGCCTTCTATAGCTGGATGACTGGCCGGGAATATTTGCAATATAGCGGCAGGCTTTGCGGCTTAAAGCCGAAGGAAGTGAAGGAGCGGACGGAGGAGCTGCTGGAGCGTGTCGGAATTGCTGCGTCAGGCAAACGCCGTATTGGCGGTTATTCCGGCGGCATGAAGCAGCGGCTGGGGCTTGCGCAAGCGCTGATCCATCGGCCGAAGCTGCTTGTGCTGGACGAACCGGTGTCGGCGCTCGATCCAATCGGGCGCCGTGAGGTGATGACCTTGTTGCAGACATTAAAGCAGGAGACGACCATTTTGTTTTCTACTCATGTTTTGCATGATGCAGAAGCGCTATGTGATGATGTACTCATTATGCGTTCAGGCAAAGTGGCGGTCTGCGGAGATATTGCCGATATTCGCCTCGCTAACCGGCAGCCGGTGCTAGTCGTGGAGACGGCTGGCGACGACCGCTCTCTTGCCTGGATCAAGGGCTGGAAAGATGAGCGGTACGAATACGTTAAGGAGCTGGAGCTAACCGGAAGAGGAATGCGGCTTATCGTGTCAGATGTCGAGCATACCCGCAGGGAACTGATCCGGCAAATTGCAGCGCAGGATATACAGGTGTTAAAGCTGGAGATCGGGCAGACGACATTGGAGGATTTGTTTTTGAAGGTGGTGGGATCATGAATGTTTGGTTCGTTATGTACCGTAAAGAATGGCTGGAGCTGGTGCGATCTTATAAGCTGATATGGATACCGATCGTATTTTTGCTGATCGGGGCTTCACAGCCGGTCATGACTTATTTTTTGCCGGATATTATTGCGAACGCCGGAAATATGCCTGCCGGTACCGTCATTGAAATGCCTACTCCGCAGGCGCCGGAAGTGATGGCGCAAACATTGGGGCAGTTCGGCATGCTGGGGCTGCTTGTACTTGCCTTGGCCTGCATGGGCGCTGTTTCGCAGGAGCGCACAAGCGGCACGGCAGCGATGGTACTGGTCAAGCCGGTGTCCTATTTATCATTCGTTACGAGCAAATGGGCGGCGCTTATGACGCTTACCGTTCTATCTTTTAGTGCTGGCTACTGCGCATCCTGGTATTACACTAATGTTTTGTTTGCTGCTGTAAGCTGGCAGGCGGTGCTGGGCAGCCTGCTGCTCTTTGCGCTGTGGCTGATCTTTGTAGGGACAGTGACTGTGCTGTTCAGCGCATGGCTGAGGAGTGCAGCGGCGACTGCCTTCTCCGCGCTAGCGGTTGCGGTCGTACTGAACCTGACAGCGTCGCTCGCTCCGAAGCTGTTCGTCTGGAGTCCGGGCAGATTGTCAGAGCTCGCCTCGGCGCAGGCGATGAGCGGTCAGACGGAAGGAGTGTGGCTGGTCGTCGCCGTTTCCGTCGGCGGTATTATTTTGCTGCTTGGCCTTAGCGTCTTGCTGCTGCGCAGCCATCCATCGCTTGAGGCGGCTGCCTAAAAAATAAACCTTTCTCTAAATAAAAAATGGAGAAAGGTTATTTTTTGTCTTGAATGTATCAGTGATACATATTAGTATGAGTGATATATTTGATATTTTTTGTGGCGAGGGGTGTGTTTTCAACAATGGATCTGAAGCTTGGCGTCAATCTTGGTTTTGCCACCAATAAATATTTGACGACGATGCGGAAGTCGCCGTCAGACCTGGGAAGGCATGCGGTCGGCAAGCTGCTGGAGCGGCTGCGGGAGAAGGAGAAAACGCCGGGATCACATAAGCTGGCCGCGCAGCTTGTCGTTCGCGACAGCGTAGCCATTTTGCCCAATCTGCCGCCATCTTAATGATAAGAATCTGCTGCCGCTTGCTCTATCTAGCGGTTTTCGCTATTATATTGGAATAGCAGGATGATAGAGTGACAAGGATAACGAAGGCAGGAGTGACATATATGCTCAAACTCGGGCAGAAGGTCGTCATTATAGCAGATCAGTTTGAACAGAATCTTCCAATCGGAGAATATGGATATATCATTGCCTATGACCGCAATGCTGACAATGTATTCGATTATGTGCTGCGCATTCCAAAGACAGGGCGTAATTATTATGTGCCGGCGAGCGATATTGAATTGGAAGAGGTGTTGTTTCAGCTGGAAGCTGACCGGATCGAACGGGAGCTTCTCATCGATTATGCGCTGGCAACCCATAACGAAGCTTTGTTCCGGCGGATTATGAATGGAGAAGAAGCTGAGAATGAAGAGGGCGACAGCGGCAAGGAAGTCCAGAGCCGCGAAGAATTTATTCGCCAAGTCAATTTGAAAGCATGGATATAGCTAACCCTCATAACGCGTCGCCGTACTCGTTATGATATGGAAAACGAGCCAGCAGCAATCGCCGCCGGCTCGTTTTTGTTTCAACCTTTAATCTGCTGTATTGACCTTAATAATGCCAACGGCGGTTTGTACTTTTATGAGCGGACCATCAGTGCTCTTGACGCCTTCGACAGTCCTCCGGGATTTGGAATTGAAATCCGCCTGCCAATTGGTCTCGATATTGCCGACATCTGTGGAAAGATCCAGCTTGAACTTTTCCGGCTCTTTCAGCGTCTCCACAGTTACGGCACCGACATCGTTACTAATGGTGAGATCGTCCTGAATGGTCTCATTTTTAACGTTGACTGCCCCTGTATTATTCTTGACTTCAATGGCTCCGGTTACGCCGCTCAGGCTGACAAGGCCGACTGAATTTTCAATTTTCGCTTGCTTTACAGCGGCGTTATCCACCTCAACTTCTCCCGCATCTGTCGAAATATTCAATTGCTGGCCATCAACGTTGCTGTAGCTGATTTTGCCGACATTGCTCTGAAGATCAAGCAGCTGGTAGTCATGCTCCGGCAGCTTGACAACCACCTCGGATTTATGGGTTTTGTACGTTTCCACCAGATTAAGGCTGAGCTTCTTCTTGCCCTTGATGGAGACGTTTAGTTCGTCACCTGCGGACTGAACGTTAATATCGAAATGCTCCTGCAGATTGTCCGATGCTGTATCCAGATTGATGTGAGCAGATGAATCGGTAGACGGTTCTACACGTACAGCAAACAAGTCGGTGGCAATTTTCACTTTGGAAAATGCTTTGTCGATGGACAATTCCTGACCCTTGTAGAGTGTCTGGATATTGCTGTCATTGGATGGGGTGCTGTTTGCCTCGGATTTTGTGCTGCAGCCGGCAATTAGCAGAGTAGTGGTCAATGCCAGCATTGGAATAAAATGACGTCGTTTTTTTCTTAACATCTATGAGCTCCTCCTGAAACCTCAATTGAGTTGATTTTAAATTCGGGTTGTTTTCTCCAGTGTATTCAAGATGGGAAGCTCAGCCAACGGTCCAAGGAATGGAATTAACCTAGTCCAAAGTCCAGTATATCATTGAGTTAGCCCCGCCGATTACGCTATAATATGAAGAATGTGAGCATCATCGAAAAGAGGGAGGGTTATGCGCCCATGAGTATTACAGTGAAAGATGTTGAACATGTTGCTAATCTGGCACGGCTGGAATTGTCGGAACAAGAGAAGGAGCAGTTCACTGAACAGCTGAATGCTATTTTAAAATATGCGGAGAAGCTGGGAGAGCTGGATACAGATAATGTGGAACCGACGAGCCATGTGCTGCCGGTTATGAATGTGATGCGGGAAGATCGTGTTCACGAGTCGGTGACACAAGAGACAGCACTGAAGAATGCGCCGGACGAGGAAGACGGTCAATTCAAAGTGCCTGCAGTATTGGAATAATAGCTGAAAGTTGAAGGGAGGAACGACTGTTGGCACCATTTGATTTACGCTTGCAGGAGCTACACAATAAATTGACGGGCAAGGAAGTATCCGTTACCGAGCTGGTCGATGCGTCGTACAAGCGGATTACTGAGACAGACGAATCAATCCGGGCTTTTCTGACATTAAATGAAGAGGGCGCCCGCAGCGCTGCTGCTGAACTGGACAAGCAGCTTCAGGAAGGCGGGGAGCGAGGCCTTCTGTTTGGCCTGCCTGCAGGAATTAAAGACAATATTGTAACGGAGGGGCTGCTCACTACTTGCGCGAGCCAGTTTCTGAGCAACCACAATCCGATTTATGACGCCACGACGGTGCGTAAACTGCGCGCTGCGCAAGCGGTGACGATCGGGAAACTTAATATGGATGAATTCGCGATGGGCGGCTCCAATGAAAATTCGAGCTTCTATCCGACCCGCAATCCGTGGAATACCGATTTTGTTCCCGGCGGGTCCAGCGGCGGCTCTGCGGCGGCAGTAGCGGCAGGGCAAGTCTATTTCTCGCTTGGCTCCGATACAGGCGGTTCAATCCGTCAGCCGGCCTCCTACTGCGGCATTGTCGGCATGAAGCCGACATACGGGCTTGTATCCCGCTATGGGCTCGTTGCCTTCGCTTCATCGCTGGACCAGATCGGTCCATTGACTAAAAATGTAGAGGACGCCGCGTACGTACTGCAGGCTATTGCCGGTTACGACGAAAAGGACTCGACCTCTGCCAATGTGCCGATTGCTGACTATGTCAGTGCTCTGACAGGAGATGTCAAAGGTTTGCGCATCGGTGTGCCGAAGGAGTATTTGGGACAAGGCATCGATCCGGCAGTCAAAGAAGCGGTAATGGCTGCTTTGAAGGTGTATGAGGATATGGGAGCTGTATGGGAGGAAGTTTCGCTTCCGCATACGGAATACGCGGTGGCAACCTATTATCTGCTCGCTTCCTCGGAGGCGTCCTCCAATTTGGCGCGCTTTGACGGTGTACGCTACGGCGTGCGTGCCGACAACCCGGATAATCTGATCGATCTGTACCGGAAGTCGCGCAGCCAGGGCTTCGGCGAAGAAGTGAAACGGCGGATTATGCTCGGCACTTATGCACTCAGCTCGGGCTATTATGACGCCTATTACTTAAAAGCGCAAAAAGTGCGGACACTTATTAAACAGGATTTCGACAACGTATTTGAAAGCTTCGATCTGATCGTTGGCCCGACAGTACCGACGACCGCATTCCGTATTGGCGAGCAGATCGGTGACCCGCTGACGATGTATCTCAACGATATTTGTACAATTCCGGTGAACCTGGCTGGTGTGCCTGCTATCAGCGTACCGTGCGGTTTCGCAGACGGTATGCCGATCGGGCTGCAAATTATCGGCAAGGCGTTCGATGAATCGACGGTGCTGCGCGCCGCACATGCATTCGAACAGCAAACAGAGCATCATAAACAGCGTCCGCAGTTGTAAACTGAACCTGGATGCGTTAAGGAAGCGGAGGGTAAATAAGCGATGTATGAACCGAATAAATATGAAATGGTAGTCGGTCTGGAAGTGCATGTTGAGCTTCATACGGAGAGTAAAATCTTCTGCGGCTGCTCAACTTCCTTTGGCGCTCCGCCGAATACACACACATGTCCCGTCTGCCTGGGGCATCCCGGCGTGCTGCCGGTGCTTAACCGGCAGGCTGTAGAGTATGCCATGAAAGCGGCCATGGCGCTGAATTGTCAAATCGCCGACGTCAGTAAGTTTGACCGCAAAAATTATTTTTATCCGGATTCACCAAAAGCGTACCAAATCTCGCAATACGACCAGCCGATCGGAGAAAATGGCTGGATTGATATTGAAGTGAACGGTGAGATGAAGCGGATCGGAATTACGCGGCTTCATCTTGAGGAGGATGCGGGCAAGCTGACGCACGTCGATGGCGGCTTTGCCTCCTTGGTCGATTTTAACCGTGTCGGCACGCCGCTCGTGGAAATTGTTTCCGAGCCGGACATACGTTCAGCGGATGAGGCAAAAGCTTACTTGGAGAAGCTGCGTTCGATCATGCTTTATTGCGACGTGTCGGATGTGAAAATGGAAGAAGGCTCGATGCGCTGCGACGCGAATGTCAGCATACGGCCTTTCGGGCAAGAAAAGTTCGGTACGCGCGCTGAGCTGAAAAATATGAACTCCTTCCGCGGCGTGCACCGCGGCCTGGAGTATGAATTTATGCGCCAGTCAGACGTGCTCGATAGCGGCGGCCAGGTTGTGCAGGAAACGCGCCGCTGGGATGAGACGCAAGGAAAAACCTTCTCCATGCGCAGCAAGGAAGAGGCGCACGATTATCGCTACTTCCCGGACCCGGATCTGGTGCGCATCGAGATCGACGAGGAATGGAAAGCGCGTGTCCTCGCTTCGATCCCTGAGCTGCCGGATGCCCGGAAAGCCCGGTACACGAGCGATTACGGCCTGCCTTCCTACGATGCCGATGTCATTACCTCTTCGATCAAGCTGGCGGATTTCTTCGAGGAAAGCTTGAACTATACGAAGGATGCCAAAGCGGTTGCCAACTGGATTATGGGCGACCTGCTCGGTTATTTGAATGCCAACGGGCTGGAGCTGGGAGATGTAAAAATTACCGGCCAAGGGCTTGGCGAAATGATCGGACTGATGGAAAAAGGCACAATCAGCAGCAAGATCGCCAAGACCGTCTTCAAAGCGATGCTGGAGAGCGGCAAGCTCCCGCAGCAGATTGTTGAAGAGCAGGGACTTGTACAAATTAGCGACGAAGGTGCAATTGCTGCGGTAGTAGAGCAGATTGTAGCGAAAAATCCGCAGTCTGTGGAAGATTTTAAAGCAGGTAAAGAAAAAGCGATCGGCTTCCTTGTCGGACAAGTGATGAAGGAAACGAAGGGGAAAGCGAATCCGGCGCTAGTCAACAAGCTGCTGATCGAAAATTTAAAACAATAAGTTTGCGGCAGCGTGCCCGGTCTATGATGGACGGGCGCGCTGTTTTTTTAAAATATGATACAATAACAGCAAATGCTAGGTAAGTGCGACAGGGGGGAGCGGGGATGCAGCAGCAGAAGAGGAAGAAACGGCAGTATTGGCGCGTTGCACAGTTATGTTCCTTCCTTATCCCCGGCGGCGGTCATTTGCTTCTAGGCTCGCCATTGAAAGGCCTGCTCATTCTGACAGGGACGCTGATCGACCTGGCGGCAATGGTAAGATATGCGAGCGAGGGGAACGGGAATTATACACTTCTTATTGTGTACCTTGGACTGGCTATCCCCGTTTTCTGGTTTTACAGTGTATTCGACATGCTGCAATTGACTGCCAAAATGAGGGCTAAAGAGGAGCAGGAGCCTGAAATTCCAGTGCAGACAGGCAAAGGGCTGATGCTGCAAGGGTTCATCCTTGCTATAATGGGATTATTATTGCTTATTTTGGTGCATAAAGTATCAGTACGAACCTATTGGCTTAGCCAAGCAGGTATCTATGCTCCAGGAATCAGCCTTGCTGTTATCGCAGCATTGCTTGTCATTTATAGGGGGAAGACGATGTTCAAAATGGGGCGTCTTACTGCAGCGGCTGTTATTTTGACGGTTGGGGGCTTGCTTTTATCGGATCAAATTCAGCACAGAAATGATATAGAGCTGCTTGGTCAGTGGTGGCCGGCTGCATTTGTCCTGCTTGGACTTGAAGTGGTGGTCTATGGTCTCATTTACCGCTCCAGCAGCAAGCGTCTGTCCTTTGACCTGGCCGGAAGCTTTCTGGCGGTTGTCATAGCGGTTGCGGCTTTTGGGGTTACACAATATGCTGCTATGCCTTTTCGCTGGCTTGACCAGTGGAAGGATAATTTGGCTGGAATGGTCGGATTCAGTGAAGAGAAGGGATTTAAGTATGAGCTGGAAATGAAGCGGGTTCCACTGCCGGCCGAGCTTACGGCTATTGAGGTGAACAATCCGAATGGCGAGGTTCAGATCAAGCCGGGCGATGTAGAACGCATTGAAATCCGTACGGTGATGTGGGTGGATTCCTCCGATGAGAAGGAAGCGCAGGAAGTGAAGGCTAATTCGGAAATCGCCGCAAGCGAGGGCGATACTCTCGTGATCGAGGCTAAAGGCGCGACTTATGGCGTGAGCAATAGCCGGAAGCCGCGAATGAATATGGTGATCACTATTCCGGCCCAATCGCAATTTGTTGTACGGCCTGCACCTGCACAGCAAGCAGGTGAAACTTTTGATGAGCCGGTTTCGTCAACATCAGTAAGCGAGGCCGAGCAGACTGACGGGACTGAGGGACAACAGCCAGGAGACATGGCAGAGGGAGCGCCGTCTGCAGATAGCGAAGCAAATCCGGAAACGGAAAAACCGGAGGAAGCTGCAGTATTATCGACTGAGCTGGCGATTTCCGTAAGCAACGGTACAGTAAAGGTTGCCGGACTATACCTGCCGGGCGGCCTTAAGGTTAAAATGGCAAATGGAGAAATTGCCATCCACGATCTGGAGGGCAATGTAACGGCAGAGACGAAGAATGGCAGCATAGAGGCTGCAGACATTGCCGGAAATGCTCATCTGGAAACATACAACGGCAATGTGTCGGCAGCGCGGATTACGGGCAATCTGGAAGGATCGACTTTGAGCGGCAGCATGAATGTGGCTTATATTGAAGGTAAAGTCGAGGTCGCGACGAAAAATGGACAAATTGACATTAAAGAAGCGCTATCCTCGGTGAAGGCAGATACATTGAACGGCGATATTGCGATTGCCAGCTCTACCGTAGGCGGCAATTGGAACATCGACAGCTCTATTGGCGAGATCAGGCTGATGATTCCTGACAATGGCAGCTATTCCGTCAACGGCTCGGTTACATTCGGCACCATTGCGACTGATTTGCCGCTTGATGCAAGCAAGAAGACCATCACTGGGGAAATCGGCGGCGGCGAATTCCGGATTAATGTAAATGCCAATAGCAGCATAACGGTAAATCGTTACAATCCGCATGCAGAAATACCGCTTTCATTGACAAAATGAAAAGCGAACACGTAAAATAGTCCTAATGAAGCAGAAAGGCGTGAAGAGCATGGACGCTACCGTTGAACAAGCACTTGAACAATTGAAAAGTACAGGCGTCCGTATGACTCCGCAGCGTCATGCTATCTTGAGTTTTTTGATGGGGTCGCTGAGTCATCCGACTGCCGATGAGATTTACAAGGCGCTTTCACCTTCTTTTCCGAGCATGAGTGTAGCGACAATCTATAACAATTTACGTCTATTTGTTGATGCAGGGCTCGTGCGCGAATTGACATATGGGGACGATTCGAGTAGATTTGATGCCGACTTGTCGGAACATTATCATGCCATATGCAAGTATTGCGGTAAAATTGTAGACTTTGACTACCCGCCATTGACTGAAGTGGAGCACGCGGCGTCACGTGAGACAGGTTTTCAGGTGGAAGGGCATCGAATGGAAATTTACGGGCGTTGTGCAGAGTGCTCTAAATTGCATTCGTAAGTAGCGTGCAGGAGGAAGGGGGATCCCGACTTTCTGCACGTTTTTTTTGAAACTTTAAGCTTACGCTGCTAAGAGGAAGAACTTGCCTTGCGCCATGAACGGCGTCAGCCGTTTCTTCTTAGCGATATACGAATCAGGAGGAGAACTTATATATATGGCAACAATGGGGAAGCGGCAGCGAAGCCGGCGAAAGAGCGGCGGAGGCAGAGGGTTTGTCCTACTTTACGGGTTGGCGGTAGTAATTGCTGCAGGATGGTTCGGCTGGCAAAAATATGTGCCGAATCAGACGCTAGAGAAGCCGCAGTATGGAATGGAGTATCCGATTATCATTCATGGTGAAGTTATGAAGGACGGAGCGATTACAGAAAATGGGCTTGTTAAGCTGCCGTTGTCCGTTTTGCAGGAAAAGCTTGGGTTAAAAGATTATATCCGTTATGAAAAGCGCAGCGGTTCGATTATTTTGACCAATACCGATAAGGTGCTCCGTTTAAAAACGAACTATTTGACAGCGACGATTAATAGTAAGCCCTATGAGCTAAGAGTGGCGGCGGAAGTGCAGGGGGACAGAGTCTATATACCGGTTGCTCCCTTGGAGGAGTTGTACGGCCTGAAGGTGGAATTGCATGATGAGACGCGGATTGTTACCGTAACTCGGGCAGGGGAGGCTGTACAGTCAGCGGTTCCGAAGGATGACAAGAAGGTCATTCGCCATGATGCGACTATTCGCGCACCCATTGCCGAACGGCTGGCCGCTAATAGCGAAGTTCGCATTTGGGGAGAGCGGGACGGATGGTATGTTACACAGAGCGCTAGCGGACATGTCGGTTATGCGGCAAAAAGCGATCTGAAGCTGACTGAAGTGGAACAAATCCCTTATCCGGCAAAAGAGGAGCCTTTCGTCGCTTGGAAAGTAGCCGGAAGCAAAATCAATATGACATGGGAAGCCGTCTATCAAAAGAACCCCGATCCGGCAAAAATAGGCGCATTGACCGGTGTCAATGTAGTTTCCCCGACCTGGTTCGAGCTGCTTGATGACACTGGCAAGCTGAAAAGCAAAGCGGATAAAGCCTATGTTGAATGGGCGCATAAGAAGGGGATGCAAGTATGGGCCGTATTCAATAATGGATTTGAGCCGAAACGCACGACCAGTGCGCTTGCCGATGCCGACAAACGCTTTTATATGATTCAGCAGCTCATATCTTTTGCCAAGATGTACAATTTGCAAGGCATTAATATTGATTTTGAAAATGTGGTCACGTCCGACAAAGAGAATTTGATTCAATTTATGCGGGAAATGACGCCGCTTCTTCATGAGCAAAACCTTGTCGTATCTATTGATGTCACACCTAAATCGAATAGCGAAATGTGGTCCAAGTTTTTGGATCGCGCCGCTTTGGGCCAAATTGTAGATTATATGATGCTGATGGCGTATGACGAGCACTGGGCGTCCAGCCCGAAGGCGGGTTCGGTAGCGTCCTTGCCATGGGTGGAGCAAGCAATCCTGAAAATATTAGAAGAGGACAAGGTGCCGCCGGCAAAAATGGTGCTGGGAATGCCGCTTTATACAAGAATCTGGACGGAACAGAAGGATGAAGCGGGTGCCATTAAAGTCAGCTCAAAAGCGGTGGGCATGGAGACGATTGAACAAATTTTGAAGGAGCGCAAGCTGAAGCAGGTATGGGATGAGGCTGCTGGCCAAAATTATGTGGAATATAAAGAGGATGGCGCTTTAAAGCGGATTTGGCTTGAAGACAAAGTGTCCGTACAGGCACGTGCGGCGCTAGTAAGAAAATATGGATTGGCTGGCGTAGGTACATGGCAGCGGACATTCCAAGTTGATCATATTTGGGGCATCATTCATGAAGCATTAAATAAACGTCCATAAAAAAGGGAAGACCGCCTGGATCATTAATCATCTTCGGCGGTCTTCCCTTTTTGTTCGCGGCTTCCTACACGTCTTGTACTGGCTTTGACGGCGGCTGTTGAGTAGCCTGTGCAGGATCCAGCGTCAGCATCGTTTTGCAATACATACAGCGGTCAGTCTTTCCCAACATCTTGGTTTGGCGGTTGCATTCCGGGCATACCAGCATGGTTGCGCTGGTGGAAAGCATTCCGGCCCAAAAATAGACAGCGACACTGCCGAGCATGGCGATCATACCGATGACCATAAAGATGCCGGCAAAAATTTTGCCAGCTTGTCCCCAGAATACGATGCCCGCGGTTCCTAAAACCATTAGCCCCATTCCGAGCAGAGTGAGCAGAAGTCCCCACAGCCGGAATTCATTAATTTTGCTGGATTTGAAAAACATCGACGGTTCCTTTCTGACAGCGGTTGACGATTTCCTTCATAGAGAGTCGGGCCCGTAAAACAACTGGATATGCAAGGCTTGCTTCTCAATGGCCTATGAATTTGATTCTATGGAGCAGGAAACCGGATAACCGTTGTCGAACAAGAAATTAAACTGTTAAATCATTATAGCTCAAACTGTACAATGAAGCTATATGGGGGATCGACGTGGAACATACTAAGAGGCATTTTCAAAAAATGTTCAATCAAAATCAGAATGTTATCGGTTTGACGGCGATAGAAAATCCATATCGGTTTAGTCCGCTCATTGATGGGCTTGACCTGCTCTTGCTCGTCATCGTACATGATGCTGGACATGTCCCGGCTATCGAGCATGTGCGATTCGGCGACAAGCATATCCAGATTCGCCGGGTGACTCCAATAACGCTGGAGCATTGGATAAAGAGCGGCGAGAACCGAAGTGCAGTACAGTGGCTAGTCCGGGGGGAAGTCTTGGTGGATCGGGACGATTACTTAATTCAACTGCGCAAAAAGTTATTGTCGTTCCCCGAGGAGTTGAGAGGACGAAAACAACTGATTGAATTCGGAAGTTTTATCCGAACTTACCTGCAGGCGAAGCAGGATCTTCAGGAAGGGAATTTGCTGGATGCGTACAGCGGCACATTGACCGCGCTTCATCATTGGGCCCATATCGCGCTCATCGAGGAAGGGCAGCACCCGGAATTGACAGTTTGGCGGCAAATGCGTCGTTTTAACCCGGGCATCTATAAATTATATGAGGAACTGACTGTAAGCCCTGAGACGCTTGAACAGCGTGTGCGTCTTGTACTGCTTGCCTGCGAGTTCTCAGTAATGAATAAGATGAAGTCGTGCTGCCAACTGCTGTTTTCAATATTGGCCAGCCGAGAGGAGCCTTGGGCAATTATTGAATTGCAGGAGCATCCATTGCTTGCGGATTTGCATGTGGACCTGTCGCTGCTGGTGCAAAAGCTGGTTCAGAGAGGATATGTGCATGAAGTAGCGATGATGCAAGAAGAGTCCGCTGAAGTATTGGAGCTAAGGTATCGCTGCGAACCATCAAAAAATATTGCAGAAGCACGGTAGGCCGCTGCCGTGTTTCTTTCTTGCCTGACTCTAATAAACTCTATTCCTATCAACCAAACAAAAGAATAAAAAACAGTTGACGCAATGCGAGAAACTATGGTAAGTTATTGATTGTCGCTTTTGAAGACAGCAAAATGCAAGAAAAAATAATTTTAAAAAAAGCTTGCATTGATATAGGCGAATGTGATATATTATAAAAGTCGCCGCTGAGAGCAACGGCAACAAAGAAAAGAAGATTTGTTCCTTGAAAACTGAACAATGAGCGAAACTGTCAATTCGCAAGAAAACAAGTAATGAGCTAATAAGCTTATTCATGAATAGAAGTTTACGGACTTCAACTTTTATGGAGAGTTTGATCCTGGCTCAGGACGAACGCTGGCGGCGTGCCTAATACATGCAAGTCGAGCGGAGCAGAAGAGAAGCTTGCTTCTCGGAAGCTTAGCGGCGGACGGGTG
>NZ_JBHTHC010000019.1:0-181323 GCF_042676285.1 Paenibacillus sp. GCM10027626 | reverse complement strand
AACGGTTCCACTACATCTTGAAAAGTGGCTGCGAAGTCGAGAAGCTGCAAGAGAAGCATGCCGACCGGCTGAAAAAACTCATCCTGTTTTACTCGATTATTGCCGTGCAAATCCAGCAGTTGACGTATCTGGCGCGGCAGCAGCCGGAGGCCTCCTGCACCGAAGTGATGAGTGAGGAAGAATGGCAAGTGCTCTACCGGATTGCCTATAAAACGAACACGCTGCCCGCTCAGCCGCCAACCTTGCACTTAGGCCGTTCGCGCTCTGGCCAAGCTTGGCGGATTTTTGGGACGCAAAAGTGACGGAGAACCCGGCGCAAAAGTGATCTGGAAAGGCATGCAGGCTTTCCGAACCGTCTTTCAATCCTATCGCTTTTTGCTGTAATTTTTTACCGGTGTTGTGGGGCAAGCTTAGCTCCTGTGTCCGTTACAAATTCACCATCACCTAAGCAAGTAAAAAAAACACCTGCTCCCATAGAGAGAGCAGGTGCCGGGAAGCTTATTCAAGGGTTCACTTTCACGACGATCCTCCCGCTGATCGCCATGCCGGCATCGTTGCTCAATTCGCCTTGATACTCGTACGTCCCTGCCGGTCTGTTAGCGATGACCGTAACCGCCGACTGTGCGCTCGGCGTTTGATCGGCAAGCGCTTGCGTATCGATCAGAACGCCGTTCTCATACAAGCGATACGTCGTGCCGTTCGTGCCCCACCACATATTCATGGCGATTTTGTAGCTTCCGTCGCCGTCCCAGTTATCGTGGGAGAGTACCGGTACGGCCGGCGCCGCTTGCGTGACGGTTACCGTATGAACGTCGCTTCTCGTCGTGCCCGATGCATTGATGAGTTCCGCATAGTAGCGGTACGTGCCGTTTTGGCGGTACGTTACGTCCGTGACGGTCGATTGGGCATTCGGTGAATGGGCTGTAAGGGTTTGCGTATCGATCAGAACGTCATTCTCGTACAGCTTATACGTGGTGCCATTATTTCCCCACCACATATTCATCCTGACCGTATACTTGCCGTCCAGTATCCCGTTGTCATGCCCATTGTCATCCGACAGATACGGCTTTCCCGGGGCATCTGCCGTATTCGGCGGAGGCAAACGCTTGACCGTCAATTCCCCGCTCCCTTCGCTGCCAAGCCAATACGCGGCATCGTTCCGGAGGAACGAAACATGTATCGGGTAAACCGTATCCTGCTCGGCACTAGCCGTGAGCTGGATGGCGTACGCAAGCGAGGCAACCCCGTTAACGTCGGTAACCGCCGTTCCGGCCGCATTTCCATACACGGCAAAGGACACGCTTTCCCCGACAATCGCCTGGCCGTTCTTATCCCGGAGCACCGCCCGCAGCGTTACCGTGTCATTAACCTGCCCTGCTGCGTTTGACGCTTCCATTGCCGTGCTGTGGTAGAGCATGAACGTGACCGATTGCTCGGTGATGTTCCCCGCCTGATCGGCGGCTTGCACCGACAAAACATGACTTCCCTTGCCGGTTACAGGCGTACCCGACGTCCAGTTTTCGCCGTCCAACAGGATGCTGACGTTCTGCAAATCGCCGTCTTCATCCGCAGCGTTTACGACCGGAACGACCGCATCCGCGTAGCTCTCCCCGTCTGCAACCCCTTCGATGGCGATGACCGGGGCGGATGAATTTTGGATCCACTGAACCGTTCTGAACTTCTTGGAATCTTTCACGTCCCCGATCCCGGAGCCCCATTCGATCCATCCTTTCCTGCCCGTGCCGTCGTTGTCGTTGACGAGCAGTGAAAAACTGACGGCTTCGTTCGTTTCCGGTTTGATCGGTGTAAGCTCGGACCAAGGAAGCGAGAGCTCGTAGACGGTGACATGCTGTACCTCGTCTCGCGTAACATGCAAGGAACCGTTCGTAATCAGTCTCTTTTCGCTATAATCAGCTGACCTCCACTGGTAGATTTGCGGCCCCTGCGGTGTTTGGGACAGCCCGAATTCATACCACCCCATCAGCTCTCCCGGCATGCCTGCCATCATGGCAAACTGAATGCTGTCGTTTTTCCAGATATCCCCCTCGCTTGCTGGCGTAAAATGAGTATCGTCCGTGATTTTCGCGGTCAGATAGAAATTATCCCGATCCCAGTTCAACCAAACGCGGCCGTCCAAATCCGCGGGTCCGGAGTAATTCGAAATCCGATTCGTTCCTTTCGACAACTCGATGAGCGGAGGTGCGGCCTCAATTGCCGGATCGACAGCACCGTCAACCTGCACGCTGCCGAAATGGATCGGATTAAAATCCAGCTTCCCTGCATAAACAAACGACGCTTTTCCGTCAAATTGAACGGTCACATTGGCCGGATAGCTGACGCCGTAATCAAAGCCACTCAGCGGAATCTCATACGTTCTCTCGGCTCCTGGCGGGATCGTCGCGGCTAGCTCCTGAATGCCGGACCCGGAACCGAACTGCCAATCGGCTTTCAGGACGGTAAGCGCCTGCGTCTCCGAATGGTTTCGGATTTGCAGCTTCAGCGCTTCGCTCTTCGTATTTGCATCGGTGATGACTGGGATGATCCGAACGCCGTAAGCGGTGCCGAATTTAACGGCCGTTCTCAGTTTTCCGACAACATTTCCATTCGCGATCAAATCTCCCGTTACGTAACGGATCCCTTCCCGGTTCAAGCCGCGCAAGGCAAGCGGAACGGAAATGCTCTGACCGGCTTCCGCGTACAAAGGATAAGACGTGCCTTCCACGTTGAATGCTGCGGCCAAAGGCCCTGCTCCCGCGCGATTGACGTCCACCTTCACCGCCGCAAGCTCCCCGGCTACCGCCTCCCCGCCTGTCACGGCAAACGTCGAATCGGCAGCGATTCCGTCAACGTCGCTTTTGATGTAGATCGGCTCCCCGGTTAGCGTCATGTAAACTTTGCCGTCAAGCGGCGTGAACGTTTCGGTATTTCCCATCATATCGGCGATTTGAATCGGCGCCTCGGTCCGGATCGCGGCCTGCATGGGCGTATTGGTCCAAACGACCCTTACGTTCCTGCCGTCCTTGTTGAATTTGTAGCTCGCAATGCCCGTGTCGAACGTTTCCTTTTCAACAAATTGAGCGCCGATGAGCTCTCTGGTCATCGCCGCGTAAGCAGCATAGGCAGGTTTCGGCGTGTACTGGCCTTGAGCATCGCCCTGGTGCCGAATGAGACCGAAATTATGCTCGCCATAGTCTTGTTGCAGGCCATCGTTCATCATATCGTACCAGAATACTTTTTCGATGCCCGCTCCCAGTGCTTGCACATAAGCACGCACCAAATAATCCGCTTGCGTTTTTTCGTCCACTCCCGCGATGTCGGTCGGCCAGCCAACTTCCGTAATCCAAACCGGTTTGTCTTGTCCCTGATTATATTTCCGGATCAAGCTTTGTGCATCGAGTACGGCTTGAAGCATGCCATCCGGCGATCGATTGTAAGGATGGATGGAAACGGTGTCCATGTACTGGAGCCCGCCGAGCCGGAATACCTCCTCCATCCAGGGGATGTCTACATTTGACGCCATGCCGACAACCGTGACGTCCGGTCTGGCGGCTTTTATCGTCTCATAGGTCTTCTTCAGCAGCTTGAAATAGTAGTCGGGACGGGAGTCAGCGGGACCGTTCCCTCTGTCTCCGAAGCCGCCGTTGAACTCATTGTAGACTTCCACCCATTCCATCTGGCTGCCGTATAGATCCAGCAAAGCCTTACCGTAATTTGCAAACCCTTCACGACCTTCGTCCGTATAGGGAGTACTGTCCTGATCGTAAAACGGATTGGTAAAGTCGAGCGTGATGAACGGCTTCAGGCCGTCTTGCTGCGTGCTCCGCATAAAGGCATCGCGGTTCGCAGGTTTTCGGTATTTCCCTTTTGCATATTCGACATCCACCCAAGTGATTTCGTCACGAAAGTTTTTGGCCCCGGCGCGCTGAAGCAGCGCACTTAACTCAGGGCTCCATCCGGCGTTTGTTCTTGCAAGGTGGGTTGATATCCCGAATGGAGAGTTGTCCGTTATAGTCGGGTCATCCGCAGACAGGCGGGCAAAAGGAATGTCTGCGCTTCGGATCGTCTGACCGTCTTTCTCCGCGGCAAGTGTCAGTTTGTAATAGCCGAGCTGCTGAAGCGGGATCGTCAAATTCAGCCGCCCGCCCTGCACGGCATCCCTTCCTGCCAATACTTGATGATCCAGATAATCATATACGCTCCAGCTGACCGTGTCTCCTCTTGTCACAAGAGGGAAGGCTGCGGACTCGTTTGCCAGAAAGACATTGCCCATCCGGGACTGCTGAATGTCCAAATCCGGCTGGGAACCCGTCGCAACGACATTGTCGAAGCGAATATCCCCGCTTGTTTTGCCGCCGACCAGACCGTTCTTCTCCACTAAGAGCCCGATTCCCTGAGCGGGGCCATGCCATACCCCGTCGTTTGCCCCATTGTAATGCAGATAGCTTGTGCCGGCGTTAAAGGTCCACACTTCGATTTTTTGCCAGTCCCCGGTAGGTGCCAAGGCGATTTTCTGCTGATGCACCTGACCGGTCGAGTCCTTCACCAGCAGCAAGACCGCAGCATAATCGGCCGTTTTGACCCAAAACGCCAGCTTCTTCAAATCCATAGGCGTAGAAAAGCTTCGTCCGAGCGAAACATTCAGCCCGCCGGCGCCGAAATCCCCGCTCACTTTGCCTGAGTAAGCCCCCGATTTGACCTCGGCCGTATCCCGTATATATTCGCCCTTGGCTCCGCCTTGCGAGGCCAGCGTCCATATGTCGAAGCTGTCCTCGAAGCTGCCGATCTCGTTCTCCCATACGCTTTCCTGCGACGGCGCCGTTACCGACACGTCGTCGATCCACGCGTCACCGCTCGTTTTGCCGCCGATCAAGCTGGACTTTTCCAGCAGAAAGGAGATTCCGGTAGCGGGACCATGCCATTTGCCGTCATTGGCGCCGCCGAAATGCAGATAGTTCGTGCCGATGTTGAAGGTGCTGATCTCGATCTTCTGCCAATTGGCATTCGCCAGCGCGATCTTCCGCTGATGCACCTGTCCGGTTGAATCAATTACCCGAAGCGCGACCGCGGAGGCATCGGCCGACTTAAGCCAAAACTCCAGCTTCCGCATATCCAAGGGCAGAAACTTTTTACCGACGGACACATATTTGCCTCCCGCACTGAAATCGCCGTGCAGCTTCCCCGAAAAGGTCCCGGCTCTCGGAGCCGACGCATCCCGCTCATACGCGCCTTGAGCTCCCGGAAACTCGGATCCCAAGCCGAAATTCCAAACCTCTTCCTCGCTTTCAAAATTGCCGATCGTTACGTTTTGCAATGCTTCCGCCGCTTGAACCGTTGTCGCATTTCCTCCCGCCAGAAGTCCGTTCATAGGACAGGCAGACAAAAGCAGGCCCAGCATCAGACTTACCATCCACTTTTTCATTGCCAAATTCGTCCACTCCCTCATTTGTCATCTTTCATCCACTCGATATTCACATCGCCGGGCCGTTCCCGGAGTTCGACTATCACATGATGGATTAAACAAAGGAAAGCGTTTGCAATCTTTAACCTGCTGGCAGGACGGAAGGGTGGAAGGGCAAAGCAAATGAATGAAGCGTCACCGCCTTGCCCTGCCGGACTTACTTCTTGCCGTTCCGCGCCCAATAAGCTTCCGTCATTTCTTCGCTCATTTTGATCACATCGGCGTTGCTTTTCAGACTGGCTGCAAAACTATCCCATGCCGAAATAGGCTCCCGGCCCAAAATGACCTTGGTCTTCATGTCCTGCACTTTTTTATCCAGCTCGGCCAATACCTTCTGCGCGGTCGGCGAGTACAGCCCGATACTGATGTCCGCTACGCTGGTCTTGGCACGCTCGTCCTGGATCTTTTTATAAAGTTCGTTAAGCTGCGGGGGGAAAAAAGGGCTTGCGGAGCTTGCATACGGATCGGATACGTACACAATTTGATTAAAGTCCGGTGCATTATCCGCAATCAGCTTCTCCGTATCGGTAACCTTTACACCGTCCTTCACGGTATAGTGCGTGCCCTCAAAGCCGTAGGTTTGAAAAGCAAACACATCATCGTCCATCCAGGTATCCACCAGCTTCAGAATCCGCTTCATCTTCTCCTCCGGCACCTTCTTGGGAATGGCCAATATGCCCGAGAAGCCCGGTCCTTTCGGATTGTAACCGTTAATGCTCGTAACCGGATAGAAATCTTCATGCTTGAAGTCCGGAGCAACCAACTTCAGTTGGTCATAGTAAGTGAGCACGGGACCGGCTTTTTCCGTCAGGATACCCGCTTTGCCGGATTTGAACAGATCGTTTACTTGAGTCAGTTTCAGCGAAGCGAAATCTTCCGGAATGAGCTTCTCCTTGTAAGCTCTGTTCAAATATTCAAGGGACATACGCGTTTCGGGCAAAAGGGGCGTGTATACCAGCTTGTCGTCCTGCAGTTTCCACTTGCCGTTCGCTCCGGTAAAGCTGTTCTCGATTTGCCCCAGCGTGCCCATACCGTTCGGGTCTACGAAGGCCGCGAAGGGAATGGTATCGTTCTTGCCGTTTCGATCCGGATCCTTCTCGGCAAACGATTTCATGACGTTGTACAATTCATCCGTAGTCGTTGGCACCTCCAGGCCCAGATTGTCCAGCCAGTCCTTGCGAATAACAAAGAAGCTGTCCCCTTCCGAAGGCCGCGGCCGCGGAATGCCGTAGTTGCCGCCATCTTGCATCTTCGTCAGCTCCCAGGCGGTAGAAGGAATTTTGCCGCTCAGGTTCGGATAATCCTTGATGTAAGGAGCGATGTCCCAGAACGCGCCTTCGCTAACCGAATTACGGAATACCGTGCTGAACGGATCGTTGATGAAGATCAGCTCCGGGATATCGCCGGAAGCCAGCGTCACGTTCAACTTATCGGTGTAGTTGTTGCCCGACACCCATTGAATTTTCAGCTTCGAATTTGTCGCTTTCTCGATCGCTTGCTTGATCGGGTTGTCGTCCGCAGCAGGCGTCGGCGACAACAGAACCGTCATGATGCTGACCTCAAGCGGCGTTTCGTCGTTGCCGACTGTCGTTGCGGCCGGGTTTCCCGTTCCGGTTTGTTCTGGCTTCGTCGAAGCCGCGTTCTCCCCCGAGCCGCCTGAACAGCCCGCGAGGGCGACGCATAGCACTGCAATGCCTGCTACCGCCGCTGTCTTCTTTTTGAATAATCTTTTTGATTCCATGGTGATCCCTCCCCTAATATGATTGGCACAGCCACTTCTGAAATTAGGCGAATCACGGCTTGCACGCAATTATATTCTTTTGCATTCGCATTTTCGCATGAATTGCACAAATTTGCAGGCTTTGCACAGCAAGCGCAGCGGGGAATTTGCGAAGCCTGCCGCGCGTTCTGGTTCTCTTAGGAACGATGCATCTCCCGGAATTGGCTCGGGGTGCTGCCCTCATATTTCTTGAATATGCGGTTGAAGTAAGTATGCTGGTAACCGACGCGTTCAGCGACTTCGTTGATTTTCAGCTCCGTCTCGCGCAGCATGCTCCTGGCATGATCGATGCGTATTTCCGTCAAATAGTCGATAAAGTTGATGCCCGCGACGGATTTGAAAGCGCGGCTTAACACAAAGGGGCTGACTTCGAACTTGTCCGCGCACGAATCGAGGGAGATGGCCTCCATGTAATGCTCCCGCAAATAAAGGATGGACTTCTCCACGAGCTGCTTCACATGGAAATCCTGTCTGCAGGTCAGCTCCTGAATAAACACGCCGACGACTTTCCGCTGAAGCCATGCCCGCATTTCTTCCGGTTCCTTGATTAGCGCCAACTGGTCGAACAAATTGACGCCGCCGAACAATTGGACCGGATTCATTCCCGATTGAAGCACCGCGTACCGAATGCTTCCGAGCAGTTGAAGCATTCCCTGCTGAACGGTCAATTCCGTCGGACTGCTGGCAGACAATGCTTTCATGAATTGCCCGATCAGCTCCATCGCTTCGACTTCCTGTCCGCTGCGCACGGCATGGACAATTTCTTTCTCCAACGTAAACGGGAAGCCGGCGTCCATCTGAGGACTGGCTTTTAACAAGCGGTCCGTCTTAATGATTTGTTGTTCGTCAAGCAGATCGCGATAAACCAAAGCCTGTCTCGCCTCCTCGAACAATTGCGATATTTGCTTCACCTGGTTCGTCCACTTGCTGACAGCTATCGTAACCTGCATGTTCAAAATCCGTTTGATCGTCTGCATGGCCTCCTGGCCGAAAGAGTCCAACTCTTCCTCCAGCCAGGACGGGTGATCCTCAGGCAAGGACAGGAGCAGCCCGACCGAGAAGTTGTGAAAGTTGACCGTCTCCGCCTGCTCATAATGCGTTCCCGTCAGTTCTTCAATAATGTTCGTTGCCGCGAAGGTGACCAGTTCTTCGTCTCCGACCGAGAACCGGCCCCTCAAGTTGGCGAAACCTGTTAATTGAAACATAAGGACCACGTACTGCCGGTTCTCCGTGCTCCAGCCGTAATGTCTGAGCCGCTCGCGAAGATTGTTCTCCTCCAGCGAATAGAAGTAGCCCTGCACTAGTTCCAGGAAAAAGCTGTCGCGCAGCAGCGGCTGCTGCTCCTTTAATCTGACGCGCAACGATTCGCTCTCTTCGGCCAAATGATTCCATCGCTGTTCCAATAAATCGAACTCGTCTTTTAGCTCTTCGCCTCTGTCTCCCGAGATCAGCCGGACCAAACGTCCGACAGGAGAATAAATCCGCTTTGACAAAAACCAGGACATCAATAAAGCAAGCAGCAGGCCGATGACGCTGATGATCACAATCCACTTTGAGAGCAGCAAGACGGGCGCTGTGATTGACGTTAACGGTGCCGCGGAAATATAGACCCAGGTGTTTCCGAGTCGCGACATTTCGCCGTAGGAGACAGAATAAGTAGTCTTGTCGTAATCGAACAAGAACGATTCCGATGTGCCGCTATGGCGGCTATACTCCTGCTGCAGGGCGGCAACGAGGCCCGAAGGGCTTCCCTTATCGTGGCCGGACAGCCGCCAACTGCCGTCTTTGGTCATCAGAAGGGTCGTGCCTTCATTGTATGGAGTCAGCGTATCCAGAAGATTGATCAGTTTATCCTCATTGATCGTAGCCACGATGGCACCAAAGGGCTCCGAACTTCCGCCGGGAATTTTATTTACCAGCTTGAGCGTCTCGGCGCCGTTTGCCTTGGCTTGGTCGGAATGGATCACGTTCATCCAGAAGAGGGACTTCCGTTCACTGAGCAAAGATTCATAGGGCTGCAGCTCGGGGGAATCGGACAAATACGCAAATTGGTCTTTATTAAACAAGACCGGGCGCGGTTCGTCGAGAAACAAGTCAACCCGTTTCAACAAAGGATGTGTCCCTTCCATCACCAGCAACGTCCGGTACAGTTCCTGAACCTTCTCGTAGTCGTAAGCGATGTTTAGCTCTCTCATCTTGTCGTCAAATTTGGTGTCGAAAGCCCAGTGAGAGAAGGTTAACTCCAAATAAGCCAACTGGTCGACGATATTTTCCGCCCGTTGTTTAATCTGGCTCTGATGCAGCCGCTGCAGCTCGCTCTCCATCTTGCTTGCGGCCAGCTCGTAAATGCCGATCCCGATAATGAGGCCGGGAATGCTTGCGGCCAGCAGCATCAAGGCAAGGCTTTTGCGAAAAAAACGTTTGTTGAACACGCGACTTCCCCTCCCAATCTCGCAAAATTCACTTAAATTTCGACAGTGTCGAGCCTTAATCCTGCATGAGCCGGGCAGAGGTAAGTGAAATGTTAGCCTTTGATCGAGCCGACCATCGCTCCTTTGGCAAAGTGTTTCTGCAGAAAAGGATACACCGTAAGAATCGGGACGGTGGCGATGATAACAGCCGCCATCTTCAACGTCTCCGACGGAGGAGACATGGTAGACATCTCGGCCCGAAGCTCCGAGTTGTCCGCATTCAGCAGCATGTTTTGCAGCATCACCTGGATCGGCCATTTTGTCGGGTCGTTAAGATAGATCATAGCGGCGAAAAACTGGTTCCAATACTCGACGGCGTAGAATAACCCGAACGCCGCAAGAGAAGGGAGCGACAGCGGCAAAATGATACGGAGCCAGATCGTCAGATCGTTGCACCCGTCTATGGATGCGGACTCCTCAAGCTCGGCCGGCACGCTGTCGAAAAATCCCTTCATTAAGATCACGTTCCAGCCGCTTGCCAAAGCGGGGAAGATTAGCGCCCACAGGCTATTGATCAACCCGAATTGGCGAACGACCAAATAGCTTGGGATGATTCCCGGACTGAACAAAATCGTTAGCAGAATGCCAAGCAGAATAACCCTTCTGCCCCGCAATCTCTTGCGAGATAGCGTATAGGAGAGCGCGGCGGTCACGATCAGGCTGAGCGTTGTGCCCACAATCGCAAGGTAGGCACTCACCCCGATCGAACGTGAGAAAGCTTTCGTAGACAGCAAATATTTATAGGATTCTAAAGACCATTTCTCGGGAAAAAGAATAAAGCTCTTCCGTACGAACTCGGACGAATCGGTGAACGATACGACGAATACATAGTAAATCGGAAAAAAGGTAACGAGAGCAATAAGCCCCAGCAGTGCGATATTCAAGACATTGAACAGCCGATCGCCGATATTTGCTTTCATATCGAATCCTCCTTGTATGCTTTAATATACGCCTTCCTCGCCCATTCTTTTGGCGAACCGGTTGGCCAGCACGACCAGCAGCAAGCCGACAACGGACTTGAACAACCCCACGGCCGCACTGTAGCTGAACTGCGCCTGCTGAATGCCGACGCGATAAACATAAGTATCGAATACTTCCGCTACGTCCGACACAGCTCCGTTATACATGAGAAATACCTGCTCGAAGCCTACGTCCATCGTGCGTCCCAGCCGCAGAATCAGCAGGATGATAATGACATTGCGGATCGCCGGAAGCGTAATATGCCACATCTGGCGAAGCCTGCCCGCTCCGTCTATTTTCGCAGCTTCGTACACCTGAGGGTCTATGCCGGCCATAGCCGCCAGAAATAAAATCGTGCCCCAACCGCATTCCTTCCAGATGGATTGCAAGGTAAGCATGAGCCAGAACATATGCGGATTGGTCAACACGTCGATGCGGCTTGCGCCTAGCTCCTCCAATATTTTATTGACCAAGCCTTCGCCCGTGGCGAATAACTGAAAAGTAAGCCCCGCAATAATGACCCAAGACAAAAAATGCGGCATATAGACGATCGATTGCACCGTCCGCTTGAACACAACGCTCCGAAGCTCGTTCATTAGCAAGGACAATGCGATCGGAAGCGGAAAAAAGAAAACGAGATTCATCAAGCTGATCGCCATCGTGTTGCGAAACAGCAGCATGAAATCCGGGGTGGAGAAAAACCGCTGAAAATGCTCCAGTCCTACCCATTCACTCTTCCATATTCCAGCAAACGGAGAGTAATTTTGAAATGCAATGACCACTCCCCCCATAGGTACATATTTGAATATGAAGAAAAATACAAGACCGGGCAATGCAAGCAAGTACAAGTATTTGTCCCTGCGAAGATCTTTCCTCAGACCTCGAAGCCAATTCGTCACCCGGCGGCGGCGGTCTGGGGCGCCCTCAGAATTCACGTATAATGTCTGTAGCTCATTCATTGTTCCATACCCTTTCTTGAACCGGTTTGCTAACGTGCTCGGCATAATCGAAATAGATGCGGTCATCCGCTGCAGGATTTTTCAATCTTTCCATATCGAATAACATGGTGGTGACCTCCTGATTGAACAATTCAAGCCTAAGATGTTCTAACTATAAAATGTAGTTTTTCTATCAACAATTAGATTCTCTTGCCTGTTAGTCTTTCTTCAGCTTGGACATTCTTGCATGTCTTCGACATTCTTGCAAACACGCAAGGCCCGTCATACTTGGTGTATGGCGGGCCATCTTTTATTTGCCGCTTTGTAAATTCAATTTTTTCAGGATCCCCCGCAAATGCTCGGCACCGCTTGCAATCCTTTCTTCCATTTGCTCCAAATATGGTATCGCTTCGTATACATCGACCGCTGGCAGCTCGCCAGAGGCAAGCTTCTGCTCAGTTACTGATACCAGCTTGATAAATTGACCGAATTCATATGGCGTCAAATCAGAATTGGGAATAAACCAATCCTTCTCGAACACCGGGAATTCAAAAATCCACTTGTGATCCTCGATCGACAAAGGCAAATCCGGGTTGTATTCATGCAAAATGGCGATGATGCTCGCAAAATCGACATTTCCTTGGCCAGGAGCCTTACCTTGTCTGCTGACCCCATTCGCCGAGAAAAAGACGATTCCATCCTTGATATGGGTCATATGCGTATAGGGAGCGACTCGTCTGGCCGCCTGTACAGGGTCTTCCCCATTCACGAGTGTATTCCCAGTATCGAGACATACACCGCAGATGTCAGAACCAACTGCTTCAACGATGTGCAAAACATCAAAGGTGGAGTCACCATGATTCTCAATATTGATTCTGCTGCCGCATTCTTCGAGCACTGGTCTCAGACTGCGTAAGAAATCGATACTCTTTGATAAATGAATGTTCCATGAAACAGGGTGTTTGTATCTTTCGTCACTATGGCTGATCACGCTCCTCAGCTCATGCCAGCCAGTTTTAGCGAAGGCTTGAATAGCACGGCTTATCGCAGTTCTTTCTTCATCCTCCGATTGGTTGAATTGAAGCGGGTTGCATGAATTTACGGAAACGTTAATATACATTCCGAGTGAATCAGCGTAATCCTTTAAGTTTAGTAGTTCACCCACATCACGATTGGGGCTCAACCCGTCTATACCACCAAACTGCACGCCTTCCAATCCTCGTTTGTTGGCATAATCCAGACACTGATAAGGATCCAGGTTTAATTCCCGGAGCGTAAAGCTATCAATTCCTATCTTCAAGGCCAGTCCTCCTTTTATCGTCTGTCCACTGCTTTCAACGTGCCGGTTGCAGGGGAAGGCTGACAACCGCCTTCGTTGCCTCAGCCCGGTAAGCGGCTTCCGCCACTTCAACCGTTTTACGGCTATCTGTCCCGTCGGTCAAAATTTCCGCCTGTTCGCCTCTCAAGCTTTTCACCCATTGCTCGATGCAGCGCTGATGGCCTGTCAATTCTTTTTTTACCTCAACCTTGACGAAGCTCCCTTCGCCTTTCATGTCGTAGTGGAACTGCTTGGATGATCCGTCATGAATTTTGACGTATGTGCCTTTGCCGCTCATAAAATACGCTTCACCCTTCGTACCGGTGACATGGTTGAATTCGTACCATAATCCGTCCGGGGCGTGATGCGATTGCGTGTACCAGTTAATGGAGAGCAGAGCCAGCGCGCCCGATTGCATTTTGGCCATTACGGCTCCGATACTTTCCCCTTCCATGCGATCCGGCTCCGTCTTCGTCATGCAAGTCACCTGATCCACTTCGCCTTCATACCATCTGAGCGAATCGATCTGATGGGTGAGACAGCTCATGATAGCACCGCCGCCAAGCATTTCCTTCGACCGCACCCAGCTTTTCTCGGGGAAAACGACGTTCTGATTGTGCTCCAATTTCCAGAATAAAATGTCCCCCAGTTCGCCGGAATCGACCACCTGCTTAAGCGCCTGCCAATCGGAATCGTAGCGCCGGTCATGGCAGACGGTAAGCGATACGCCGGCTTTCTCACAAGCCTGGATCATTTGATCGCATTCCTCCACATTGCGAGCCATCACTTTCTCGGTCAGCACATGCTTGCCTGCTTCCGCAGCCGCGATTGCGGCAGGCGCATGCAAGTAATGAGGAAGAAGAATATCAACCGCATCCACGTCCTTGTCGGCCAAAATCTCGGTATAATCTCCTACAATGGCAACATCCTCGCCCAGCAGTCTTCGGATCTCACTGTGGCGGCTTGCGTCTGTCTCGGCCACAACAACTTCACATATATCCGCAAGTCGTGTATACCCCGGGGCATGCGCAGTCAAAATGCCTCCGCCGCCCAGAATGCCTATCTTCAGTTTAGCGCTCATTTCCGCTTCAACTCCCTCATGATTTCTGTCACGGGAACATTATCTCACTGGGGGATGGAAGGAAGAAATGACAAATCGTCTGATTTAATACACTTATTATACGAACCCTGCTTCATTCCGCTTGATTCGGTTGCACGTTGCACTATAATTAAGTGTAATTACATGAAGAAGGCGGAAGATGTATGGATGACTCCCGGTTTTTGATCACGATCCTGAATTCGCTTGATTTTACTTATTTCCGGGGCAATACGACACGATTTGACGTGAAGCAATCTCATAGTTTCGATCAGCCGTTCACGCTTATTTCCCAAATTACGGACGGCCCGCTGCTTCTTCACATCGGGAATGCGAGCTATAAGGTCGAGCCTGGGCAAGGGTTGATTATCCCATCGAATAACAAATATGAAATCAACATGCTGGAACCTCAATTCGTCACGCATTGGCTGAATCTGGACATCACTCTTTTTGGCCATTTTCAACTGTTCGACTTCATAGAAACTCCTTATGTCACCTCCAGAGACGTCGGAAATAACATCGGTCGGCTTCAAGCTGAAATCACCGCCTTGATGAACACCGATCCGATCGACGCCAGCACATCCTTGTACAAGACCGCGCAGGTCAAGCAGCGAATGTTCGCTCTGCTGGAAATTGTTCTTTCCGTCTCCCGGTACAAGATCGGCAGCTTCGAGGATATGAGGAAGTTCCAGCGGTTTCAGCCTGTGTTCGACTACATCGAGAAACATCTTGCCGAGAAAATAAAGGTGACCCGGCTGGCCGAGCTGATGTACTTGTCCACCTCCCATTTTCATAAGGAGTTCAAACAAGCTTTCCAAGTTTCTCCGATGCAATATATCCAAGCGCAGAGATTGAAGAAGGCGCAATATTTGTTGGCTACGACGGATTTGACGATGGGGGAAATCGCCAATCTGATCGGCTATGACCATGCGTTTCCGTTCATCCGATTTTTTAAATCGATGTACGGCAGCAGTCCCGGCAAATACAAAAAAGCGCTGCCTCGCCCATAGTCCGGTTTAGAACTTGACAACTTCAAAACCATATTCTGTCTAAAACAATAAAAGAAACAACGGCAAACTTGGACGAGAAATAACGTCCTAGACTGCCGTTGTTTTATTGAGCAACTTAGCGATGGATTGTATCGTATTGAAACGATAGATATTTCTATCTTCTGTTATCCCTTGGTGGCCCCTGCGACTAAACCGGAAACGATCTGCCTTTGCAATAAAAGATAAACGACAATGCTCGGTAAAATGACGATGACGGCGGCCGCGAAAACCGCTCCCAGGTCGCTCCCAAACTGTTGACTTTCAAAATATTTCATCACTAGCGGGATCGTACGGTTTTCTTGGCCGGACGTAATGAGCAGCGCATACAGGAAGTCGTTCCATGACGTGAGGTAGGCCAATATGGCCGCGGTGGCAAATACCGGTTTTACTAAGGGAACGATAATTTGAAAATAGGTCCTCACGAATCCGCTGCCCTCCATATAGGCTGACTCCTCCATGTCCTTGGGAATCGTCAAGAAGAAGCTCCTGAAAATATAGATCGAGATTGGCATTGACAGCGATACGTACACGAACATCAGCCCCGCCTTCGTATCGTAAAGACCGATTTGCTTCACCAGTAAGTAAAGCGGGAAAATAATCGCGGTTGTCGGAACAAGCAACGACAAAGAAAGGAAAGAGAACAGCCATTCGCTGCCTTTGAATTTATGTCTTGCAAAAACATATGCTGCCATACTGAACAACAGCAGGACAAAGACAATAGAGACCAAGGTTACAATCGTGCTGTTAATAAAAAACAGCAGCAACGGAGCCTTTTGAAATGCACTGATATAGTTGTCGAAGCTCAATTGGTCGGGCAAAGAAATAGCCGATTCCAAAATTTCAGGAGTCGTCTTGAACGACGCAATGAATGTCCAAATGAACGGAACCAGCGAGATGCACATGATGATGCATAAAAAGATCAATCTCAATCCTTCTGCGGTTGCTTTGCGTATGGTCATGGCCTTGCTCCTTACTCCACATAATGGGATTGCCCCAATTTCGATAACTTGGTAATGATTAGGATGACGACAATACCAATGGCGAAAATGACTGTCCCGACTGCGTTTGCATAACCAAAATCATTGTCTGACATCGCGGTTTTGTACAGCAGCAGCGAAAGGTTCATGGTCTGATTGCCCGGGCCTCCATTAGTCGTCAAGTAAATCACCTCAAACATTTTCAATGCGCCGGTCGAAGCCAAAATGAGCGAGGTGGCGATAATATTTTTTAACAATGGAAGCGTGATATAGCGATGGATCTGGGTGCCCGTCGCACCGTCGATTGTAGCCGATTCAAAAATGGATGCGGGAATGGAGGCAATTTCGGACGAAACGATCAAAGTGATGATGCCCGCAAACAAGATAGACGTCAGCGTAACCGATAGAAATGCCGTGCTCGGATCCAAATACCAGTTTTTATCGAAATCAGGAAACCCGATTTTAGCGATGAACTGATTGACCAAGCCGTAGCTTGGCTGGAAGAACGAATAAAACAGTCTCGCTAGCGCCGCTACGGCAATCATATTGGGGATCAGATAGACGACCTTAATGAATCTTGAAAACTTGTCCCGCCGCATCGTAAGCAGTGCCACGAGTACACCGAGACCTACGAAGACCGTGCACTGCAGGATCAGCCAGAGCAGTGTATTCACCAAACTCTCGCCAAATGCCGAATCTGGGCGGAATAGCGCCGCATAGTTTGCAAATCCGTTGAAGACGATCGGACTGGCAAGATGCCATTCGGTAAAGGAGGTGACGACAACAGTTCCCAGCGGGTATGCATAGAACATTAGAAAAATAATGAGGGTAGGCGCGATAAACAAGCCAGTCCAGAATTTATGTTTGATGACCATGATAATTAGCTCCCTTGCATTTTTCCAAGCTGTTGAGCCATACAAAAAGAGATGGTTACTTCAAATTATTAGTTCTTGATTTGACTGGTTAACGTTTTGGCGAATTGTTCAGGCGTCTGCTTGAAAGCAAGAGACGCAAGATCTTGAGTGATGTTGCTGGTGACGCTTTCTTGATAAATAGCCCACGGCGTAACGTACGTATACTTGGCACTCTTCGCTTGATTGATCAATTCTTTCAGCATCGGATCGATCTGATATTGAGATACGTCGATCTTACTAGAAGCCGGCACCAGATTCAGCTGCGTCAACTTATCGATTTGGCCTTGCTCGTCAGTAAGAAAGCGAATGAACTTAACCTCGGCATCGTATTTCCTCTCATCCAGATTGCTAGCCATGAAGGTGAAGCCCGGTGTGGAAACGATGCCGTCCCCTGGGTATTTTGCGACTCCAAGATTATCTTTTAAACCTTTAATAGACTTTTGCTTATCGTATACGTCAGCTGTCAGCCAAATGCCGTTGGCAATCATAGCCGCTTTGCCTTGCAGAAAATAGTTCATGGCTCCTGCATAATCCAGGCCGACTGCATCTTTCGTGGAGTATTGAGTCATAATCTTTTTGAGATTATTCGCGGCGGAAATAACTTCAGGCGTTTCATACGTTTCTGGATGATTAGTATTCGCCAGTTTGTTTCCCGCATCGCCATTGGTGCCAATCAAGGAAATAAACCAAAGGTTGGCGGTCCAGCCGTTTTGCGCAGTGTTGATGGCGATTGGAGTAATTCCTTTTTCCTTCAACATTTCGCACTGTTTGAAGAATTCCTCCCAAGTTGTTGCAGGTGCTTGAATACCGGCTTCATTAAATAATTGCTTGTTATAGAAATACCCGACGACATCGTTATGGCTTGTGATCGCATGCCATTTGCCAGTATTGTGGTTCCATGTCTCCAAGCCGCGTTCATCAAGGCTGGACTTCCAATCAGGATCAGCATCTATATACGGCTTGAGGTCCAATACCACACCGCCTTTAGCTGCCAGATCCGCAATCGAACCACTATCCGTAACCGCAATATCCGGAAAATCCCTGCCCGAGATCATCACTTTCAGTTTCTCGTTCATCGCAGCATCGTCAGGTACGTCCTCCACTTTAACGACAATCTGATTTTCATGTTGCTTGTTGAATTTTTCAATTTTTTCATTTAAATATCCGGCGAACGGATGATTGCCGACCCATGAAGTCAAAAATTTAATTTCTACGGGCTCCGTTTCAGCAGGTGAATTTGTCGTGGATTTCTCTGTACTGCATGCTGACACCATAGCTGTTAACATGACTAGAGATGTAACGGAAACCAGGCGTTGAAAACGCTTACCCATTGAGGTGATCCTCCCTTAATCGTTTTTATATGATTTATATCCCTTATCTTAAAAAAATTTAGCACGCTATAGAATAGAACCTTATTACTTCGAGTATTGTTTTTTTTACTTGATTTTCTGTTTTTCACGCCCGATTAGAACAAAAGACTGCTAGCCAGGCAGCTTTTCGACTAATGCTAAGAAAGTTGTATCCATTTTACTTTCTATCGATTTCTTTACTTTATTCACGAATCATTTTCGTTATCAAAGGAAATCCAGTGCTTCCAGCGAACTCTTTATCTACATCATTGTTTTAATTCGAAGGCAGGGAGTTAAAAATGTTGCGAAATATTTTTAGGAACCACTCGATCAAAAGAAGTATGATTGTATTTGTAGCAGTCATCGTCTTCATCCCCATGGTAGCGACAGGTATTTATTTTTATGCCGTCGTTTCTTCTATTTTAAGCAATCAGCTTCTCAATAAGTTGAATGATTTCACAAATGAAACGAACAAGCTTATATATTCTCAGTTTGAGAGCACAAGCAATTTGTTTTTTAATCTTATTAACAGTAAAGATATTACGCGCAATCTAAGCCTTTTAAAGACAAACAATGTCCAATCCGCCACTCAAATAAAAATCAGAGATACGCTGCAAAGAGGCGTTCAACATAATCTATTTTTCAATTATGCGTGGGAAAGCGGCCTAATCAACTCCATATTTATGTTTAATGTTGATGAAAAGGATTATTTTTATTTGCGATACGATTCCTTAAAATTAATCAATACAGAAAACTATTCGGAGTTGGTACGAAAACATCGAAACCAAAACAGCAGATTCGAAATCATCCCCCCTACAGCCGCTAACCCCACCCTGTTTTACATCCGTAATTTTTTTGATGAAAACGATTCTTCCTTAAAAGGTACCATCGTTTTAGACATTAATGAAAATATTATTTCAAAAACGTATGAAGGCATCAGTCAATATACAGGTTCTCAAGGGATGATTTTTAATAATGACGGGATTGTCGTTTCAGCCACTGATAAATCTATGCTGGGAAAGAAGGCTCCAAGCGAGCTGCTGGCACAAAAATTGACCAGCTCAGCCAAACAAATAAAAATCAATAATGAGAGGTTCTGGATCGCTGCTAAGGAAATCAACGGTTATGATCTTACCTCATTAATCATTGTACCTGAAAAATCAGTCTTTCTGGATTTGAACAAAAGTATCCGGGATTACTTGTATATTATTGCATTATTAGTGATCGTTTTCGTTGTTATCGGCATTTTTTATTCGACCCACGTTATTCGGCACATAAAAGATTTGATCGAGAAAATGGAAAAGGTTCAGAAAGGCAACTATAATGCCCGTATGGGTGGGTATAAAGAGATCGAGTTAATTCGCCTGAGCAATATTTTCAACAAAATGATCAACCGCATAGATTATTTGTTCAATGAGGTGTATAATAACCAACTTCTCATTAAAGAGGCTGAGTTGAAATCGCTGCAGGCACAGATCAACCCCCACTTTTTGTTCAATGTTCTCCTTACGATTGGATGGAAGGCCAAAATGTCCAACAATGACACCATTTATAAGATGGTATCGTCACTTAGCGAGTTGTTGCAAGCCAGCATTTATACAGATTCGAGCCAGACCACAACGATAAGGGAAGAAATGAAATACGTGGAGTACTATCTTTATCTTCAAAAGGAGCGTTTTGGGGACAAATTCACAATCCAAGTAAATATCGATCAATCGATCATGGACTATTCCCTTCCCAAGCTGTGCATTCAGCCGATCGTTGAAAATGCAATCGTTCATGGGCTTGAAAATAAAATTGCTCAAGGCAACTTATATATCAACGCTTATGAGGACTTTGGAATAATTAACATTGAAATCGCAGATGACGGTGTCGGATTCGATACAGCCGAGTTGGACCTCGCAGGAAATAGTAAAGCAGCATCCAGAAAACACAAAAAAAACCATACTCACATTGGATTAATCAATGTAAACAAGCGAATGAAATTCATGTATGGCGAAAAATATGAAATTGCCATTCGCAGTGAACAAGGCAAGGGGACAACCGTAGCAATCCGCATACCAGCACAACAAGGAGGGGCTCCATTTGTTTCAGGTCATGATAGCCGATGATGAACATGTCATTAAAAACGGACTTAAAAATTTCATAGATTGGAGTGAACTGGATTGCCAAATCGTCAATGAAGCCAGCAACGGTTTAGAGGCGCTAGAGGCGCTGAAAACGAAAAAAATCGATATCGTGATTACGGACATAAAAATGCCCGCCTTAAACGGCATCGAGCTGTCTGAAATAATTTATAAACATTACCCCAAAACGAAGGTTATTTTACTAACAGGCTTTGCTGACTTTTCATTCGCCCAATCTGCCATTCAGTATGGTGTTATCGATTTTATTATAAAGACGAATCCTATCGATAAAGTTCAGGATGCCATTCGGAAAGCTAAAAACTTGATCATCCAACAGAGGGAAGCGGATTCAAAAATCAGGAAATTAGAAGAAGAAATGATCAACACGTTACCGGAGATCAAACGAAGCTTCTTGCAAGATGTTCTCCACCGCAGCATCCATTCGGCTGACGTCGAATACAAAGCGCAAAGTCTTGGAATAAACCTTAAGCATTATTTTATAGTAGCGTTTGATTTAAAGGCTAAGTTGGACACCGAACCGGACAATCCTGATAAACAGGAACACATAATCACGTCTTTAATCAATTTCTTAAATCAGTCGTTTCAAGACTACAGTCCCATCCTCTTGATTCCTAGTAATGAGATGGTGATCATGCTTGTATCGTTCGAGGAGCATGATTATTCCCTTCATATACGAGACGTCAACCGAATTTGCAATGAGCTCATACAAATTTCGGATAATTTTATGAACACTGTCGTTTCGATAGGAGTTAGTAATATGCATACCTCCCTATTGGAACTGCATATCGCGTATGAAGAAGCCAGACAAGCGTTATCAGAGAAATTTTATACGGGATTACAGATATCTTACTACATGCCGAAGGATAGCAGTCCCTCGCCTGTGATCGAGCTGGAATTCAAACAACGAATCCAACAGATGATCCATCATGTACAGATGGACGACGGAAGCAGCGCCGTTAATGAGATGAAGGAAATCATCCAACAGCTAAGAGCAACAAATCGAACGATTCAACAAACCAAAGCGATCGGAAACCTGGTATGTTCTGTATGCTCTAACCTACTTTTGAACTGCGATATGCTAAACAACAAAATGGAGTATACCTTGAACAAATTTGATGAGATTGCAAATTGCGAGTCGATCGTGAGTTTGTCGAATTTAATGATCGATATGATCGAATCCGTCACCTCCATTGTTAACGCCAAAATACACGACAATATATCGATTGAGAAAGTAATTAAATATATCGAAGCCAATTACAGCATGGATATCGATCTACAGATGCTGGCCAATCACGTTCACTTGAATAGCAGCTATTTGAGCCGTCTGTTTAAAAAAGAAACCGGCGAAACCATCACGGAAGCCCTTACGCGATACAGAATCGAGCAGGCAAAGCTGCTTCTGCAAAAAAGCGAAATTAAAGCCTACGTAGTCGGCATGATGGTAGGCATCAGCGACTCCGCGTATTTTTCAAATGTGTTCAAGAAATATACAGGACTCAGTCCGAAGGATTACCGTGCTCAATTAAAAAAATAGAGGACAACCACTTAAACAAGTGTTGCCCTCTTGGTATTTTAATAAAACAAAACTTTATTGTAATTCTGTTGAGTAGAACATTACTTTATTGTAATGAATCAATCGGGACTCAATTTATTTTCCCGCCTACTCCACCGTAACACTCTTCGCCAAATTCCGCGGCTTATCTACATCGTTCCCCAACGCCAGGGATGCGTAGTAAGAAATCAGCTGCAGCGGAATGACGGACAGAGCCGGTGTAAGCAGCGGCAGCGTCTGCGGGATGGCGAACAGCTCGTCGACGGATTGGCTGATTTCACTCTCCTGACCGCTGTTAATGACGCCGAATACATAGGCGCCGCGGGCAGTCACTTCTTTAATATTGCTAAGTGTCTTCTCATACAATTCATCCTGCGTGATGAGGGCAATGACAGGCACTCCTTCTTCGATCAAGGCAAGTGTGCCATGCTTCAGCTCACCTGCGGCATAAGCCTCGGAGTGAATGTAAGAAATTTCCTTCAGCTTTAACGAGCCTTCCTGAGCAACCGCATAATCAACACCGCGCCCGATGAAGAACAAGCTTTGATGCTTCACCAATGCTTGAGCAGTCTGCTTCAGCACATTAGCCTGCGACAGGATCGCCTCCACTTGCTCAGGCAATTGCTGCATCGCCTGCAGCACCATAGTGATTTGCGCTTGCTCGCACGCCCCTCGCTTGTCTGCCATGTAGAGGCCCAGCAGATAGAATGCGATCAGCTGCGAAGTGTAGGCTTTGGTAGAAGCTACAGCAATTTCTGGCCCCGCTTGTGTAATGATGACATCATCTGCTTCACGGGATACAGAGCTGCCTACCACATTCGTAATCGCCAGCACGCGAGCACCGCAGCGCTTGGCTTCCCGCAAAGCTGCCAGCGTATCTGCCGTTTCTCCGGACTGGCTGACTACGATGACCAGCGTCTCAGGTGTAATAATCGGATTGCGGTAGCGATATTCTGAGGCTACGTCTGTCTCCACAGGAATTCTCGCCAGCGACTCCAGCACGGCTTTGCCGATCAATGCAGCATGGTGAGCAGTCCCACAAGCAACAATATGAATATTGCGGATCGCTCGCAGCTGTTCATCTGTCATGCCGATCTCAGGCAGCTGTACTTTGAGGCTTCCTTCCTCCGTTCCCTCGATCACGCGACCCATCATCGTATCGCGATAAGCTCTTGGCTGCTCGTAAATCTCTTTCAACATAAAATGATCAAATCCGGCTTTTTCTGCGGTTAACAGATCCCAATCGACATGAAATATTTCCTTGGAAATATTATTGCCATCAGTCGTCAGCAGTTCGACACCGTTCGAAGTTAAAATGGCCATTTCGCCATCGTTCAAAATATATACATCGCGCGTATGCTCCAGGATGGCTGGAATATCGGAACCGATAAAGTTCTCGCCATTGCCAATGCCGATAACCAGCGGACTGGCGTAACGGACAGCAATTAACCGGTCCGGTTCGTACTCTGTCAGTACAGCCAGCGCAAAGGCGCCGCGCATTTGGCGAACTGCAGCCTGTACAGCCTGCACAATATCGCCTTGGTACAGATCTGCCACCAAATGCGAGATCACCTCTGTATCTGTTTCAGATACAAATTGATGGCCTTTTGCCGCTAGCTGCGCTTTTAATTCCAAATAATTTTCAATAATGCCGTTATGAACGACTGAAAATTTCGAAGAATTGTCTGTATGCGGATGGGAGTTGACATCCGACGGCTTGCCATGCGTTGCCCAGCGCGTATGTCCGATACCGACATAACCACGCAGCGGCTGACCATCAAGCTTCTCTTCGAGGTTGGCAAGACGTCCTTGCGATTTGCGCACCTCAAGCTTCCGGCCGTCAAATACGGCAATACCTGCAGAGTCATAACCCCGATATTCCAGCTTCTTTAGCCCTTCCAGCAATATACCCTGTGAATCACGCGACCCGATGTATCCTACAATTCCACACATTTTCGATAGACCTCCGTTAACGGTTATTATTTCATTCCCGTTGCTAACGGCGGCCTAAACTAAACCATCTGGTGACGGCACAGGCATTGCATATGAGGTTTTCTTACGTTAACGATTGGGTTGTCTTCGTCAGAAAACGTTCCGCCTGCACCGCCGTCATCGCCGGCTCGTTAGCAAACGGAATGTTGTCCCATGCATAATGACAAGCGCGCCCTTCCGGCCGCTTATCCGATTACACATGTCTATTCCACTTGATCTTCAAATCGTCACTCGTAGTTTGCACTAGCACTAGTTGCTAGTTATTAAGCATTCCCGCCGCTTCGTTGTCAGACCGGTTGCCCGATCGTTTTGGAAGTTGGCTTACGGTTTGAATGCAGAACCGGGAGGTCCCCGCCGAAATTTCGAACACCTCCACCTCGTCAGCTTGCCGCCTGTTCATCTTTGGCCGGCTGCCTGCAGCAGCCCTCTACAAAAATGCAACAGCGCGCACAAGCTCTGGCGCTTGGGTGGTTACAACCTCGATCCTCTCTTTCCTGCTAGAATTACATTCTTTATCATATTCATTTTGCATCTTATGTGCAACAAAAAGTTTGTTTCAGTTTTGTTAAGCGGCCTTCGAATGCCGCCAGCGCATGCTGCTCATCAGCATCCGATGACCGCGCGTTTGCTATTCAAACTCGCTTAAACGCCGCCCAGCTCAGCGCGGACGGTATCGGCAATGCGGGCCACATAAGCCTCGACTTGCTCCTTCTCCGGCCCTTCGGCCATTACGCGGATAAGCGATTCCGTTCCCGATGGACGGACAAGGACGCGTCCGTTATCGCCAAGCTCTTGCTCAACCTCGGCAATGACAGCCGCAATCGCTTTATTTTCTTTGTAGGTGCTCTTATCTGCTACACGCACATTAACCAAAACTTGCGGATACTTGCGCATCGCTGTTTTCAGCTGGCTCAGCTTCTGGCCGGAGCCGACGATTGTATTCACTAATTGCAGAGCGGATAAAATACCATCGCCTGTCGTATTATAATCAAGGAAAATAACGTGGCCGGATTGCTCTCCGCCCAAATTGTAGCCGCCGCGGCGCATTTCTTCCATCACATAACGGTCGCCGACAGCCGTTTGCGCCGTTTTCAAGCCTAGGCGCTCTGCCGCTTTGAAAAAGCCGATATTGCTCATGACGGTCGTCACGACTGTATTTTCTTTCAGCTTGCCGGCACGCTTCAGCGCTTCGCCGCAAATGCACAAAATAAAGTCGCCATCTACTTCCTCGCCACTCTCATCGATCGCAATCAAGCGATCGGCATCGCCATCGAAAGATAAACCAAGATCCGCGCCATTCGCCAATACTTGCTCACGCAAATATTCCGGATGCGTCGAACCGACACCCTCGTTAATATTTAGTCCATCCGGCTCTGCGCCTACTGTAATGACTTTAGCGCCCATTTCCCGAAATACGGTTGGGGCTAGTTCATAAGCCGCACCGTTGGCGCAATCCAGAACAATCTTCAAACCGCCGAATGTATGATTAATCGTTGTTTTCAAAAAGTCAAGATAAAGACGTTTGGCCTGCTTTTCGGAGCGCACAGTGCCGATCTCTTTGCCCACTGGACGCGGCAGATCGTCTTGCTCGGCGTCCATCAGCCGCTCAATCTCCAGCTCTGTCTCATCGCTCAGCTTAAAGCCGTCAGCGCCAAAAAATTTAATGCCATTATCCGCAACCGGATTATGCGATGCCGAAATCATAACACCGGCATCTGCCCCCAGAATGCGAGTCAAATAAGCGACAGCAGGCGTCGATACAACACCAAGGCGAATAACGCTTGCTCCAATCGATAATAGCCCGGCAATGAGCGCCGATTCCAGCATCGGTCCCGAGATACGTGTATCAAGACCAATTACGACTTTAGGCTTATCTACCTTTCCCGCCAACACAAAGCCGCCACAGCGGCCGATTTTATAAGCGAGCTCTGGTGTAAGCTCCTGATTGGCAACACCGCGAACGCCATCTGTCCCAAAATATTTCCCCATTTAATGTCAATCCTTTCATGCCTTCGTGTTCTTCTCTTTGTTTACACTCCCATTCCCATTATGCGCATCGTTCCCGCTGTTGGTTTCGTCGGCATCGGATTTCTGACCCTCATTGACGCCCCCATTTGCAGGCCCATCCCCACCTTCGGTTTGCTCTTTATGACCAGCACTATTAGTGCTGCTCCCGTTAGTTTCCCCCTCTGGCTCATGATTGCCAGCAGAATTCGTTCCGCCATTATTGCTGCCAGCCTCGACATCATTGCCGGGGCTGGCAGCATTGTTTCCGTTAGTCGCTCCCGAGCTGCCTCCTTGTCCGATAGGTGTTTCGTCCGGACTCTCTGTCTCTTCGCCTGCCGGCGGCACATCTGCCGGAATATCCTCAGGCGGCGGAGTAGCAGTCTCGGTACCATCGCTAATCTCGACAGTTACGACTGGCGGGTTGCCAACGATCGAGACGAACCGGGGAAGATGGATTTCCAGCTTCACATTATGGCTGCCCGGACCCAAGCCGCTCAAGTCGGCGATCAGCTGCAAATCCTTGCCGCTAATATCGGCCAGCACGCTTGATGCCCCTTCAATCGTCAGATCCATCTTGCCAGGGCTGGGCAAGACGAGTTTCGCCTTGAAATCGTCAGGCAAACCAATCATTGACACCGGCAGCTGCGGCAAAACCATCGACTTCGCTTCGACGATTTCGATCTCAACGGACACTTTGCCCGGATCGACGGCTTCGATTTGGCCAGTCGGTTCAATGTTAAGATCAATCGTACCCGATTGTGTCAGGTTCGACAAGTCGACATTAATCCCGTCATAAAAATCGTACTTATTAAGCACATCCTGAGGCCCATAAATCGTCACCTGATCTACACTGGGCTTGAAAGAGGCGATCGCCAGACCGGATGGCAATTTCCCGGTTAGTCCGATCTGCAGCGGCACCTTTTTAAACGGCATCGTAATAGGTACTTCTACCTCTACTACGCTTGGATTGACGACAGCCTCCGTCATCTCCTCGCCCGCTTTGTCCAGCACGACCACTTTCACTTTTTTGGCGGTGACTGTCTTTTCCTCGCCTTTAATATCGACGACCGCTCCGACAAAGCCCACCTCGTTCATTTGGTCCTCTGGCAAGGTGACATGCACCCGATTATTCGGTTTGACAATAGGTATTGCTGCCTTATAACCGTTGGCAGGATCGCCCGTTGTCTTGATTTCGACTTCGAATTCCTTGGTCAGCATCGATTCGAGCACCACTGTAGCCGTACGCGGCGTTACGCCGACCAATTCGATATTGCGCGGCAAGCGGCTTACAGTAATCGGCAGTTCGTGTCGCCCTTCCTCCATGCCGGCCACATCGACGACCATCTTGTAATCTTCCGGCGATGCGGAGATCAAGTCCGATCGCGCGCCGCGCACTTTAAGCATGATCGATGTCGGTTCCAGCAGCCGCAAGGCGAAATTCCGCTCATCGAGACCGACAGCCTCCAGTTTGACCGATTCAATCATTCTCGTTTCCGTCAGTGAAGCGACCGTGTTCGGCGATCGCTCCGAATCGAAGTGAACGACAGCCCACAGCAGCGTGCCGAGAAATAAAGATATAATTTTCAATGCGGTCGGGTGACTCAGCCATTTATCCATTGTCGCTTCCTCCTTTCTTTCTGCGCAAGAAAGGAAATAACGGCATGATCGGCTCGCGCCCCTTCGGCTTCGGGCTCAGCTCCTCAAACAGCTTCGATATAAGCGACTCCTCTTTAATATCCCGCACAACCATACCGCCGACTGCGAGCGAGACCTGCCCCGTCTCCTCCGAGACGATGATCGCCAAAGCATCGCATACTTCCGTAATCCCGATGCCTGCACGATGACGCGTGCCGAGTTCCTTGCTAATAAAAGGATTCTCCGAAAGCGGCAAATAGCAGCCTGCCGCCATAATTTGATTCCCGCGAATAATGACCGCTCCGTCGTGCAGCGGCGTATTCGGGATAAATATATTAATCAACAGCTCCGAACTGACCATGGATTCCATTTGAATGCCCGACTCAATATAATCCGATAGTCCCGTACTGCGTTCAAACACGATGAGCGCGCCAATTTTGCGCTGCGCCATATAGTTAACCGCCTTATTAATCTCCCCTATACGATCGCTCACATCGCGATCCATCGCTGATGATCTGCCAAACAGCTTTCCGCGGCCAAGCTGCTCAAGTGCGCGGCGCAGCTCCGGCTGGAAAATAATGAGTACCGTAACAATCCCGAACGTAAACATTTGGTTCATCAGCCATTTCAGCGTATACAAATTAAGCCAGGTGCTAATTGCCCATGTACCGACAAGCACAAAGATGCCCTTCAATAATTGAACAGCCTTCGTACCGCGCACCAGAACGAAAAGTTTGTATATTATGTAGCTGACAATGGCAATGTCGATGATATCCTTGATCCAGTCTTTCCATGTGAGATCAGTGAAATAGTTCATCTTTGCGTCAACCCCCAGCAAGAGCAATTGCACATGTGTTGAGTCAATTTCATCAGTGAATAAACTTTTACAGGCAGCTTACGTCATTATGAAATTGACTCGTATCTTCTCCAACCTTATTTATTTTAGCTATCCCAACCTTATTATTTTCTAGAAACGGGTTTCCAAATCCTTTATTTTTACAAAAAAACCTCCCTCATGCGGGAGGCAGCCGGATTAATAGGCTAATTTGCTTATAGAAGTGGTCACTTTATACCAAAACCAGTCAAGCACCTGGTCAATCTTCTTGACCTGGCCGGATATGTGAGCGGTGGATGCCTGGTACAGCTGGCCATCGACTACCGTTACGTTCCCTTCAACATCACCCAGCAAATTGGCTTTGCCATTATGAATCGTAAGGTCCCCCCGAATATGGGCTCCGAGAGGCACTGTAACCGTATTGCCATCGATGATCACCTGTGCAAGATCCGTGCCTGTAATGGATAACTGATTATCCTGCTCCCACATCGTTAAAAAGCTGGACAACATCAAAAGCACAAAAACCGCAGCAACCGAAATCATCGGATGTCGGCGAATCCATTGCAACGATCCGGACATTCTGCGCCGCCTTGCCGCCGGCAATTGATTCATAATACGTTGTGTCAGCAGTGTAGATGACCCGCGATTGGCGAACCTGATGGGCTGAATCGCACTGTGCGCTAACGCCTCTGTCCGTTCCAACTGCTCATATCGAGACCGGCAGACCGGGCAAGCATTTAGATGCGCTTTTAATTTCGCGACATCGTCCTTAGACAGCTCGCCGTCCAAATAATCGTGCATCGACATGATGGCGACGTTGCAGTTCATAGCAGCCATTCCTTTCTTCGTCATGGATGAAGCTTGCTCTTACTGTGAATAAGCGATCGGACGCATGATCAATTTCATTCTAGTATTACGATACGTCCCTGAATCATATAAGTTTCACTTCTGAGCACAATAATCCTCTAAAGCTTATGTTCCAATTTTTTACGCAAAAATTCTCTGCCGCGGTGTACCCTGGTTTTCACTGTCGTTACCGGCACTTCCAGAACATCACCAATTTCTTGCAGCGACATATCCTGCAAATAACGTAACACCATTACGGATTTATACTTGGCTGGCAAAGTCTCAATAGCCTGATGAATGATCTGCTGCGTCTCTGACAATAACAGTTCGCTTTCTGGCGTCCGGTCATCGCTGGGAATCATCGCATAGCCATCCAAACCGTCATGATCATTCGATTCGGCATCCAAGGAATAGCTTGGCCTTCGTTTCCGCAATCGATCAATACATAAATTGGTAGTAATACGATAAATCCAGGTTGAAAATTTCAATGTATCGTCATATCGGTCCAAATTGTTATACACCCTCAAAAAAGCATCCTGTACAACGTCCTCCGCTTCTTGCCGGTTGTACAGCATCCTATTGGCCATATGGTACAATTTGTCCTGGTACAGTCTTACAATTTCTGCAAACGCGCTATGATCACCCTTGCGTGCCATCCGTGCCAAACTTGACTCCACTAATTTCACTGTTTCTCCTCCAGACCCGCCGCCAGCTTCGCTCATTGTCGAAGGGCAGCCCGGCATCATCGTTATCCATACGATGACTTTCCCGTTGTGACCAACTATATGCATCCGGCCGGCAAAACCGGATATCGGGACCGATAGAGGATAACAAAGGGCCGGCTGCCGGGCGGACCTAAGCCGCCCGGGCGCCCAGCCCCAAACCAATGCTCTATTAGCCCGTATTTCTCAATCCTGCAGCAATGCCATTGATTGTCAGCAGCACTTCGCGCAGCAGCTCAGGGTCATCTTCTCCCCGGTCGCGCAGAGTGCGCAGTTCAGTCAAAAGTTGAACCTGCAAGTAGCTAAGCGGATCAACATAAGGATTCCGCAGCCGGATTGATTCCTGAATGACTGGCACATTGTCTAGTATCTCTGCTTGGCCAGTTATTTGTAGAATAAGCGAAGATGTTTTTTCATATTCCTGCTCAATTAATGCAAAAATGCGATCACGGATAGCAGCACTCGAGATCATTCCCGCATATTCATGAGCAATAATCAGGTCGGCCTTCGCCAGCGCCATCTGCAAATTATCGATCAATGTCGTGAAGAACGGGAACTGTGCGTACATCGTACGCAGCGTCTCCAGACGAGACTCATCACCTTGTACGTAGTTATCCAGTGCAGTTCCGGCAGCATACCAGGCCGGCAGCAAGTAGCGGCTTTGCGTCCAGGCAAACACCCACGGAATCGCGCGCAAATCTTCGAAACGGTCGCTGTTTTTCCGTTTTGCCGGTCTTGAGCCGATATTCAGCTCGCCAACCTCAGGCAGCGGCGTCGACTCCTTGAAGAAGGCCATAAAGTCCGGATCACGGAAAATCAGATCCTGGTACTTATCCTGCGCCGTCTCCGAGATGCCTTTTGCAATTTCTTCCCACTCCGCCAGCGACTCATGCGCCTCTTCCGGCAATCTGGCAAGACGAGCGGCTGTAATGAGCGCCCAGGTCGCTTGCTCCAGGCTGCGGTACGCAATGCCCTGCATTGAATAGCGGGAAGAAAGCACCTCGCCCTGCTCGGTAATTTTGATGCCACCGCCAACGGTATGCGGCGGTTGCGCCAGTATGCTGCGATTCAGCGGCATTCCGCCTCGTCCCAGTGCGCCGCCGCGGCCATGGAAAAACTTCAATTTGACGCCAAACTTTTTGGCGGAGCTTGTAATAGATTTCAACGCTACGCGCAGCTCCCAGTTGGCCGTCACTACGCCGCCGTCTTTATTCGAATCGGAGTAGCCGAGCATAATTTCATGCAGATTGCCCATAGCCGCCACTGCTTTGCGGTAGATAGGCAGCGCGAGCAATTGCTCCATAATAGCCGGTGCTTCATGCAAATCGTCGATCGTCTCGAACAGCGGCACCGACTGCAGTGAGCAATAGACTGTGCCATCCTTTTCGACACGGAACAAGCCTACTTCCTTGGCGAACACCATAACCTCCAGCATATCGCTGACGCCTTGCGTCATACTGATCAGATAGCTGCTGATGCATGCTTTGCCGAACTCCTGCTGCGCTTCATAGATCGTGCGGTATACATCCAGACACTCGCGTGTCTGCTCGCTATATTCAAAATGCGGCGAAGTAAGCGGACGCGGATCGTTCAGCAGCCGGTGCAGCAGCTCGATTTTTTCCGTCTCGCTCAGCGCGCCATAATTTTCTGTAATGCTCATATAGCTTAAAATTTCCGTCATCGCATTCTCATGCTCTTTGCTGTGCTGGCGGACGTCAAGCGCAGCCAGATGGAAGCCGAACAGCTCCACTTGACGGATCAATTTGCTAATGTACGTATCGGCTACATAATCCGCATAATGGCGACGAAGACTGCGATCGATTATGAGCAGGTCTTCCTTCAATTGCTGAGGGCTGTTATACCGCTGCACGCTGCCTTTTTCCAGATCGGCATTTTGCGTGTTGATCAGCTTTTGCAGCATGTAGCCCAGCTTGATGCGGTAAGGCTCCTTCTCGTTGCGCCAAATTTCCACTTCGCGCGGCTCTACCTCGCAGCGGTCCTGCTTGATCGATTCGATCAGCTCATCCGAAACCTTCACGATATTCTTGCTGAAGCTGAGCAGATCCATCAGCTGCTTCAACACTTCGCTATATTTTTTAAGCGCCAGCTCGCGGTGGAGCGTGAGCGTCTCCCACGTAATTTTCGCCTTGACGGACGGATTGCCGTCGCGGTCGCCGCCGATCCATGAGCCGAACCGCAAATATGCGGGCGCATGCCATTTTTCACCCGGATAATATTTCTCCAGGCAGCGCTCCAGCTCCTCATAGACGTTAGGCAGCACTTCAAACAGCGTTTCGTCAAAATAGTACAATCCATTGCGCACTTCATCGATGACAGTAGGCTTGCGGTCACGCAGCTCGTCCGTCTGCCACAATGTCAGCACTTCGTTCCACAGACGCTCGCGCAGCTTCTCCCGCTCGCGATACGTAAGCGACGGATTGTCCAGCTCCATCACTTCATTAGCAATGCGCTGATGAATATCAAGCACAGCGCGGCGAGTCGCCTCTGTAGGGTGAGCAGTCATCACCAGCTCCAGTGAAATTCCTTCCAGCATGGACCGCACATCCGCCGCTGCCACGCCTTGCTCCTTCAATACTTGAACCGCGCTCTCAATCGAGCCGCGCTGTACATTCTCGCCTGCCGAACGCTCATAATCGCGCTTGCGGCGAATACGGTGATTTTGCTCGGCAATATTGACCAATTGGAAATAAATCGCAAAAGCGCGAATGACCTGATGCCGCTTCTCAGGGTTCAACGTATTCATTGCCCGTTTGAACTCTTCATGCAGTTCAGGAATAAATTCCGCGCGCAGCGCTTTGCTCATCTCACGAATTTTCTCAACGATATCCAGCAATTCGCGCCCGCCCTGGTGGACAAGCACATCGCCTAAAATATTTCCCAAAAAACGAACGTCCCGGCGCAGCAGGTTATTCGCCTGCTGCCGGCTCGCCGCCGGCGCTCCCGCCGCCATTTCTGACATAAAAATCCTCCTCAGGTTTTGCCCGGTAAAGCCAAATCCTCGCTCCAATGCGCTAGCCAGCTCTCTCGGCTGCAGCTGCGGCATTTTCACATGTACCTATAGTCCCGGCAGTCAATTTTCACTTCTTCCATCATACTACAAATGATGAAACGGTTGAAGCTTTTTCACAATCCCATTCTCAGGTAAGTTTGCCCGATCCCTTTGGCAAAAACTCCCCGCGGCGATGAAAAATGCGAAAAAACCTTGGGTTTCCAAGGCTTCTTCGTGTACTACTGAAAGTACTTTGCTATTCCTTCAGCTACGGCTCTGGCCGCCCGCTTCTGGTAAGCGCTCGTGCGCACAAGCTCTTCATCGTTCGCGTTCGTCAGAAAACCAAGCTCAACTAATGCGGACGGTGCGCCATTTTCACGCAAAACATGGTAATTTCCGAAAGAAATGCCATTGCTTTTCAGTCCAATTTTTTGACTGGAAAGCTGTCCTTCAATCGCTCTTGCAAGCGGCTCGTCCTTTTTATCCGAATAGTAGAAGGTTAATGTACCGGATGATGATTTTTTGGTCGATGAATTATAATGGATACTAACAAAGGCATCCGCCCCTGCCTTTCGGCTCATCTCGACCCGTGACGACAATGCAGGCTTCTCATCCTTCGTCCGCGTCATGATCACTTCGGCGCCGCGGCTGCGCAGCTCTTCCGCCAAATAAAGCGCTGTTTTCAAGTTCAGATCCTTTTCTTTTGTATCATAGGTTGTCCCGACCATCCCCGCGTCGCTGCCGCCATGGCCAGGATCGACAGCAATTCGTTTGCCCTTGAGCCCACCGCCGCCGCCGGATTTGGATGATTTGCCGGAGGAAGCAATCTTTACTGTACCTGACGCTGCCAGCACATATTGTCCGGCTACCCAGCCGACTTCCCCTGCACTGTTTTGCACCTTCATCCAGCCGTTCTTATTGTCCATTACAGCAAGCAGGTCGCCGCGCACCGCACCCGTTACAACCGCATAATTTTTCCCAGGTCCGCCCCGCAGCCGCAGCGAATCGACAGCTACCGAGACCTGCTTGGCCGAAGTGCTAACAGAGGCCGTGGTAACTGAGGCCGTCTTAACCGTACCGCCACTCTTATCAGAGGATTTCGTCCCGTTCGCCACTTGCTTCAAATAATAGCCGGCCACCCAGCCTGAGCTGCCGCCGCTCACCTTCAGCCAACCATGCTCTTCCTTCGAAACCGTAACAATATCGCCACTGTTCAGCTTGCCTACAACCGACCCTTCCGCGCTCGGCTCACTGCGAACATTGAGATTATTAGCCAGTACTTTTGCAGAATAGGCATCGCTGCTTTTGGCGACCCCCGTCGTGGACATCGTTATGACCAATAAGCCGCAGATGACAAGCGTCAACCAACCGGTTTTGTTCATGATTTCCCCCACAATCTTAAATATAGTAATCAATCATTAGGTGATTATTATACCAAAGATCTCCATAGAGTTGGAGGTAATAATATACAAAAACTATACATAATTATTCTCTCTATTTTTGGCTGCAGGAAAAGCTATTTGGTTTCAAGCTGGTTTCGATTATACTATTTAATAGAAAAGAACTTCGTTCTTTATTGACTTACGGGGTGATGGAATGAGTAAGTATGACCTGATGTACAAGGAGCTAGTAGCAGATATTATACAGCACGGGGTATGGGACAAGGACCAGCAGGTGCGCACCAAATGGGCTGACGGCACTCCTGCCTATACGAAAAGCGTAATCTCCAAGCAGCTGATTTTTGATAATTCGGAAGTGCCGGTCCTGACAACGAAACGGCTGGCATGGAAGACGGCGATCCACGAGATGCTATGGTTTTATGTGAAACGGACGAGCGATGTGACCTATCTTAAGGAAAAAAAAGTGAAGATATGGGATGAGTGGACGCTGCCGGATGGCACAATAGGAAAAGCCTACGGCTATCAACTAGGGAAAGAATTTGTCGTAAGCAAGGAAACGGACGGAAAACCGGCAGTCATCAACAATCAAGTTCACCGTCTCATTCACGATTTAAAAACAAATCCGGCCTCGCGGCGCCATGTCATCTCCTTATGGAATATTGACGATCTTCACGAGATGTCGCTGTATCCTTGCGTATGGCATAATCAGTGGCTCGTCAAGGAAGGAAAGCTTCACCTGATCGTAGGCGTCCGCTCCAACGATATCGCACTGGGGCAGCCGTTCAATGTGTTCCAATATTACGTGCTTCAGCGTATGATTGCACAAGTTACAGGCTACGAGCTCGGATCGCTAACCTTCAATGTTAATGATGCCCACATCTACGAGCGCCACATCGAACCGCTGCAGGAGCAAATTGAGCGTACGCCGTTTGCAGCTCCCACCCTGTGGATTAATCCGGACGTTACCAACTTCGATGACTTCACCATCAGCGACTTTAAGCTGGAAGGCTACGAGTATCATCCGAACATTCATATGGAAATTGCGATTTAAGCAGGGCGTTTGTTCACAGATAACGGAAGGACAGTCCGCTTAGGTCTGCTCAAGGCCGTTTCGCCCCATCGCCTCATCGTCCTATAACAATAAAAGAGCTCTCTTGGCATCCGCCTGTCACATCCGGCATGACAGCTACCAAGAGAGCTCTTCCCTATTATTTCACCACAAACAGGACGCGCGTCCCGTTCGGATAAGACTCCAATTGATTGCTTACCCACGAGCCTGCCCCGCGGTTGTCCGACGGATCAATATACTTCACATCCGCCCCTTTGCCGCCTTCAGCGCACATCGCCATCGGCCACTCATCCCGGTCGTACCCCTTCTTTGTCGGAATTCCTCGGAGCGACTCCTTGCGCCGCTGCTCCGCATGCTCGCGGTCAATCGTACAAATCTCCGATTCTCCGGCAGCTATCGCTTCCTTAATATGCAGTCCCGTCTCCGGGTAGCGGTCAGCCGGAAAATATAACGTGATCTCGGCAGAGCCGTTCGCGGGAAGCGACGTCTTCCCATCCAGCGGCCAATCAAAATACTGACTGGCAAATAACAGTACAGCAGCAATTATAATTGTAAAAATCGAAACCTGCTTCTTCCGCACTTTCATTCCTCACTATCACTATGATGTTCCGTCTATTATTGCACATTTTACCAAAAGGAACAAGTGTTCGCAAACATTTTATCAATTATTTAACAAACCGCTACCAATTCGACATAAATTGCATTCCATATTTCTCCATCGGCATAGTAAAATAGGCGTATTGGTTTCATACCTATAGATAAATAATACTGGGAGTGGTTGAAATGAAAAACTTGAAACAAATGAAATGGGTCGTGCTGCTCGTACTTGCAGCCATGCTGACAGCATGTGGCGGAGGTTCCTCGGCTTCCGAAAAAACCGCCTTGTCTTATGTCAATGATTTCCTGAATGAAAAAGACGTCGACAAAAAGAAAAAATATGTCGAGGATCATGTAGTAGAAGAAGCCAAGCCGTTACTATTGATGGTTGCCGCTGCCCCTATGCCTGAGAATGATCAGTACAAAAATGCGAAAGCAGTAGAAACCGTTGACTTCAATGAAGACGGCCAGAAAGGTTCCCTCGTCCTCATCCAAGCGGATGACGCCAAAGAAGTCGCTGTTTTAATCGTAGACGGAAAAGTAATGATTGGCTTCGGCAATAAATCAAACGGTGAAGATAATGCGCAATTCGCCGAAATCCGCAAAAAGTTTAAAGCAGCTCTGCCTAAATAAGCAACACAAAAAGGCGATCCCAACTGTCACCGGCGAGTGACCTTCGGGGATCGCCTTATGCTTTTCCGTACCCTTTTACAGTGGTTTGTGCAAACGGAATGCTTGAATAGTTTGCCATCGTCCAGACCAAACTATATTGGTAAATTGACGATTAAAGGGAGGCTGTCCCGATGAAAGAAAGATCTATCCTCGCCTACTTCAATACGCCGGAGCAAGCCGAGCAAGCTTTGGAAAAGCTGAAAGAGCTGCGGCTGATCGATTCGGCAATCGACCGCTTTGACGGCTATCCGGGCGGCGGGGTCGAAGGGATCATGAATCCCATTACCGGCGATTTCCGCAGCCTTGGCGACCTTACGCTGGGAGGCGACTTCGAGAACCGGGATGCCGCCGTATTGGCTGCCGCAAGCGTCAGTGCCAGCGGAATGAGTTCCGGCGGTTACGGGAACAGAGTCAGCGGCCGCGACATCCTGCTGACGGCCATCGTAGCGGAAGAAGATTACGACAAAGCGAAAGCAATCGTGGATGAAGCCGGCGCACTATAGTGTCGCCATGTATGCGAAGTAAGAAGGAATGGCGCCGTCATTGGCCAGGTAGTCCTCCGGCTCCATCACGTCTCGGGAAGGAAACGAAATGAAGCCGGAAGGTTGATTATTTGACAAGGCTGTATCTGAACCTTGATAAAAGAAGCTTCCGTCCGCGGATTATCCCGCGTGCGGAAGCTTTAATGCAAGCCCTCTTCTCCCCTCAGCTTCGCGTCACTGATGAAAATAGCCGCATGCTCGCTATTTTTGAGAGTTAAGATAACCTGGGCGTCCGCTCGTCGATCGATTCCTGCAAGGTGCCAATCAATCGCCGCAGCGGGATAATTGAATGATCGAAGTTGTACGGGAAGTCGTTTAACAAGGCCAGCAATTGGCCTCTTATCGAACTGCTTCCTTTATTTAAAGCAAATAATTGTTCTGCTTGCACGATTAAATCATGATACTGATCCATCTTTTTACCAGATCCGAACACTTCAAATTCAAAGAAAGAATACCCGTGTATCGTCCCGCTTTCTATTCCTTCGAATTTAACATATCTGGCGCTTATTTCATCAAAAGGGATTGCCTCTCTCCCTCCATTGCCATAAATAATTCCGTCATCTCCCTTCACATTTGTCCATTGCTGACCGCCGCTCGAAACGAAGATTTTATACCGCTTTGCAAAAGCTGTTTCCCAATTTATCACTACCCTGCTTATAGCTTTTTGTTCGCCAAGGTCGATCGAAAACCAAGGATTAGTTTCAACGCTTGACCATCTTGTTCCGGAATTTCCGTCTACGGCCTTCTCCGGTGTAAAATTAACGATCGCCGAAGAAGAGGCCTCAACGGGTTTATTCAATGCAAAATTAACATTAGTTTTTAGTAAATCGATGGGCATATTGAAAATCATGAAATTATCAATAACGCCTTTAAATGAGTTCGTTGTACTGCCGATTTTTTCTATCGGCAGTACAAACGTTTGAATCGGTCTCGAAGTAACGGGAGCTCCCGTTACTTTATCTGCTTGTTCGATATATTCATCACCGTTCACATAGAGGGTGGTTCCCCTCTTATCCCCTGTCAATAGGAGATGCGTCCATCTGCCCGCTGGAACTTGATAATCAAAGTAAGTATGATAATTTTCTTTGGAAAAACCTAATTTTCCAGTGTTCCCTTGCGTTAACTTCAATAGGCCTTCCGGCGACTCCAAAATAATTGCATCATCCGGATTATCGGCGTCGGGATTAATCCACATGGAAACAACCCATCCGAATCCCAACGATCGCAGAGGTGTTTGAATGTAGCTCTCTCCCCCCTTCAATCTCGCGCCTTTCCCATACTTGCCGCTGGTTATCGCTACATTGTGGCCAATCCCGTTAAAGCCGTTGCCCGATGAATCCTCAAACTGGTTTTCGAACCGATAGGTGATGACATTTCCATTGTCATTTTCTACATGTAATTTATGAGACAAGTTAGCACTTGGCGCTTCTCCAACTCCAGCCGCCCTATTTGCAAATTCATCGTAGTTTTTATCCGCCCGGCTTCCCGTCCACATTTTCTCAGCCATTACCTGGACTATTGGGAACAATCTATCATGAGCGTCATCCATAGAAATCCCTCTAGCTTCAGACGCATCATTCCATAAAGCAAACTTGCCGCCTTTCAGTTTTGGATGGCCGAAAGGCAATTGAACCGAAGTCCATTTGTTAGGCTCCCAATCATTATACAGGAACTGCGCATCCAAATAATCTTTCATGGTAGGAACAATATAGGTGGTTGTCCCCTCGACATTGACCACATCATATCCAAGATCAATCGCTTGTTGCGGATCTCCGTCTGATACGCTCCAGATGTCCATCGTTGCATTGTTGCTAATAGGAGTCACGCCACTATATATCGTCAACCCACCCCATAAATACGGACGTTTCCCTTTACTGCCGAGATGATTAATCATCGTATCCATATATTTTCTGAACGTTTCAATCGCTTCCTGATTTAATGCTGCGCCAACGTGATATTCGTCCATACCGATATGAACATCAGGTCCAATGAAGGTCGGATGATCCCCTTCAGTATATTCGTCGAACAAGCCTTTTACAAAGTCTACCGCGTTCTGATTATTTATATTTAAATTGTGTCCGCTGCCAAAAGAAGGATTGTAACGAATGAAAGCGCCTGAGTGCCCCGGCGTATCAATCTCAGGTATGACATTGATCCCATAATCCATGCCGAGCAACTGAAGATTTCGGAATTGCTCTTTACTGTAGGAACCGCTACTGCTTGTAAGGCCGGGGTATCTAGTACTTTCCAACCGAAAAGCAGCGTATGTGCCGTCATCAAAGGGGCTTAAATATACCACGTCATTTAAATGAATTTGAAATTGATTCATCTTATACCAGGACATCAATTTTACGTATTTTCTTAAGAAATCAATCGTATAATACTTTCTTCCTACGTCTAGCATGAATCCGCGAATTTCATATTTAGGGTAATCCTTGATTAAGCCTTTAGGTATCCGATTATGATTCGGCTTATGCTGTTTTAATATTTGCAATACCGTTCGAGTTCCATAAAAAACTCCTGCAGCATCGGCTGATGTGATAGATAAATGACGATCCGTATCTACCACATATCCTTCTTTCCCTAAATAAGCCAATGCATTATCGATAGCCAGGTAAATATCGCCATCGTTCGGTTGACCGTAAACGACTTCCAAATGATAGCCGCCAATCTCCTTCAAATCTTCCTTCGTTATTTCCGCAGTTTTCTGCAACACTCCTTTATCTGAAGGGTTTACGACAATTTTAGAGGAAGGAGCCAATATCAAATCGCCTGTTCTTCCAAGCCATTCACGCACTGCGGGAATAACCCCCGGTTCTTCATTTAACTCATCCGTTTGCTTGCCTAGACCGGGAACTATAACCGCTATATTTCTCGTGATCACTTTCTGATCAGGACTATCCTCCAGTTCAACTTTAAGTAATAAGTTCACCTTCACATCAACTAGCGGTGTGTGAATTTTCCCTTCTAGATCAATAACAGGAAGACTGTCGCTGCCATATAACGAAACTTTATATCCGCTCGGAACATCGGGCAAAACTATCTCCGACTGTCCTAAAACAATATCCGGTATTTGTATAATTTCTGCCGTGCTATTCTCCATTTAATCATCAACTCCGTCTGAAATTTGGAATGTCCCGGTTGTTATGGCTATTCCTTGCCGGGCAAGTGAAAAAAAGCTCCCACTCTATTTAACACGGGCGGAAGCTTCGATAAAATATCAATTTCCCGATTTAACGATACTGATTATATCCATTAGCGTTCCGCTATTCGAAGCAGCATAACCACCGTTTCTGCCCTCGTAGCTGTTGCATTGGGAACGAAACGATTACCGTTGCGGCCCACCGCGATTCCCTCTTGCCTTATCGCTTCAACAGCGCTCTTGGCCCATTGCGATATTTCACTGTCATCTGCAAATCCGGTCTTCGCATCCGCGGCAAGCGGCAATTCGATCGCTCTGGCGATCATCGCAGCCATTTCCATGCGTGTAATGGTTGCGTTCGGTCGGAAGCTGCCGTCCGCATAGCCTTTAACAATTCCCTTCTCCAACGCTTGGGCAACCGACTTGGCCGCCCATGATCCGATCCGTTCGCGATCAGTGAACGTCAAAGACTGGCCTTCTCCTTCGAGCTTCAACGCATTCGCCAGCATAACGATAAATTCCGCACGCGTAACCGGATTGTCCGGTCTGAACGTATTGTTCGCATAACCGCTTACGATCTGCTGCGCTACGGCCTTTTTAATCGAACTCTCTGCCCAATGACCGGTGATGTCCGTTAACGCGACTGATGGTTTCCCGAACGTCTCCGGCTCAGGCTTTTGTTCCGGCTGTGGCAATTTGCGATGAACGGTCACCGTATACGTCTTCGTCACCCCGTTTTCGGCTTGCACCTTCAATTCAAAGACGTTATTGCCTTCCCGCAGCTTGACTTCAACACGGCCGCCGACCGCACCGCCGTCAAATAAGACCTTCGCAGCCGCATGCGACGCATTCACGGCAATGACTGCCCGGTCAGCCTCCGTCTCGACCGTATAGACTAACGTACCCGGCGCAAACGACGGCGCTAGCGACAACTCTTTGCCGTCAACGCTCACCTGCAACACCCGCAAGTCGGCATTATCGGACAGACTCGGGACGTACCAGTTCTGGCCGCCCGATGGAATCTGTAAGGTAGTTGCCGTTTCACTCAATCCCACACTTTCGTTCCCTGCCGCGTCGTACGACTTTACTGTGAACGTATAAGTTTGGTTTGGCGTTAGATTCGCAATCTGTTGTTCAAGAACTTGCTTAGACACACTCATTCGTTCGACGCCGTCTACATAAATTCGGTAGCCCGCCACGCTAACATTATCCTGCGCTTCAGGCCAACTCAGCTTCACGCCAGTCTGCGTGACATTCGAAACCGTTATCTTGCTGTTTGCCGGCCATGAAGGCGCTTCCGTATCGTCTACGGGTTCAATCATATAGAGCTCGGCGTCTCCTTTTGCAATTTGCAGATCAATTGAATTGGACAAGTTAGATACGACCTGTGAAGTATTATTCGTTTTATCGTATCGCTTCACTTGTCCAGGTACTTTGAGATTCAATTGCCCGGTCATCGGCTGCTTATAATCTTTGTTGACGACCAGTACATAGGCAGTCGAAGTGGAGTCGCCAAAGACACTTACAATTGCATTGTCAGGCGCACTCTCGATTAAATTACCTTTGCCAACGTCATCCAAGAAGTATGGCTGCCGTTTGTTCTCTGCAATTCCAAAGTGATAGATTTGCTTGGATTGCTTGTCGAACAAGAGGTTCCCGAGATTCATGACCTCGTTATTTAAGGATTTGATATCGTCATAAATGGGAAATTTATTGCCATGAACATCGGTAAGCATATCCAACGTCCGGAAATAACTCACTGTCTTCGCCCCATACGCCAATGCCGCCTTCATCTGTACGCCCATTTTCTCGCGGGTCATATGACCCAAAAGTCGCGTGTCATTTACGACCTCCATATCCACCGCCTGAAAGTAAAACCAGAACGGCTTCATGAATTCCATCGATTTTTTACGGAACAGCCCCATATCTCTCCACAGATCGTTTTCGATCAGCGAGGCTTCTTCGGCATCCGGACCGAGAAGCTTCCAGAATGGGTAATAATCGAAGCCCAGCACATCCGGATCTATATTCTGAATATAAGAATCGATATACTCTTCAAAGCCGTTGCCGCTTGTGTCGTCCCATCTGTATGGCCCGTAACTTGGCAACGTAATCGAATAAGCCAGCTTATCGGGATCAAATTGTTTCAAGTAGTCCTTCAGTTGCCTAGCAACTCCGAACTCTGGCTTTAAAACCTCGTCCCAAATATAATAGCCTTCCAACATCGTATAGTCCTTAAGCTCGTCTACGACCGATTGAATGGATGCTTCGGTAAAAGGCGGATAATTGCCCCCTACTCCGGAGAACCCATTGTCATTGGTAATATTTTGCGCCAAGCATTTAATCTGGACCGCGTCGCATGCTTCAAGCGCCTGATGCATCTTGCTCCGGGGCATTGTCGCGTTTTCGATCAGGTTGAAGCCCGCATCCTTAGTCGCCTGTATAATGGTTTTATAATCATCTAAATCGTATTCATCTCCCCAATGAACAGCTGTGATTGTGGAAATGAAAAATTGATCTTGCTTGTATCCGCCTGGTTCCGAAGAGACAGCGCTTTCACCGCTTGCACTGGCCTTACTGGCAAATCCCGCGCCGCTAAGGCCAACAAGAAGGCAAATAATCAGAAAGCTTGCCAATGGTTTCGAAAATAATCGATTCATCCCTATTCATTCCTTTCGTTAATGAATCCCAGCTTCACCGATACTCCAGGCGAAGCCGGCCATCTAACACTATTCCTTTGAAGCTTATTGAGTGATTTCTGACGCCAATTTTTTCGCTTCCTCAAAGCTTTGACGCAGCTCCTCGTACGCTTTATCCATGCCCAGTTTCTTAAATTCCTCAATTGCTTTTGCCTTTTCCGTCTCGAAAGCAGCATCGTCTTTGGACATAATATATTTGGCGACGTTGGCCATGAAATACTCCCTCGCCTTACTTGATGCTTGTTGGGCGGCATCGGTGCTATACTTGATCATAGACTGTGCGAGCCAGAAGTTCGTTGGCGATTTCAGTTTACCTTCCTTAATCCATTTGTCGTAAACTTGCCCTGGGTACTTCAAGCCTTCGCCGTAATAAGCGGAAAAATCTCTCTCTGCCTCGTCCAGCAAAGATGTATCTACTTCGACGCCGGGCACGGAAGGCTTGCCGTCATCGTCAGGATACAGTTCCGAAAGTCCCCCTAAAATGTTCGCATACATGCCGATTCCTTCTTTTTCCCGGTATGCCGGGTCGTCTGTAATTTCATTTTTGAGCGGGACCATTTTGCCGTCAACCATATCCCAGCTTCTACCCTGGATGCCGCCAAACAGTAGACGAGTGCCTTCAGGAGAGTTGAAGTAGTTGAACATTTCCATCGTTCTCTCCGGATACTTATTGTTTTTGGTGATCGCTTTGGCACTGCCAATTCTGTAGCCCAAGGGGTTATCGGCGGGATAAACGCCTGGAATGACAGGGAATGGACCCGGAATCGCGATGTATTTGGCAAGATCAGTACCCACGTTCTTCATGAGCGCTTTGCCGCCGAACCAATTGGCTGCGACGACCAGCAGTTGCCCGTTCTCCGCCTTCGCCGTATACTGCTCGTTCTTCTGAATAAATCCTTCCGGATCGAACAGCCCCATCCGATAAGCTTTATTGAAAAATTTAATCCCTTTCCAGAAGATACCGTCCGGATCAGTGAACACATCCTCCAGTTCTCCCGTTTCTTGTTTCATATATAAATCCGAGACATCCGTATATCCGTGCATGAAAGGATAGGAAATCGTATAGGCCCAAGGCCCCCAGTCCGTCCAAGCCGAGAAGCCGTATACTTTGTTGCCGTCCTTCGTTTCTGGATGCTTTTCTTGCATTTGCTTCAGCACGTTCAAATAATCATCTTCGTTGTTCATGGCCGGAGCGCCGATTTCCTTGTACAAATCCCATCTTGTGAAAAAACCTACGAATCCGCCTCTATTGATCAGCTCGTACGATTTTTGCACGTTTTGGGGAAGGAAATAGACTTTATTCGTTCCGTTGCTGTACAGCTTTCTCATCATGCTGAGCGCTAGCGAGCTATATTTCTCAAAATTCGGACCGTATTTCTCGATCAGCTCATCCATCGGAACCACTAGCCCGCCTTGAATCAACGTGTCCGACATGTTTGCGACACTACCGGTTAAGGAGATGATGTCCGGCAAGTCTCCGCTTGCAATAATCGCCTGAAGCTTCTGCTCGTCTCCAGAAACGACGTCGAACGTCACATTGAATTTCTCCTTAATCGCTTGATCCATCGGAGTATTCTGAATCCCTTCCGATGGACAGCCGTAGCAATACACCTTCAACGTGATCGGATCTCTGGAAAGCTCCGCCGCATCGCCTGGTCCCGTCAGGCTTGCCGTCGGTGATCCCTCCGCCTGTCCGCCGCTCGGGCTGCCCTTCGACAGACTTGCCTCGCCGTTTCCGTTGTTGCCTGAGCATGCGGAGAGTAAGATCATGACCGCCGCCAGAAGCATCGAAATGCCCGCAATCCACTTTTTTCTTTTTCTCACTTGATAGCCTCCCATTATCAATTTATATCGTTAACGGTTTATAGGGTGAACCGTTGACCCCATGCTCATTTGCGCCGAACGTTTCGTTTCCCGCTCAGCCTTTTACGGCCCCAAGCATGATGCCTTTGACGAAATACCGCTGCATGAACGGATACACGAGCAGTATCGGCACGATCGAGATGACGCTCATCGTCATTTTCACAGTTTCGGACGAGATCTTCGGCGCCTCTTTAATCGCGCTGGGATTGCGGGCCAGTTCGGCCGCCAGAAGCGTTGCTTCGTTGAAATACTTGTACAGAATAAGCTGAATCGTTTGCAGGTTCGGATTGCTGACCAGGAAAAAGTTGTCCTGCCAGGAATTCCATATGCCTACCGCTGAGAAAACGGCAACCGTCGCTATAATCGGCTTGGACAAAGGAAAGATGATCCGGTGAAACATCGTCAGAAACCCCGCGCCGTCCACTTCCGCCGATTCTTCCATCGAAGCCGGAATCGACTCGATATACGTCTTGATCAGGATGACGAAAAAGGCGTTCAGCATGCCGGGAATGACGTAGAGCAGGAAGCTGTTTTGCAGGCCATAGGCTTTCATCGTCAAATACCAAGGGATCAATCCCGCCCCCAAGTACATGGAGGAAATCACGAACCGGTAAACCAATTTGCGAAACCGCATCTCTTGCTTTGTCATCAGGTACCCGAACAGCGACGAGCAGTAAATGCAAAGCGCCGTTCCCAACACCGTCTTGGCCGCCGATACCACAAACGCGAGCGGCACCGTCTTCTTGGATAAAATTTCAACGTAACTGTCGATCGTCGGATTCACCGGCCAGAAGAACACACCACCACGACTTATCTTGTGTGGGTCACTTAACGAATAAATGATGACGTAATAGAACGGATACAAGCAGGCGATCATGAACACCGTCATCAGCGCATAATTAAAAACGTTAAACAATCGGCCGGAGAAGCTCCCATATTTCTTAATGTTCATTTTCATTTCACCTCTCATACAGCTACATTAATGACTCGCCGCGCAGCTTCTTTGAGAACAGATTGGCTCCGAACAGAAGCAGCAGGCTGACGAACGTCTTGAGCATGCCGAGTGCTGTCGAGTAGCTGTAGTCATAAGCGCGGAACGCAGAACTGTAAACGTAATAATCCAGAACGTTCAGCTTCTCTGAAATGAGCGAATTATAGAATACGAAAAATTGCTCAAACCCGTTGTTCAGTATATTGCTGATCTGGAGCAGCAGTAGAACGAAAAACGTCGGGGCCAGTCCCGGCAGCGTAATATGAATCATGGTCTGGAAGCGGTTTGCGCCATCGATCTTCGACGCTTCGTACAGCTCGGGGTCGATACCCGCGATGCCCGCAATGTAAATAATCATCCCCCAGCCAAGAGACTTCCAGATGCCAAGCAGGATTTGAAACATCCAGGCCCAATCGTTGCTTCCGAGCACGCCGATCATTGGCTTCTGTACGCCCAGCTTTTCCAACACGTCGTAAACCAGGCCGCTGCTTGGCGAGAACATCGCATACGCCAGGGAGAACACGACGATCCAGCTGATAAAGTTGGGCAGCGTCGTCGTTGTTTGAACGATTCTTCTGAACTTGCCGCTGCCGATCTCGTTCAGCAGGATCGCCATGATCACCGGCAAAGGGGTGAACAGCAGCGAAATGAAGCTGATCGCAAGCGTATTCGTCAGCACCTGCCCGACGACCTCGCGATCCCGATACAGCTTGACGAAATTGTCGAAGCCGACGAAATCCATCTGCGCCAGCGAGAGAGCGGGCTTGTAGTTAAAGAACGCATAGATCCATCCGAATAACGGGACGTATGCAAATGCGAGCACGAACGCGGCAAATGGCAAGGCGTACAGGAAGTACTGAAGCCCCCGCCTGGACTTGTAGCTTCTGTTCATGAATTTTATCCGTTTTCTCTCCGCCAGTGATCTCGTAAAGCTTGCCACTTCCTTATCATCTGCCTTTCTCCATAAAGCTCGGTTGAATGTGAATTCATTATAGCTCCGTCCGGGGGGCGAAAACGATGAAATTCCCAACGATTAATCGGACGGAAATATGCTCTTAGGGGCTGTCGGGCGTATCGGTCCGATTAATATCGGAATATCTTACGATTTCTGTACTGCCAAAAAAAGAACGCGCGCACCGATTATTAGTTCGATGCGCGTGCTCTTTCTGCTATCATTTCTTTTCCTGGAAGCGTCAGCCGCACTTCCGTGCCGTAGCCTTCTAGGCTATCGATCACGATTCCGTATCGTTCCCCGAAGTGCAGCCGTATTCTTCTCTGGACGTTCCACAATCCGATTCCTGAACCGCTCTCCTCCCTTTGGCCCTCCCTTTCCTCCAAGAACGTATCGATCAACAGACTCCTCACCTCGGACAGCTTACTTTCCGTAAAGCCCTCTCCGTCATCCCTCACTGTCAGGACCGCTGTCCCCTCCCGAAACTCTCCCGAGACGGACAGGCAGCCGCCCTGGCGACCGCTTAGTCCATGATAGATTGCATTTTCGACGATCGGCTGCAAAATGAATCGCAGCGTCCGGCATGCCAACATGTCCTCGGGAACGGAGATCTCCACCTTGAAGCTGCCCCCATACCGGAACCTCATGATCTTGATATAGGGGTGAATGTAATCGAGCTCCTCTTCTATCGTGCATAACACCTGCTGCTTCTTGAACAACGGTTCCAAAATATCACTAAGCGCGGTAATGCTCTCCGCGATGTTATTCGCCTTGATCATGATCGCCATCCATTTGATCGTATTTAACGTATTGTAGATCAAATGCGGGTTGATCTGCGTTTGCAGCGCTTGGACTTCTATCGTGCGCTTCTCTTCTTCGATCTTTTCCTTCTGTTCAATCACGTTTGCAAGTTCGGAAGACATCAGGTTGAATTGATCAATCAAGATGCCCAGTTCGTTATGGCTGCCTCGTATCTCGACAGTAGCCCCCAGTTTTCCCGCTTTGACTTTCCGAATGGCTGCGGTTAAACGGACGAGAGGCAAGGTAAGCCGTCTGATCCAATATTGGGACAACAGAATGGCGAATGCCAGGCTTGCGAACAGGGTCGCCAGCGCGATCGTTCTGATCTTACCCGCGTCTTGAACGAATATGCTCAACGGAACTTCCAGGATGAGAATCCAATCCAGGCCGTCTACCCGGTAGGCCATCATTTGTTGGCCGTCCCGCTCCAAACTCGCGGATGGCGAACCCTCCAATAAACCAGACTCTAACAAGTTCTGAATGTCGATCCGCTGTCCAATGCGGGACGGATCGTTATGGGAAACGATCATGCCGGTGGAATCGACCATATACATTCTGTCGGTTTGCGTGCTACCCGCCCGGTTATAGATGCTCGTAAAATAATCCAAATCGACATTGATCGCGATGACGCCCGCTTTGCTGCCCGAGAAGAAACTTCGTACCGCCGTAATGTAAGGTTTGGAAACGGCCTGCTTCCGTCTAGCGCCTTTCAGATCGAACTCCCGCTCCCCGTATCCTCCCAGCCATACAAGCTTGCCCGGATCGGATATTGCGCTCTTCCTTAGAATGTTCTGGTAAAAACGATACCCGTCGCCATCCGTTTCCGTTGTCGATTGATTGGCTTCCCGGCTGGCGCTTAAAGCCGTTCCTTCGTCGCTGTAGAAATTGATCGAACGAATATACGAATAGTTGGACATCAGTTGCTTAAACGACTGAAACCCGGCATATAGCAGAACGGTTCGCTCAACCTCCGGCAGCCGGTCCAACGTGATTAGCCTTTGGACGATGCCCGTCTCTCCTGCCTGATTCGGGAATACCATCTGCCTGAAGATATGGTTCATCTCGTTGTGGAACGTATTCAGGTTGTAGTTGTATTGGCTCATTACGTTTAACCCGTTTTCCTTTGAGTTGTTTTTCAGAATGCCGAGAATCGCGTAATAAGCCGCGGCCATACTGACGAGCAATACGACCAGGAACATGCCGATAAAGGACACGATCAGTTGATTGGACAGCTTGCCGCGGAACGTTCTATCGTACTTCTTCTTGGGAATCCCCATGCCCCACCGCCTGACCCTGGACGACGCTCCGCCTTCTGAACGCGTTCGGGCTCATTCCGGTCTCTCTCTTGAACACGCGGCCGAAATAGCTCTCGTCGGCGTATCCGATCCTCTGGGCGACCTCGTAAGATTTAATAAACGTGTGAACAAGCAGTTCCTTGGCACGTTCGATCCGAATCCGGTTCAAATATTCAACAAAGCTGATTTGAAGCTCCTTCTTAAACAAGCTGCTGAAATAATTGGGACTCAAGAACACTTTCTCGGCCACTTGGTGCAATGATATCGCTTCCGCATAATTGTTCTCCATGAACGAGACAGCTTCGGCGATTTCTCTGCTCAGTCGCGGCGCGCCCGAATCATCACGCTTCATCTCGTCTATGTAAGAGACGAACACCTCAATCGCGTCGTCCAGCGTGGCGCAGCCGTGAATTTTCTTGACGCACGCTAGCGCCCGGGAATCCGCCCCATTTCGAAACATCTCGAGATGCAAGATCGGCCAATGAATCCATTTAATCAATAGGCTTTCGATGTGACCCCTCCTTAATTCGCTTACCTCGTCCAGCGAATCAATGCCGGACGCCACTTCCCGCCGATATCGCTCGTCGAGACTGTCCAATTCCGTCAGCATCTTCCGCAATTTGGCTCGACTCCGTTCCGCCGCCGACTCCGGCGCCCTCGCTCCCCACGTGATAACGGCATCGTTGCCCGAAAAATAGAGTAGCTCCAATATCGAGGCGCATTCCCGATACAGCCGGTTCATCGATGAGTAGCCTTGGCCAATCGAGCTCAGTCCGAAAACCGTCGTCGATCCCAGGTAAGTTTTGATCACGTGGCGCACATACCCGATCTTCTCTTCCACCGCCTCATATATGTATCGGTCGCCCTCTCCGCCTTCGAAACCAAACATGAGAATATAGCGTTCGTCCTTCTCGTGAATAGCTTCTACTCGGCCGGAACCGCAGATTACTTCTTCCAGTATGTTAAGCACCGTGAACCGGATCAGACTGCCATGCTGATCTTGCAGCTTCGTTTCGATCCGTTCATACTTGCCGATCGTCATGGCGGCCATGACAATCCGCTCGGGCCGGAACCGAACGTTTAGCCTGGCGGCCAGCGCAGCGAACTCCGTTTCCGAATAGCGGCCGGAAAACAGATAATCTCTAATCAGATTCTGCTTGCGAGCCGATGCGTCCTCGGCAAATTCCACCCCCGCGGCCGTACCCGCTTTCGCTTCCGCGTTTATTTCCTTCCCGAGGCGATCCAGCAAGGCTTCAATTTCCTCGATCGACATTTTCAGCTTTAAGAGGTAATCCTTTACTCCCAATTGAAGCGCTTTCCGAACTAAACCGAATTCTTCGTGAGCAGTCAGTATAACGAATTTGGCGCGCGATCCGCTTTCTTTCATCTTCGTGATCAATTCCAGGCCGTCCATCGCAGGCATCTTGATATCCGTTAATACCAGGTCTGGTTGGTCGTTCAGAGCGGCTTCCCAAGCCAATTGACCGTTGGGCGCGTCGGCGACGACCTGCATGCCGAATTTCTGCCAATCGATCGAATTTTTGAGCCCGATCCGTACCAGCATCTCGTCTTCCGCGATCAGTACTTTTATCAATGAAAATCACAGCCTTTCACTTGATGTCCTGTCTGCAGTCGAAAAAGGAGCCCTAACTATAATTTAACTTAATCGGGCCCCTTGTCCATATATTTTTTTGCGAAAAGAGCGTCGGTAAAGTTAAAATCGGCGGTAAATTAATAGTAAAGGCTGTACTTGATATATTGGTCACCCACACTGATTCTAAAATAAAAGCCTCCGATTCCCGTTTTCATCCGGGCGTTCGGAGGCCGATCATTTGTGGGCAGGCTTTATCGACACTGCTTTGCGTCGTTTACTTGCATTCCTCATATATCCGACTGCCAGCGTCAACAAAATGACAGCCGCGATAAAGAGCCATTCCCGATAATCGTCAGGTACGAATGCATCAATTGCCGGTTCTTGGATCATCATTTTGGCCGCTGTATAGGCTAGTACGCCTGCGCCGATGTAGACGATCCACGGGAAGCGGTTGGTTAGCTTGATGAAGAGCATACTCCCTTTAATAAGTAGTGGAATGCTGATTAGTAATCCGGCAATAACGAGTATAATATTACCATGAGCCGCACCTGCTACAGCGAGTACATTATCGAGGCTCATCACCGCATCAGCCACAATAATCGTGCGCACCGCTCCCCACAGATTGGAGCCTGCCTTCACATCATCATGGTTCTCCTCTTCTACTAACAATTTACTCGCAATCCATAGCAGCAGCAGGCCGCCTACAAGATGAAGCCAAGGCACTTCCAGCAAAAACAATACAAAGATCGTGGCCAGCACACGCATGCCAATCGCCCCGGCCGTTCCCCACAGAACAGCTTTTTTCTGCTGTTCGGCAGGTAAATTTCTACAGGCCAGACCGATGACAATTGCATTATCACCTGACAAAATAAGGTCGATAAACACAATAACAAGCAATGAATATCCTAGATGCAATAGTTCCATAAGCTGCCTTCCTTCAATTCAACTGGACAAGCGGGACATCTCGCGATTGCCCCGCCCTTCTTCCAGCATCAATTAAAATTCTGTTAATTTGATCTGTTTAAAGTAAGTTCTGGATGCTCCTAGTGTGCTCAATCCGAACATGCCGTAACCATACTTTTCATCCTCATGCCGCAAAACTTCTTCTCCGTTAATATGCAGGGTGATAACATTACCTTGTGCAGTGACGTTGAAATCATAATCTTGATGATGCTGCCATGCATATTCGCAGCTTGTCAGCTTTCTAAAGCCAAAATCATTCACATATAAGGATACCCCATTCGCTCCATCAAAACCAACATGATAACCTCGCTGAGCTCCTTGAGCGCGAACAGCTACCAAATGTGTATCTCCATGCTGCGGGTTAAGCGTGACCGCTACGGTATAGTCGGTGGCAAAGTAATTGCCTGTGTAAGCTTCGCAAGCTTCTGCTGTCATCAAGTATAAAGCGCCATTATCGATGCTCCAGGCACCATGATTTTGGGCAAATGGCGTCACGCATCCAAAATTGACCTGCTGCTTGCTGAAATCAATCGTGTAGTCCGCTTTGCCGTGAATCCGAAATTCATCAATAAAGATGCGACCGAGACTTTTGAATTTCTTCAGTGAATAAGACTCCAGCACAATGCCGACCTCATCGACCAAGTCGCCTTCGGTGTCGGGAATTTGGAACTCGACATCCAGCCATTCATTGTTCACCAGCTTGATATAGCCCTGCAGAAGGTCTTGTTTGCTGCTGGCCAGCCGCACATACGGAGCGAAGCCCATCGTCTCATTGCCATTCCATTGATCCAAATATATTTTCATTGAGACCGTTTGACCGGAGTATGCTTTCGGTGCAAATGTCGGCGAATAGCGCTCATCGCTGAAATCATCTCTTGTATAGAATGGTTTATAGTAAATTTTCGACTGCTCGCCGCGAGTCATACGATCAAACAAAACTTCCAGTGAGCCGGTGCCTTTATAAGCTTTTTCAACCGAATGCTGCGTCTGGACAAAGAACGGATCCGATACGCGGAAATTATGCGTCGATCCCGGCAGTTCGAAATCAAAGTAAATTTCCCGCTCCACAAAACTGTCCTGCAACTCTTGCGGACACGGCTCACCCGCCAGGCGATAGCCCAGGATGGCTAATTCTTTTGCATAGGTTGGAATGTCCAAAATGTTCAAGTATCCCGATATACCAGACATAACAATACCGTCATTGATGTCTTTACGATATTTATCCGGTATCCCCTTCATGCCGCAGGCAACCCCCAGTACAGTGCCTACATTCCCGGCATTGCAATCTGTATCCCAGCCGCACATCGTGGCAATTTCCACCGTTCTGCTAAAATCGCCTTGTCCGTAAATGAGCGCTAAAATACATACACCGGCATTCGGAATCATATGGCATACGCCAGGGTATCTGTCATAGCCCCATTCTCTTTCCAGCATATCCCGGCAAGCCCGGAAATCTCCCGGATTGTCCGCATGGAAGGCCAGAACAGCTCTGGCAACTGCTGTGTATAAGGAGGCCGGAGGAATTTGCGCCAGGCCAGCTTCAATAATTTCATTTATATCATCCGTTTCGAATGCCTTGGAAATAGCCGCACAGAAAAATCTTGCACCATGCACGCCTTCACCATCATGGGAGACGCGAGCTGCCGCCTCGCCAAAATCTGCGGCCTTCTTGGGATTGCAAGGATTGACCAATCCCCACGTATCGATGAAAATTTGTCCGCCAATTTGCTCGGCAATCGCCGCGCCGTTCTGTTCGATTGAACCGGATTGCGGAGCTGGAATGCCGCGCTTCAAATTCGTAAACGCTGTATGCTCTGTGCTAATCCCGTAGCCGCCCCACCAAAACATGCCTACGCCTTCACGGGCATAGTTCAACCATGCACGAGCAACATCGTTGGGTTCAATATCACGATCAATCGCATCATCATAGAGTGCCCGCAGAAAGTAAAAGGGACCGTTAGCATCGTCATCTGCCGCAAAGTTTTTATATTCTTTTACATAGCCCGTAATGTCGCCATACGTATTTTTTATTCTTTCATACGTCCAGATGGTCGGCTCCACCGGAGCTCCCAACCGGATTCCGATATTCATCCCCAAGTAGCCCGCATAAATTTTCTCCAAATAATGAGCAGGTATCATTGCACATCAACCGCCTTTCCTCTCGTTATGCCAAGTTGAAGCTGTCTGCGCTCACTGAACGCCAGATCGTTCTCAATAATAATCGTTGCTGCTTCATGAAACTTAATGCACTGCTGTTCAATATTTTGTTTATTGGCACTTTCAAGAAGGGCAATTTCATCTGCAGGAATAGCGGTATAGCCGTGCATCGCTCCCAGAATAGCACCAATCATTACACCGATCGAGTCTGTATCGCGCCCGGAGCTCACTCCATCCTTGATCGCTTCCAGCAGTTCGCCATCATGCAGCACTATATATCCAAGCGCCATGGGCAACTCTTCTATCGAGAACAAGCGGCTTGGCGTATAATGGTTGGATGGAATCCCCAGCTTATCGATGCTGCGATTGACGTCGTCTTTGACAGGTGAATACTTTGCCATTACCTCATGAAAAGCACGGACAACTTTATCGCGATCATGCTTCTCCGGGCGAAGCTCCAATGCTTTTTCACAAATATCTTCAATCGCCATTCTTGTACCATCTTTGGCATACAACAGCGCTGTTTCTACAATATCGGATACGGTAACGTCAGGTTCGAACGCTTTGGCCACACAGCATGCCATTACGCCCGCAGCTTCAAGACCGTAGCTCAATTGATGCCCGGAAGCGAACAAAATCGCTTCATCATAGGCTGCCTTAGGGTTGCAAGCATTGACGATACCGACTGGAGCAATGTACATCGCCGCGCCACAGTTGACCATGTTGCCGTAACCGCCCTCGCGCGGCTCACAATTCGCCAGAACATGCCGGTTAAAAATATGCTTCTCCGGATAGAACAACCGATCCAATATCAATGCTTCCCGGCCAAATTCGGGAATATAGCGCGGGCGAAAGGCAATTTCCTTCACAAACTCATTGGCCATATCGTACGCATCCAAATGCCTGCGCTCCGTACAATACACATTCATCAACGCTAAAGTCATCAACGTATCGTCAGTGACGATACCTTGCCCCCTCATTCTGCCCAATCTTAGAGAATCCGGCCAATCTGCTTTCCACCAGCTCGTCTTGAGCGTGTCGACCCGGCCATATATCTCCTTGATTTGAGCATACGACATTTTTTCTACAACTGCACCTAGCGCATCCCCAAAAGCAATACCGAATATAGCGCCCTTTACTTGTTCTGCAGACAACAACACGGGTTCCCTCCTTCCTTCCTGTACAGGGTGCGTCGAAAAAAACCACACTCCTCTTTTCTATTTATTTGATTGTCTCATTCGCGTATTCCGTCAAATCTTTGCCACCGGCAGCATTCCAATCCTGTACAAACTTATCGAAGTCAGCGCTTGTCTTCTTGCCTGTCACCATATCAGCAGCAAACTCTTTGTAAAGCGCGAGACTCGCATCCCATTTCGCCGCCAACTCATCCGGAATGAGGAAACTATTGTCCTTTGTGGACATGGAAGCCATCATCTCCAAGGAGTCCAGTGCCGGCTTGGACATATAAGGCGTAGCAGCATCGATTTCATAAGGCGGTTTAAAGTTTTCCATCGACTCGACAAAACGCGGCAGCCATTCCGCATGCTTGTCTGTAAGCTTAATTTTTTCGTTCTCCACTACATATTGCTCCCCTTCAATGCCGAGCTTATCGAGCACTTGCCCTTTCGGACTCGTCATATATTCCAGAACTGCGAATGCCATATCTTTATGCTTGGACGTTGCCGCAATGGCAAATCCGCGGCTCTCCTTACTCGCATCCACCGGCGTATAGCCTTGCGCAGCACCACTTGCAGGCGGCAGCGGCGTAATTTCTGAGCCGGCGCCGTTTTGAGCGATCATTTTTTGATTAATGAGGTTAATAGAACCACCTTGATTTGCTGCTACAATTGCCGCTATACCATCATAAAATGCTTTTTCCTTCGTATCCCATTTTTTCGTCAGAAACTCCGGATCGAGAAGGCCTTCCTTATACAGCTTGGCGTAAAACTCCAGTTTTTCTTTTTCCGCAGCTGTTGTTTTACTATAAACATATTGACCATCCTCCCCTTTTATCCAAGTAGACCTCAAGCCAAAGGCCTGTCCAAAAATCGCGTCAAGCTCATCCAAATTGCCTGCTGTCGTTAGAGCGAACTGCGCGCCATTGCTTTCTTTTACTTCCTTTAAAAACTGATAGTAGTTGTCAATCGTCGGCTTTTCCAGCAACGCTTTGCCCGAAGCCGTCTTATCCAGCCAGTCTTGGCGAACGGCCGGGATGACATTGCTCGTCGGCGAAGCCCATACTAAGTAAGGGTAGTTTTTCGTTCTTTCCACATTGTATGGATTCATCGCTGCTTTCACATAAGTGGACTTTTCGATATAAGGAGTTAAATCTTCAAGAATTTTTTGTGTAATCGCAAACTGATAATCCCCGCCCTGGAAATAAATCAGATCCGGAATTTCACCGCTTTGCAGCAGCAGACCCAGCTTTTCGGGATAAGAACCGGACTGCACCTGGGCAAATTTCAGCTTCACATTTTTCCCTTCCTCCTTCATCCCCTCTTCAATTGCCTTTAGCAGCGGATCGTCGGCAGATAAAATCCCTTTATGAGCAATCGTCAATGTGACCGGTTCATCGCCTGAACCTTGAGGAGTTTCAGATGGCGCTTCAGTGTTTTTTGTACTGCAGGCACTAACTACTAACATCAGCATGACTAGCATAAAAGCGGACCTTTTTTTCATGTGATTCCCTCCACAATTGTTAGAATGAACACTATTCTTTTACGCCGCCGTCCATCACCCCTTTAGTGTAATACTTCAGAATAATCGGATAGAGCATCAATATAGGAACGATAGCGATAATAATCGTCGCAGCCTTCAGCGAACCAAAATCAAGCTGGGCGATATTGCTGTTTTTAATAACATCGACAGCGCCTACTAATGCGAGACTGTCCTGTTCAACTACGAATTGTCTTAGCAGCACTTGCAATACCGTGTTTTCTTGGCTGGACAAGAAAATACTCGACTTGAAAAACTCATTCCATTTGGCCACCGCATAAAACATCCCGATCGTCAGCAGCGGAACTCGTGCCAGCGGCAGCACAATCCGTACAAATAACGTCATATGGCCGGCGCCATCGATCTTCGCCGCTTCTGTAAGCGCATCGGGAATTTCCTCAATAAACCGCATCATAAGAATCAAATAATAGACATTGATCAATCGATATAGCACCATAACCCACAAATTATCCAGTAAGTGCATATCTTTCACGACCAAATATTCTTGTACAATGCCCGGCTCAAAAATCATAATAATAATGAGAAAAATCATGAGCGGTGTTTTGAACACCAAATTTTTGCGTGTTAGCACATAAGCCGCCATCGTCGTAAAAAAGATGCTAAAGCATGTCCCGGCAATTGTAATAAATAATGAATTTGCCAGCGCCCGTCCGATAATCGGATTGCTCAGTACGACTTCATAGTTCACAAAGGAAAAACCCCGCGGCCATATTTCATAGCCTTGCAGCAAATGAACTTTAGCCGGATCAGATAAAGATTTGGCCAGTATATTCACAATGGGCACAAACATCGTGAGCGACAGAAGCGTCAGGACAAGCCCAATAATGAGTTTATGAGTAGTCAGTCTTTTTTCCAGCATGTTAACTTCCCCTTACCATGCCCCTTTGGAGGTTAATTTCTTCGATACAAAATGCATGGACAGCACGAGCGCTACCCCAATAACGCTTTTGAACAAATTAGCTGCTGTTGCAAACGAATACTGCCCGTTAAGCAAGCCGAGCCGGTACACATACGTGTCGATAATATCAATCTGGCTGTTGACGGATTCATTCGTGAAGTTCAGAATCTGATCCAGTCCGGCATTCATAATGAAGCCTACATTCAAAATAAAAATCGTGACCATCGGCACATACAAATGAGGAAGCACGATGCGCGTCACAATATGCCAGCGATTCGCTCCATCGATCTTCGCCGCCTCATAGAGACTTTGGTTAATGCCGATAATAGCAGCCAAGTAAATGATCGAATCCCAGCCAATGCCGCGCCAAGCTTCACTTGCCACCAGCACCCAGCGTATGCTGCTCTTGTCTGTCAGAAAATCAGTTGCAGGCAAGCCAAACGTCTGCAGCAGCTGATTGATCATACCCGTTGACGGAGATAGAAACTCAAACCAGACGCCTGCAATAACAACCCAGGATAGAAAATGGGGCAAGTATGATACAACCTGCACCGTCTTGCGAAATTTATTGTTGGCAAATTCATTGAGCATGAGTGCAAACAAGATCGGAATCGGAAAGATGATAAACAATTTCATCGCACTAATAATTAATGTGTTTTCTAATACTTTAAGAAAAATCGGAGTACTGAATAGCTCTTTAAAATATTTGAACCCGACAAACTCATCATCGCCAATGATGCGATAATCGTAAAAAGCCAGCTTCATGCCGATAATGGGCCATACATGAAACAGCACGAAAAATGCTAGGCATGGCAGAAGCATGAGGTATAAAATTTTATCATTCCAAATTTGCCTTCTGCGGGTATGCCCTTTCATTCCTTTCACCTCTGCTTGCCCATTCGTTGTTGGAGTGTTAGTTCCCATATCTTCCCCGCCCGTATTTATAATATAAATATGCAATCGCTTTCTTCGCAGCTGTACAGCGTTTTCATTTATTTAAAAGTATAATAGATTGCCGCTGACCATTCCTCCAATATTCCTTTCAACAATTCCTAAAAACAGCTATTTCCTATGACATGATGATATAGTGGCTGTACTCCTTGGGAGTCATTCCCTCCACTAACTTAAATGCCCGGTAAAACGCGGATTGGCTTTGAAAGCCGCATGACAAATAGACCTCGGTGATCGAAGCGTTCGGATCCCGCAATCTTTTTTTCGATTCCTGAATGCGGATTTTCGTCAAATATTCCTTAAATCCCTCGCCAATCGTTTCTTTAAATAAGTGATAACTGCGCGAAGGGCTTAGCGCGAGGCACTCCGCAATATGTTCCAGTCGAATATCCTCGCTGAACCGCTCATGAATCAGTCTGAGCGCCGGCTGCAGTTTGTTGTAGGCCTGCAAAGAGCGGCTCCATTCCGCCGTCGACATCTCCTTGGAAAAATACCGAAATAGCAACGTACACACCTGAATCAGCAGCCCGCGCACCATGCTTTTATAAGCGCGATTTTGCTCCTGCATTTCTTTCCAAATTTCGTGCATCAAATGTCCAATTTGCGGCGCGATCTGTGCATCCCCAGCTATTCGATTCACAAAATGTTTCGACTTCATAATGAACGGTGTCAGCAGCTCATTCTCCGTGCCTCGCATCAATGATCCGTCAAACTTAACAAAATAAAATGTGCTCGGCATAGCGGCATCCGACTGCGCACGATGCTTTTCCATGTGACTGACCACGAACACATCGCCAGCACGCACCTCATAGCGCTTCTCTTCAAAATAAAATTGCCCCTTTCCCTCAAAACAATAACCGACTTCAAACGCATTATGCCAATGAAAAGGCTCCAACACCGTAAGCGGAACCCACCGCGTTATATGAATCGGAAAGTCCTTACTCAAGTTATAGTCGCGTCTCATTATCGCTCCACCGCCTTCTACCCAGTAATTAATATGTGATTATAGCATGTTTCTTACAAGTGTGTTGACCTCCCTCAATTTTTAACGGGCTTCCTTATGGGCAGCCCCTCTATCATCTTCTTACATCGACAAAAGGCTGAGCCTGGGCTCATTCGTCCCTTGCTCAACCTTATTCGTTCAAACGTCTGATCAGTTATCCGGAATGATGTAAAGTCCCATTCCCTTTAGCCTGCAGCGGCGGCTAGTCCTTGCCTGGCTCAAAAATAAGCACGCCATTAGGCTCAAGCGCCGCTTGCCGGTCCAGCACCGCGCCGGAGAGCAGGTCTCGGCTGCCCGCCGGAAGCTCAAGCTCTATTTCCTTATCCGCGTGGTTAATGGCAAATAAGATGCAGCGTTCTCCTTTCCGGCGTGCCGCTGACTCCACGTCCGGATGGCCAGAAACCCACTCCGGTCTGGCATCGCTTTTGCAAACAATGCCGTCCAGCAGCCGCTCCAAAGCCGCATCATCAGGTGCGGTCGCGATATAATAAGCATTGCCGGCGCCAACTCGCCGCCTCGTAACAGCCGGCGCTCCGTTGATATAGCCCGAGGTGAATTCGGCTATCACCTCGACATCGTCGCCCAGCCTGTGAATGACATCGTACCAGACTTCCGCTTCATACGTCCGCTCTTCCCCGGCAAAAGCAAGCTGCCGCTGCCGTTCTCCGTCCGCCTCAATAATGCCGTAATCGTCAATTTCAATGCCGAGCAGGGCCTTGAAAGGACCTGGCAGCACATCGGCATACATCCGGTTGTCTGCAGATTTGGCTCCGGCGCGGAAATCAAGCACGGCGGTGCCGCCATTTTCTGCATAGACGCGCAGCTTCTCGGCCATCGCTTCATCAGCCATCATCAGATTAGGCAGAATGACGAGCTGGTAAGGCGAGAAATCCGCATCCGGCGAGATGATATCAACCCCTGCCTGACTCCGCTGAAAATAACGGTGGTACCGCTTAACCCCCGCCATGTAGCTGTAGCCCGGCGATTGCGGCTGAATATCGAACACCCACTCGTTCTCGTAGCAGCGAACAATTGCCGCTTTATTGCGGACTACACTGCCTGCCAGCAGCGGAGCGAGCTTCCTCAGTTCCTCGCCGACCTGCTTGACCTCGTCATATTTTCTGCCTGGTACCCCGCTGTGCTGCAAGATACCGTGCCAGAACTGCTCTCCTCCGAACAATGCCGTCCTCCAGCGGAAATAGAGCAGCGCATCCGCACCGTGAGCGATCGACTGATACGTCCACCTTCTCAATTCACCCGGCTCCGGTGTCGTCTTCATCACATTCCCGCCAGGCGTGCCGCTCTGATGCTCAAGAATCCAGTAGCCGCTCCCGTTCTTCAGGCCGCGCGTGATATCATGATGAAGTGCCGGAGTATACGGATTTATTCGCTCACCGTTCGGAAAGTTCGGATAGACGTCCAGCCCGGCGATATCCAGTTCCCCGGACAGCTTGTAATAATCAATTTCGCCAAAAGGCCCCATCATATTGTGCGTAACCGGCTGGTGCGGAGCAGCCCTTCGCAGCAGTTCCGCCTGTACCGACTGGAAGCGGACAATCGCATCCGAGGAGAAGCGGCGGAAGTCGAGCTGAAGTCCCGGATTGTGCAAATCATAGGTTGTCAGCCGGGGCAGCGGCACTTCATCGAAGCTGTTGTAGGTCTGGTTCCAGACAACCGTGCCCCACGCTTCATTCAAGGCGTCAATATCGCCATATTTGCGTTCGAGCCATGAGCGAAAGGCCGACTGGCAGCGGTCGCAATAGCACCAGGTCGTGTCCGCACATCCGAACTCATTGTCAATTTGCCAGCCGACGACTGACGGATTGTTCTTGTAATGCTCAGCCATCGCCCCGACGATCCGGCGTACATAGCTGAGGTAAACATCATTGTTGAAACAGTAATGCATGCGTGTACCGAAACCGCGAACATGTCCCAACGCATCCCTTTTGTACAGATCGGGGTGGCGGTCCATCAGCCATTTCGGCGGTCCTGCCGTAGGGGTGCCCAGAATAACTTTGATGCCAGCCTCGCCAAAAACACGGAGACATCTATCAAGCCAGTCGAATGTAAACTGTCCTTCATACCGCTCCAGCCGCGTCCAGGCAAATTCACCGATTCGCAGCGTGTTGAAGCCGGCCTTCAGCATCAATTCTGCATCACGCTCCCATCGTTCCTCAGGCCAATGTTCCGGATAATAACAAGCGCCAAAATACATCGCTCTCTCCCCTTTCCCCTTTTAATAGATTACCGTTCTCTATACTCCTGCGGCGTCAGGCCAAAATGTTTCTTAAACACCTTCGTAAAATAGGTGTTCTCAAATCCGATCCGTTCCGCAATTTTGTAGACGCGCTCATTGCTTTGCTTCAGCATGGCCGCGGCCTGATCCATGCGCATACGGTGCAAATATTCAGTAAGCGTCTCGTCTGTCTCCAGCTTATAGATTTTGGACAGGTAGACAGGATGCAGGTGAACGTGGTCAGCCAGCGTCTGCAGCGAAACATCCTCAGACAGATGTTCAAGAATATAGCGCTGCACCTGCTCGACCACAGAAGCCCGCACACTGCGAATCCGCTTTTCCATATCTGCCCGCAGCAAACGCAGAACTCCGCAGGCCCATTCTTCAAGCTGCCGGGTAGAACGCAGCTTTCCCTGATCAGCATCGGCCAGCTCCGGATTGCGAATCAGCAGCCTGGACAACAGCCGGCCGTTCTTATGGGCGACATACATATACGAAGCATACAAACTATGGTAGACCTCGTTCCAGTGCTCGCGGGAATCGGCAAACCTGGAACGCAGCTCCCCGATAATCTGCGCCAGCTTCTCCTCCGCGTCATCCCACTTCCCGGCCTCAAGCAGTTGCATGAGATTGGGCGTCCGATACAAATGATCCAGCGAGGCTGTCTCCCTGTGCTCGCGCTCGGCCTCCGCCCCGCCGCCGCAGGTAAATAAAATGCCGCTGTCGCTCCCGACCCGCTGGCGCATCCACGCCTGCCCGGTCTCGTACAGCTCCCGCACCGCTCCCGGAAAACGTCCCGGACCGCTAACGACAATAGAGACATGGCCCTTTAAATAGGTCAGTACGCTCTTCTGCAGCTGTTCGGCGAGCCGTTCGACGGCCGGCGTTTCTTCAACTGACGGCTCGATCGCCGGTCCCGCAGCTTGCTGACCTGCCGGAGCGGAGGCACCGCCGGCTTCAGGCCATTCTGCCGGGGGCGGAGCGGAAGCCACAGCCGAAATCTTCGGCTTTAATGCCACTACAAGGCAGCCGCCGGGGTCGGTAACGCTCCACGTATAGAAATGCTTGCCGAATATTTCCGCCGTCATATTGCCGATCGCAAATTCGAACAGACTCAGGCTCCCCCGGTCGTAAGCCGCGAACCCTTCCTCGATGCGGATCAGCATCAGGAAGCATTCGTCCCCATCTGCGAAGGGAATGTCCAGCTGCTGCAGTCTGTCCGTCAGCCGCTCTGTTCCCCCCAGGCGGCCAACGAGCAGATCGCCGAGCGTATTGCTGCGCAGCATCGGCAGATGTTCACGCAGCGCCGCCTCCATCTGCTGCGCCGAGGTGACACTGTCCCATTCCAGACGCAGCTTCTCCTGCACCTGCCGAATTGTTGCCATGACATCCGCGGCTCGCACAGGCTTGAGCAGGAAATCCTCCACCTCCGCACGGAGCGCCTCCTGAGCATATTGAAACTCTCCATGCCCGGACAGAATGACGGTCCGAATGCCGGTCCATTGGCTGCGAATCTTCTGAATCAGCTCCAGACCGCTCATGCCCGGCATCCGGATATCGGTCATGACAATATCGATGGGATGGAGCTTTAGCAGTTCCAGCGCCTCCAGTCCGTTCTCCGCCCGGTACACCTGCTCCACATCCAGTTCATGCCAGGGAATGGTCAGCGCAAGCCCGTCCAGTACGGATCTTTCATCGTCTACAATAAGCAGCTGAAACAAAGCTCATTCCTCCTTGTCGCCCGGAATATTCCAGTTCAAAATGACGCGCAGTCCTCCCGACTCCGCATGTTCGCAGGATATGCCGGAGCCGGAGCCAAACTTCAGCTGCAGCCGCTGATTGACATTCCAGACGCCATAGCCGCTATTACTATCGACAACAGGCTCGGAAAGGCTCCGCTCCCATTCTTTCAGCCACTCCCCGGTCATGCCTATACCGCTATCCTCCACAACGATGCGCGCCTGCTGCTCCGTGCGGCTGCCGGAAATGACAATGACACCGCCCCCAAGCTTGGGCTCGAGCCCATGAATAACGGCATTCTCCACCAACGGCTGCAGCAGCAAACGGGGGAGCGCAAGCTCCAGCATATCCGCCGGGATGTCAATCTCATAACGGATGCGGCTCATACGCAAATTTTGGATTTCCAGATAACTGTGGATCAGCTCGAGCTCCTCGCGTAATGTAGCGTCCTGCTTTTCCAGCCGGGTCGTATATTTGAAATAGTCACCCAGATTAACGGCCATCCTCTCAGCCGCTTCATTATTGCCAAGACGGACCATATTGACGATAAAGTAGAGACAGTTGTACAAAAAATGGGGATTAATTTGCGATTGCATCTGCTTGAGCTGGGCATCGCGGGCGGTCAGCTGCGCCCGGTATACATTTTCAATCAAATCCTTCATCTGCTCCGACATTTCGTTGAACCGCTGAAAGACGAATTGAAACTCGCTTCCCGCGCGGAGCGTAATGCGGGCCGAGAAATCTCCCCGCTTGATCCGCTGCAGATTGCGCAGCAAATGCTTGATCGGAATCTGCACATTCCGGTAAAGCAGAAAAGCCGCGACTACACTCATGATCAGCAGCAGGGCTGTGGAAACGTAGAACATGGTGTTGCTTTTCTTGATCGGAAGCAGCACCTGCTCCATCGGTACATAATCGACTAACGTCCAGCCAAGCACAGGTGTATTGATACTATTGACCAAATAAGTATGACCATCGATTTCAGTATGAAACGAGTTTTGGGCCGTCCCCGGACGTCCCGCGAGCGCGGCTTTGACTTTAAGCGCCAGCGGCATGTCGACTGTGCTGTTGGCAATCATGCCGCCTGTGCCATCATACAGGAACGGGTCGCTCGTACCGGCTTCCTTGTATTCGTCAAGCATGCGCACCAGGCTGGCATCTGAAAAACGGATTTCTACAATATTGGAGGCTTGCAGCGGAATGGAAGAGGCGGAGAAGGGATTGATCGCGTAATAGTAGAAATCGTATCCCTGTCCCTTTCCTTCCGGTTTCGGCCGCGCCTTCCATCTGTTACTGACCCGGCTGCGCAAATAATCGTCATCGTACTCTAACTCCGGTCCGGGCGTAATGACCTGTCTGGTTGGCGGAAAATAAATCGAAATATCGGCCGGCCATTCCAACGTGTTGCTCTGCACAGAAATACGTCCCTGCAGTTCACTCTTGAATTCGATAATGTCAAAGAAGGATTTGAAGCTCTCCAGCGAGTTGACCGAAGTAAGCGATGGATCGCCGCTAAGCTGAATGGCACTTTTAGACATATGGACGATTTGCGTGTTCAGACGATTCTGGAGATAAGTCAGACGGCTCACAAGCGAATTGGCGATTTCCTGACGGACAACCGATTCTGAGACATAGTTGGAATAACCGTACAGCAGGACGATCGGCACAAGCAGCAGCAAGATGCAGAGTACAATTTTATGAAAAATAGTCAGCCGGGTTTCTTTCATAGCAAACGCTCCCCGTCAAACGGTTATGGAATTGATTCGATTATACTGTTTTTCTTCGCCGCTTTCCATAATCATCCAGGGTATGCCGTCTGCACAGATTCTCCCTTACTCCTTGACCGCCCCCATAACAATCCCTTTGACAAAATATTTTTGCAAGAACGGATAAACGGCCAGGATCGGGAGTGCTCCGATAAAGATTTGCGCCGCCTTTACGGTCCGGCTCGAAATATTCGCCAGCGTGGCAGGGTCGGCTGTAATTTTGGAGAAGTCCTGCTGTACGATAATCGTCTGGAGCAATGTTGCAAGCGGATAAAACTCCGCCCTCGTGTTATAGATCATCCCGTCAAACCATGAATTCCAATGCCCGACCATCGTAAACAAGGCAAGTGTTGCGACAGCAGGCAGCGATAGCGGCAAGTAGACACGGATCATCGTTACTGCATGGCTGGCTCCGTCAATCAGCGCCGACTCCTCCAGCTCCTTCGGAATTCCGCGAAAGAAATTAAGCATCAGAATGACGGAGAAGACTTCGACGGCGCCCGGCAGAACCAGTGCCCAGATCGTGTTGCTTAGACCCAGCTTCATAATCAAAATATAGCTTGGCACAATGCCTCCGCTGAACAGCATCGTAAAGACGAAAAACCATACATATACGTTCCGGCCCCGGAACATTCTGGCCTCCTTCGATAACGGATAGCCCGTCAGCAGCAGAACGACTAGAAACAGCCCCGTTCCGAGCACTGTACGGTATACCGAAATGCCAAGCGCATTCACAAAGTTACGGTTAGTGAACGTTTCCTGGAAAGCATCCCAAGTGAAATCAATCGGCCAGAAATTGACCAAATTGGCGCTGGCCGCTGCCTTGCCGCTGAATGCCACTGCCAGTATATGCACCATGGGCAGCAGACACAGCAGCGCGGTCAACGCCAGAAATACCGTATTCAACACCGTAAAAATACGATAGCCGGTTGTTTTGTAAACCATTGACGGGCGCTCCTTTCTTAAGGGGCGTAATTCTAGAAAATACGATAGTTGCCCCAAACATAAGCCAGCCGGTACGAAATAATGATCAGCACCATCCCGATCAGCGACTTGAACATCCCTACTGCGGTGCCAAAGCCCATTTCCCCCTGCACCATCGCGGTCCGGTAAACAAAGGTATCAATAATGTCGCCTTTATCGTAGACCATCGTATTGTACAGGTTGAAAATCTGGTCAAACCCGGCATTGAGTATGTTGCCCAGCGACAGTGTCGCCAGCACGATTGTAATTGGCATAAGAGCAGGTATCGTAATGTAGAGCGTCTGCTTCCAGCGGTTTGCGCCATCCACAACGCCAGCCTCATACAAGGCCGGGTTAATGCCGGACAATGCCGCGAGAAAGACAATCGTGCTGAAGCCGAATTCCTTCCATACATGGCTGATGACTACTGTCGCTCGAAACCAGTCGCCATCGCCGAGAAAAAAGATCGGCTTTATGCCGAAGATCGTCTGCAGCGCCCGGTTGACCATGCCCCCTTCAACGGACAGCATGTCGATCAGAATGCCGCCAAGGATAACCCAGGACAGAAAATGCGGCAAATAAACAATGGTCTGAATGGTCCGCTTGAAGACTGTCCGCCTGACTTCATTCAGCAGCAGGGCAAAGACGAACGGGACAACCAGCCCTGCGACAATTTTCAGGACCGCGATAACCAGCGTGTTCCAAATAATCTGCAGGCTGTCCGGCTGATCGAACAGCTTGCGGAAATTGTCCAGTCCCACCCAGTCGGATGTCGTAAACCCGAGCCACGGCTTGTAGTTCTGGAAGGCCATGACCAGACCGCCCATGGGCAAGTAAGCAAACAGCAAAATGAGCAGCACCGCGGGAACCAGCATGAGGTGAAGCTGCCAGTTGCGCTTCCAGTTCCACGAAGGGCGCTGCAGGGATGGCGACGATTTGGACATTGTCCCCTCTCCTTTCCGGGTGTGGATAAAACCAGCCGCAGGCGCCCTTGGCGGACGCCCCAGCTTCCAATTGCGGTTGACAATCAATGGGCAACCTGTGCTTTCATAAGCGTTTTACCCGCCGCTTGCCGCTTTGTACCAGTCGCGCACTTCCTTCGTAATCTGCTCGCCGCCAGCTGCGTACCAGTTATTGACGAACTGGTCGAACGCTTCCGGGCCGGCATCGCCGTACATTATTTTCGTAAAGGTCGTCTGCTCCATTTTGGTCAGGTTTTGCCACTTGTCCTTCATCGTCGGCGTCGGCTGCCCAGTGAACAGATCATCAATCGTATGCTCATGCTGAGAAAGGACGATGGACGCGGCCTCCATCTGAATTTTGGAGCCGGCGCTCAGCCTCTTCTCATACGGCGTGACCGCCTCCTTGCCTTTGTACAGATCAGCCAGCGTTTGAACGAAAGCCGACGGAGTACGCGGCGGGATGGTCGGGAAATACTTTTGCGGATCTGCGAAACCGCCGGGAATTTTGTCTTGTGCATATACCGGCTTGCCGTCGATGATCGTATAATCGTAGTCTTGGGCAAAGCCATATTCGAACTCGTCACCCGCCTTAGGATCGTTGAAATGGTCATACAAGTAATTTTGCAGGGTGAAGAAGATTTCAGGATTTTTCATATCTTTATTAATCAGGGTCACCAGGTTATGGGTCCCTTCGCTTCGCTGCATCAGCTTGCCCTCGGGTCCGACCGGCAGCGGGTAAGGCTTGACGACGGCGCCTGGAACATTTTTAACCACATCCTGCAGCGGCCATTCGTACAGCCAGGTCGGCCCCATGGCCATGCCTGCTTTGCCGGAAGTGAACAGTTCTGAAGCCTTCATCTCATCCTGCAGCGCCACTTCTTTGTGGAAGTAGCCCTTCTCGATCCATTCTTTGAATTTCCCCAACGTTTGCTTGATTTCAGGCCGAACGGAGCCGTACACGATCTCGCCCTTCTCATCCTTCTGCCAAGCCTGAGGGATAGCTCCAAACGCGCCGAACAGCGGTCCGCCGCCGATCCAGGCGTTGTAGTCCGATTTCAGCGTCAGCGCCATGCCGTAGGTGTCCTTCTTGCCGTTGCCGTCAGGGTCGCCGTTGACGAATGCATCCATGACCTTCTCAAGCTCCTCGATATTGGTCGGAGCCTTCAAGTTCAGCTTGTCGAGCCAGTCCTGGCGAATCCAGAGCGCATCGTCATGCTGCATAATGTAATCGATGCCGGGAATGCCGTACTTCTTACCATCCCGTACATAAGGCAGCCATGCATTCGGCACCTCAGCCATCGCTTTCTTGTAATTTTCTGAAGCGTATTTCTCAAACAGCTCGCCGACCGGCTGGAATTTACCGGAGTCAATCATGTCTGGCGCGAGATAGTTCGGCACTTCGAGAATGTCAGGCATCGGCTCGTTTGCCGTCAGCGACAGCATCAGCTTTGTTTTATAAGCATCATTGGCCTTCGGCGTGGTCCATAAATATTTGATATTGATGCCGAGCCTGTCTTTTGCCCATCTCGAAAACACGTTGTTGTCAATCGTTTCGCCGTTCTTGAATTTCATGGAGTCGTCAAAAGCCTTTACAGTCGTAAAAGTTACCTCTGGCGAATACTTCCCATCTACCATTGGCAGTCCTTTAGCCCCGTTGCCGCCGTTATTGCCTCCATCGTTGCCGGCGCTGCCGCTGCCGTTGTTTCCTCCGCCACAGCCGGCTGTCATCGCCGCGGCAAGCGTCAGCGTTATCAGAACTGCAAAGCGTTTACGTCCCTTTTTACTCATTGCCTTTCCCCCTCAGTATTGATGAAATACCTCGTCAGGCCCTACCGCTTGGTCTGAATTAAGTATAAGATTTATCCCTGTAACGGGTAAATTGTAACCGCTTAACATTCATAGTCTTTTGTTATCGAATTCCAAATTTCCAGTACCGGTTGCGGTATAATGATACCGAAAGAACAGTTTCTACTTTTCACAATAATGGAAAGAAGGCGAACCCGCTATGCTGGAACCGGATCTTGCCGCACTGCGTCCTGAGGATACGCTGGATAGGCTGGACGATTACCATTTTCCGCCGTACATTACACTGGCCCATATTTTCAACGCTCCATCCGGTTGGGGCTTTTCCGGCAGAGTTTTAGAGCAGTATGCCATAAATTATGTATTGGACGGCGCCGGTGAATTCACAATCAACGGCTCATCCACCCTCGTGGAGAAAGGCGATGTGTTCTTCTACGGCCCGGGTGAACGGCATGGACTGGGCACTGTTCCCGGACGTGATTTCCTGTCGATAACCATTGTCTTTCACTGGTCGGGGTCCCCGTTCCCATTTGATCGGCTCATGCGGCAGGAGCATTTGCTGGGCAACTATAGCGGCCATCCTGTCGAGGCCCATTTCTCTGAGCTGACTGCCAAATACGGACAGCCCGGTCTGCATCACGGACTAGCCTGCCAAGGCCTACTGCTGCAGATCCTTTCCCATACCTGCGCGGAAGGCAGGCAGCAGCATCTAAGGCAAGGCAATCTGCGCCCGAACGTTTCCAAGCTGGTGCAGGTAAAAAATCATATTGCCGACCACCCCGAGCGGGCGCTGGATTCGGCCGAGCTGGAACGGCTGTCGGGGCTGAGCTGGAACTACCTGATCACAAGCTTCAATCGCGCCTTCGGCGTCACTCCCGCCCAATTCCTGATTTGGGTACGCATTCGCAAAGCAAAGGAACTGGCGCTGCAAACGCCGCTCTCCTTCGGTGAAATTGCTGAACGTGTCGGATACCATGATGTTCACACTTTCGGCAAGCTGTTTAAAAAGAAGACGGGAATGAGTCTGTCGGCATTTTGCTCCTCCGTTTGCCGCGCAGATTATGAGATCGATTGGCCCGGCAAAGGGCAGCGCAGCAGAAAATCGTAATTTTGGACACCATTTTCACCATCGCGCCTAAATACAATGAAGCGGCCCGGCACTATAATGGGTGACAGAATATTTGATCTCATTATGGAAAGGGGTTTCATCTAATGAGCCGTCCACTTTTGCTGGCTGTCGGCAATGAGAACAAAAGGCTGAATTGGAATATAGCGGATGACGAGGCCATTCTGACGGACCTGAAGTCAGGAAGGGTAATCTGGAAGGGCGGATTGCTTCCGGCGTGGGAGCTTGCAGCCCGGGATAGTCACATCTATGTGAAAGCACGGGCATGGGCACTTGAATCTAACGAAGAAGGAGGCTTTACGATCAAATTCGCGCTAGACGGCTATGGCACAGGTACAATGGAATGTGAAGCTGCGGAATGCAAGCTGCGGCTATCCCGCCTGCAGGTGGATTGGGACAAGGAGACCGCTGTTGTCGCCCTTTATTTCGGCACGCGATTAATGACTCCGCTGGAATTGTCGCGCGCTCCGCGGACCGACAAGAGCTTCTGGCCGGATTGGTCGGCGGACGGCTATTGCGTCCCTGCTGCCGGCTCAAATCCTACCAGTTCGTTTTTTCGCTCCTGGGATATGGGAGACGCCAGACTGCCGCTCGGCAGCTTCGGCGATGCGATGGGAACCCCCTATGCAGCCGCCTTCCCCCGCCCCATCTATGCGGCGGCCATGGGCGGACATAGCGGATGGGCTGCCTTCGGCCCAGGTGAAGTGCCTGACGGCGCGCTTGCGCTGCAGCTGCAAGCCACTACGTGCTGCCTTTATTATCTGTACCGCGAAGATCTGTGGGGGGCGCCCCCGGGTCTGCGCCGCGTATGGAATGAACCTCTGCGGATAAGCTGGGGGGATTCCGGCTACGAGGCTCTAAGCAGTCTGTACCGGACGTTCGGGCCATTTACGCCAAAGGACGAACGGCATCAGCGCTCGTTCCTGTGCACTTGGGGGGATTTCAAGGAGGGCCGCTTTGATTTGCAACGGTTTACTGAACGTGTTGCCGCCGAAACGCCGGCCGATATGATCATTCTGGATGATCATTGGGAGACATATAACGGCAGCGCGGAACCAAATCTGGAGCTGTTCCCCGATTTTGAAGGCGATCTGCAACGCATGCGGGACAGCGGCTATGAGGTCGCCTTCTGGCAGTCCATAGGCTGGATCGATCAGCCGGAGCTCTCGGGCCTCACGGATGAGGACTTGCTCTGCGGGGTGAACGGTGTGCCGCGCCAATGGCGCTGGTCAGGCAATCCGCTGGCCGGAAGCGGCTATCACTACTGCCTTGATCCCAGCTCCCCGAATACGCGGGCATTTATTACACAGCGCACCAAGCGGCTGATCCGAACCTGGAAGCCGGCAGCGCTGAAGCTGGATTTCGGCTACGGTTTCCCCGGTCCGGATGCGTGCGTGCCGCGAAATACGGCCTTTCGAGGAGAACGGCTCGCCTATGAGCTGCTGCGCCTGATTGTGGAGGCAGCCAAAGAGGAGGATCCCAGTATTACGATCATCTACTATGGCATCCATCCCCTCTTGCACGATGTGACCGATATGATCAATATCGATGATTTGGGCGATGCCGGGGATAGCGCCGCTTATGAGAGATCCGGCCACAACCAGCGCTGCCTGTGGACATCATTGGCAGCCGCTCACGGTATGGCCATCAATACATCGACCGGGTATTACTGGGGTGCATTCTCTTCCATTTTGCTGGACACCGCCGTCGTTGGAGCGAACGGGTTGACACTAGGCGAATTCGACTCTCAAGGCAAGCGGATCAATCCGTTTTTGCTGAACCGTTGGCATGCTTTGCAAGCATGGCGCCGCCGCAGCTGCGGCTGGAAGCCGCTCTGGCTGGAGGCCGAACTGGGCGGGCTTGGCGCAGAGCCGAATATTGTCTCATGGGGCAGAATAGAAACCGCGAACGGCCAAGATATTGTCACAGCATTTGCGCTTCGCGGCATTCCGGAGCAGCGGACAAAGCCTTGGACCGGGTATGAGCGTGAACAAGCTGGATGTGACAGCTCTGGCAGCTTGGATGCATTCAGCAGCTTCAGCAGTTACGGCAACTACGGCAGCTCCAACGGCAAACGTTATGAGCAAGCGGAATATATCCGTTTTACAGGGGACTGGGCATTGATTGCCCAAGATCATTGCGATGTTCGAAGCTCCCGTAAATTGGCCTGCATTCCATTCCGGCCCGGCGTATTATTGCTGAAGCGCAATTTTGCAGCCGTAACCTCATACGGTGTTGTCGAGGGTGCATTGAAGCCGCTTCATACATGGACATGCGAAGACCTGCCCGGACTTCGGCTCGAAATACACGAGGAAGAGCTGGAGCGGATAGCGGGATTTATCGTGGAGTAAACACGAAGAACCACCTTCCGGCATGTGATGCCGGATAGTGGTTCTTTGCATGCTTTAAATCCGTTTCATTGCTTAATTTAACGGAGCCATTTCACCAGCCAATCGTAAGCTTTGGCCCCGCTGATCTCATGATTGCCGGCAAAACTGTCGGCATCAACCGCCTGCTCCTCACCCAGCAGCCGGTACGCTTCCCGAACGCGGTCAAGTGCGCCCGCTGCCGACGTCTTCGGGAAAATTCGATCTTCCGATCCAATCTCGGCAAGCAGCGGCCGCGGCGCGATCAGGCTGATAATATCCGGGAGCTCGGCGTGCCGGCTTAATCCGGGAATATAGTTATCGACACAATGATGAATGGACAAGATGCTCTCTTTAAAGGTGCTGATATAACCGCTGACTACCGTAGCTTTAATACGGTCATCGAGCGCGGCTGAGAAGGAAACGACGAGCCCGCCGCCGGAGATGCCCATCATGCCAATGCGCTGTGCATCAACATCCGGTCTGGCTTGCAAGTAGTCAACGGTACGAAGCGCTTCGTATACCCGATGCCCTGACATTGTATGGCCCATTTGCAATAAAAAAGTCGATATAGAGTGGCATGAGCTATATTCTCCCCTGTCGTACTCCGCTTTCATTTTGCGTTCTCCGAAGCCGAGCAGCTCCGGTGCCACGACTAGAAATCCGCGCTTTACAAGCTCCACAGCGAACTGCTTCTGGTAGCCGGGATCGCCTTCGATCTTGTTCCCGTCGGGGTCCAGCCCGACGATCTCCTTGCTGCCATAGCCGTGACCGTGACAGGCTACAATAGCGGGGAAGCCCCCCTCGGAACTGCCCTCTTCAGGGATAAGCACATACGCCGGCATTCTCAATCCCGGAAACGTGGTGAACTCGACACTTTGCCGGATGTAGCCGTCGCATCGCTCTTCTTCCAGAACGACCGCGCCCAGCTCGGCCGGTATTTCCGGAAACCCGCCCAGATCGTCGATCAGCTGCGTTCTCAACGCTTTCTGCCAACTCTCCCACTCCGCCTCGTCCTGCGCCCCAAAGCGATATTTGGGTATGACACTGTCGTACATGGCTTGCAAATAATGATCCGGATGCCGCATCTTATTCCCCGTCCTTTCTTAGCTTCTTCAGGTTCTCTTGGGCCTTCCCTGTGCTGAAAACCCGACTTTTTGAACACACACTTCAAGAAAAATAAAAAGACGTATTCGCTTCTATCATCTCTAATCTCCGCGAACAAAGCAAACGAATAATTTCAACATTTATGATCTTCTCAATCAGGCTGGCGGCCACTCCACTAGTCCGTTCCTTTCACCAGACCATATTTTGTTTTAATCCGATCGAGCTTCTCAATCATGGGCCCAGCACACACGAATGTTTGGAGGAGTTTAAGAGTAAAAAAAGATGTACATAATAAGTGTAATTGAATATACTTTAAATATGCAAAAAGCATTGATATAATTGGATTTTTAAGTGTAAAAAGGTGGTGTATTTCATGACTTACATGTTTGCTTATGAGCACTTTGATACTACGGAAGGACGGTTGGTCTATAAACCCAATCTCAATCCCTATGACTATGAAATTCTACAACTTATCCTAGAGGCAGAGAGAAATATAGGTGCATTAGCAAGACTTGGATTAAAAAGCCATCCATTAAAACCAACAATCCTGCGTAACTCTCTAGTTAAAACAGCTCATTTCACAACTAAAATTGAACAAAATAAACTGGAGCTTAAGGAGGTAGAGCAACTCTATCAAAATTACAAGAGAAACCCACTTACAATTAAACAAAAGGCACAATTGGAAGTTAAAAACGTCTTTGAAACCTATGAGTTTATTTACAGCTTAGCTCCAAACAAAGATTTTTCCGACATGGATGAACCTGTATTAAAAAAAATTCAACACACGTTAATGAACGACCTAACCGGTTATCCGGAGGGCTACAGAAATATACCCGTAGCACTTCAAGACGGTGATGGACATGTTAGTTATCAGCCCCCTGCATTTAATGAAGTTCCACGACTCATGCAAGCCTACTTTTCCTGGCTATACACCAGTGTCACCGGATTTATGAACCCCTATGATACAGAAAAAGTGAATCCTGAAAAGAGAGTACATCCTCTGATCATTTCCGGGGTCACCCATCATTTGATAGGCTATATCCACCCGTTTCCTGACGGTAATGGAAGAACAGCTCGGGCATTCTCAACCTTGGTTGGCTTAATTCATTCCGACCTTGCTACAATCAAGGATGCATTTAGTGTTGAAGAATTTTTCGATAAAAGAATCGAGGATTATTATGACACACTTATGGCCGCAACCCAAGGTAACCTAAAACCTTTCATTGTTTTTTATCTTGAATGCGTTAATGCATCTCTTACCAAAGTTCTCAAAGAACTCCAACGTTACGATCGGATAAAGCACATTCGTGAGCTATTGGGCAAAGGGCATGCCAAAACAATGTTCGAGTTGATTAGCAGGATGGAAGAAGGAGAAATATTTCATAGACAACTGTTTGATAATATCCTGGATGCCTCACCCTCAAGTATTGCAAAAAATATTTCAAAGCTTAAAGATTTGGGGGTTATAAAACCGGGGGATAGTCGAGGAGAATATATCGTTTGTATCGTGGATTGAGCCATGCCTATTTCAATATTTTGGGCATTGTTCCCTTGGGGAATAGTGCTCAAAACGCATAACATACCCAGGTCCGAAATTTGAAGGAGGGTAACCCGCTAAGCGGCTTCATCTTACGGAAGCCACAGACCTTATTTCGCCAATTATCTTCCTTTTTAAAATCTAAACGGAAGTGAGCGATGTTAATTGGACGTTTTTGGCGAAATCGTGCTCATGATCATCAAATAGAGGTGTACAGTTCCGTTACACTTTCAAATCGGTCGAATTTTCTGAAATAGCGGCCGTCACATCCGTCCCGTTCATCCAAAAAAAACCGTTCCTTTTGTAAATGGAGAGTCGAAACTTCCACCTTACAACAGAAACGGTTTCTTTTTTGTTTGAGAAAAGGGGCGTCCCGTCATTTAATGTCAGGCGGGACTGCCCCTTTTTAAAGTTTGGCGAAACTAGTTCGCTTTCTTCTTAAATCTTAGACGAAGGATAAGACCTGCGCCCGCCAGTCCAAGACCAATCAAATAGTACGGAACAGGGCTTGCTTCTCCTGTTTGAGGAAGAGTTTTTACATTTGCAGATTCTCCTACTAATCTAACCGGAGAAACCTGCTCTTTTGGCATTGGCACTTGTACTTGACCATTATCGCCATCCTCAATATCGCCGTCATCTGGCAAGTTACCTTGCGGAACTTCTTCATCGTCGATGATGACAGTTTCCTCTTCTCCCGTATCAACATCAACCGGCTGTTCTGGGTTAACTTGGTCAACCGGATCTACCGGGTCAACTGGACCACCAGGATTTACCGGCCCACCGCCGGGATCTACTGGACCACCAGGATCCACCGGACCACCAGGATCTACCGGGCCGCCAGGATCTACCGGACCACCGGGATCTACTGGGTCGGTAGGTTTCTTCGTTGTTACGGTAACGCGATTAGAGTCAATTACCTTTTCGTCCAAGATGAGCTGGGATACATTCGGAATGACAATTTTATCGTTTTGAATGTACTTGCTCAACAGGGATTTTTCAACATTCGGAGCGATTTTGACTGTAATAACAAGCTGATACTGTTTACCGGATAAATATTGATATGAACCGTCCAGCTTTGGCAGTTTCACTTCGACAGTGTTTCCATCAACGTTTGGTGTGCCATAAACACTGTCCGTTACACTATGATGTCCGCCTCCGTAGACGTCGCCTGTTACAGTCAATTGGACATTTTTCACTACCAATACCGGCTCCAATTGATCACGAAGAGTAACCTGAGACCAGTCCCCGATATGCTCTCCGAAGGTGTAGGTTGTGGTGAACGTAAATTCTTCATCAAGCGAAGACAACTCTTGTTTATCCACTTTTTTCACTACTGTTGGATCTTCAGGATTTACTGCTTTGTAGTAGAAGATGTACTCCTGAGAGGCGTTGGCAGTTAACGTGTAGACTGCTGTCAGTTCCTCCGCCATATAACCTGCTACCACCGCGGCTTCCAGCTTTACGCTTTCACCGACCTTGCCGCTCTTTTCTGTTGGAGGCGACAATTCTTTGTCCGTGCCTCGCTCCAGATATTTCACCGTTACACTTGCACTACTTTGCTCATTTGCATTGTAGTAGAAGATGTACTCCTGAGAGGCATCAGCCGTAAACGTATAAGTCGCCGTTGCGTTTTCCGCCGTGTACCCTGCTACCGCCGCGGCTTCCAACGTTACCGTTTCGCCGACCTTGCCGCTTTTTTCGGTTGGAGCTGACAATTCCTTATCCGTTCCGCGCTCCAAATATTTCACCGTTACACTTACACTACTTTGCTCATTTGCTTTGTAGTAGAAGATGTACTCCTGGGAAGCTTCAGCCGTAAACGTATAAGTCGCCGTTGCGTTTTCCGCCGTGTACCCTGCTACCGCCGCGGCTTCCAACGTTACCGTTTCACCGACCTTGCCGCTCTTCACGGTTGGAGTCGACAATTCTTTGTCCGTCCCACGCTCCAGATATTTCACCGCTACGCTTACACTACTTTGCTCATTTTCTGTGTAGTAGAAGATGTATTCCTGAGAAGCTGCTGCCGTAAACGTGTAGTTCGCTTGAATCTCTGTAGGCGTGTAGCCTGCTACTGGCACAGCCTTCAGCGTGACAGTTTCACCAGTTTTACCGCTTTTCCCGGTCGGAGCTGACAATTCTTTGTTCGTTCCTTGTTCCAGGTATTTCACCGTTACATTTTGCTCGTTTGCCGTGTAGTAAAAGATGTATTCCTGGGAAGCGTCTGTTGTAAACGTATAGCTCGCTTCGTTCACTTCCGGCGTATAGCCCGCTACCGGCGCAGCTTCCAGCGTTACTGTTGTGCCATACTTGCCGTTTTGCTTGACTGGGGCAGATAATTCTTTGTCCGTTCCCCGTTCCAAGTATTTCACCGTTACGCTTTGCTCGCTTGCTGTGTAATAGAAGATGTATTCCTGAGAAGCTTCTGTCGTAAACGTGTAGCTCGCTTCGCCTTCTACTGGCGTGTAACCTGCTACTGGCACAGCCTTCAGCGTGACAGTTTCACCAGTTTTACCGCTTTTCCCGGTCGGAGCTGACAATTCTTTGTTCGTTCCTTGTTCCAGGTATTTCACCGTTACATTTTGCTCGTTTGCCGTGTAGTAGAAGATATATTCCTGAGAAGCTGCTGCCGTAAACGTGTAGCTTGCTTCGCTCTCTACTGGCGTGTAGCCTGCTACTGAAACAGCCTTCAGCGTTACCGTTTCACCAGTATTACCGCTTTGCTTGGTCGGGGCAGACAATTCTCTGTCCGTTCCCTGTTCCAGGTATTTCACCGTTACCTCTTGCTTGTTTGCCGAGTAGTAGAAGATGTATTCCTGATTTTCCGCCGCGGTAAATTTGTAGCTCGCTGTCGCATTCTCGGCTGTGTATCCTGCCACCTTAGCTGCTTCCAGCGTTACCGTTTCACCATACTTGCCGCTCTTCGCGGTTGGAGGCGACAATTCTTTGTCCGTTCCACGCTCCAAATATTTCACCGTTACGCTTTGATCATTTGCCTTGTAGTAGAAAATGTATTCCTGATTTTCCCCCGCCGTAAAGGTGTATGTTCCTGTTGATTTTTCTGCCGTATATCCCGCTATTTCAACTGCTTCCAACGTTACGGTTTCACCGAACTTGCCGCTTTTCACGGTAGGAGCCGACAATACATTATTCGTTTCACGCTCCAAATATTTCACCGTTACGCTTTGATCGTTTGCCGTGTAATAGAAAATGTATTCCTGGTTTTCCGCCGCGGTAAAGGTGTATGGCGCTGTTGCTTCTTCTGCCGTATAGCCGGTTACCGACGCAGCTTCTAGCGTCACGGTTTCACCATACTTGCCGCTCTTCGTGGTTGGAACTGACAATTCTTTGTCCGTTCCCCGTTCTAAATATTTCACCGTTACGCTTTGATCATTTGCCTTGTAGTAGAAAATGTATTCCTGGTTTTCCGCGGCGGTAAATGTGTAAGGCGCTGTTGCTTTTTCTGCCGTATAGCCGGTTACCGACGCAGCTTCCAGCGTTACCGTTTCACCATACTTGCCGTTCTTCGTAGTTGGAGCTGACAATTCCTTTTTCGTTCCACGCTCCAAATATTTCACCGTTACGCTTTGCTCTGCAGGTACATATGTCGCATCGACTTCTTTATTGCCATCAACCGTGATCGTTTTTGAGCCGCCGGACGGTGTGACGATTTGATAGCCTGCCGGGGTATCGAATACCACCGTATACTTGCCATATGGCACTTCAGTAAACGAATAGGCTCCATTGGCATCGGTTGTCGCATCGGCAACCTTATTCCCGTCTTTATTTTTCAGCGTCACTTTCACGCCTTTAAGTGGCAGGTCGGTTGATTCATCCGTTGCCGAACCGCTTACGGTCGCTATAAGCTCCTGTTGCGAAATGTAGCCGAACCAAACGGTCGCCGTTGGATTGGTTCGAGTAAGATTGACACGGGTCGGATCGTCACCAACCTTGAGTACGTACCCATTGATGGACGGAGCCGCCACCGAGTAAGTTTTGTCTAACTCCAGCGCTCTTTCTCCATTCTCTTCAAAATGACCGCTGAAAATCTCCTGTGCCAGCTCCGGACGCTCTACTACAACGCCATCTTTATTGACCGGCTGGCCCTGCTTATTTACTTTATAGCCTTTAACATTGATCGAGCCTTTCCCGTAGCTTACCTCCGGAACGACGAATTCCTTGGTCGTCTCCGAACCGTTGGCATCGATGTAAGTGATGGTTGTTGTACCGTTAGTTGGATACAACTGAACCGGGTTCGGATTTTTCGCCATATCCATGCGAACCGTATAGGTCAGCGTCGCCGGCTTTCCTTCTTCAATATTGCCGCTTTCCCAGCGGAACGTCTCCGTGGCCGGATCCCATTTCACCTCACCCTGGCTTGCTTCATACGTCCCATCAACAAGGTTGAACATATCTCCCATCGGGTCAATAATAACCGGGTTTCTGGCAGCATAGGCAAACTGTCCTGTCAACTGATCGAATACTCCCTCCAGTTCGGAACTGCTTGAAGCATAATAACCGCCATTCTGACTGTTCTTGAGCACATAAGTAGCATTTTTGTTATTACCGACTTCCAGCCCAATGGAATATATGGTGACTTTGTCATCGTTCATAATACTGTGCGCTTCCGACAAAGTCGCTATGCCATTTGTTTTGACTTTGAAGCCATTTACCTTATACTCCCAATCCCCGTACCACGTATCTAGATCGTAATCTGACCCTGACCCTATGACCTTACTGTAGTCGAACTTGGAAAGAATAAAGTTATATTTCTTATCTGGCCACACATAATTGGTAGCAGCACCAGCCTTATAACTGTATGTCGGCTCGCCGTCGCTTAACAGCACGATGGCCTTGGCTTGCGCTGTACTCTCGGCCAACAGTTCCCGGGCCCGATGAAGGCCTGCCTGAATATTCGTACCGCCTGATGCGCGAATATTGTTAATGGACGATTTCAGCTTTTCCTTTTCAGCGGCCCCTTTAAAACCGGAAACATCCTGAGCACCTTCATTAAATGTTACAACCGCTATTCTTGTGTTTGAATCAGGGATAAGAAGCTCATCGACAAATCGGTTTGCCGCCGTCCTCGCATTGGACATCCTTTTGTTACTGTCCATGCTGCCCGACTTATCGATGACAAGCACGACATCAGAAGTTGTCTCCAGATTTTTGCCCTCTACGGTCAGCTTAATCTTCCATTCCCCCGGTGTACCGGTGGGCTCTGCTTGCTTGTTCAGGTTAATGGCGCCGGGATTGGGCCAAACGAGCTCCCCGCCTGAGGCCCCGTTCGCATAAGCTTGTTGAAAAGGATAACAAGCATTAACAATCAGTGCCAAAGCAAACAAAAGGGTTAATAACTTTCTGCCAACACCCATTTCTTTGATATCACTCCTTTTCCTGAATACCAACAACATCGGTTTGGGCTGCATTACAAAAGGCGATCACCTCCTCCTGCATAGTCAGTCTTACCTTTAGCAGTAGAATCTCTATTGACGATAGCTGCGAGTTTACTAGAAAAACAAAAAAAATCGCCGATTGCATCATCATCTTGTGAAAATGCAACCGGACGATCATAAGTCTTGCGACTGTTAGACTCCTGGCTTTGCGGCCTAACCTTTCGGTTAGTGTGCCCTATTCGATTGGTAAATTTGACCCAATAATTGTAACTTCACACGAGATTATAACTTCATATTTTTCTTTAGTCAACCATTTTTTTGAACTTTTGAACTTTGTGTTATTCGTGATAAAGTCACCCACTCTCCCCAATCAGGTCTCATCAGCCCCCGTCTGCCTGCTTATAATTTCACTTACAACCTCAATGCTCAATAAACGTAATTGCCAAAAGGACCCACCGAAACTGTGTCGTCCCTTTCAGCTTTTTTTGATGAATGCCAGTATACGGGACATAGTCCATCCAAGTTTCGGCCTACAAAGACGTCTATTTGGGCTTGGGCCCTCCAGAGGTTTACAACAGCGCAACTCTCGGGCGAACCGGACCCTCCAGCACAAACAGAAGTTGATAGAACGTATGATGATGCCAGGGCACCCGATATCCTCCCAAATGCTTGCGCTTTGTAGATTCGGATTTTTATGATCAAGCTATGATTTCACTATCGGCTTCTTGGACATGAAGAGAAAAGTTACTAGATATAAAAGGGAGCATAACCACGTATATTTGAAGATTTGCTGTCCCATAGAAAAGTAGATATTCATAGGCAGGGAACAAAAGTCTGCTTCTGGAGCGGGTGATGGGAATCGAAATCACGCTATTAGCTTGGAAGGCTAAAGTTCTACCATTGAACTACACCCGCAAATTTGATGGTCGGGACGACACGATTTGAACATGCGACCCCCTGGTCCCAAAGTAAGTGGTGGGTCTGTTAAAGTGTGTTATGATGTTGCAAAAAGACTTATCTAGTGCGGTCTATCAAATTTGTTCAGTTAGCTCCGATTCCGGAACGAATCCGCTGCCATAGACCGGGATCGCGAACCGCAGCCGGTTGTCGACTCCTGCTGCGGTTCGCGTCAGCACGCCTCCCGGCGCATACGTATAAGTGGGCGCCTTCATCAGCGCTTCCCGATCCCAAGAGCCGGCCGCCTGGCCGAACCCTTGCTGTTCCACAAGCATCATATACTGCGCATACCAACGCACAAGAAAATCGTTGGCATGGTTAATATGATTGCCGGTCATATCGTTTAACGCTTCCGCGTCAGCGGCAGCCCCCTCGGGGGCCATTCTGTCATGAATACAAAGTTAGATTTTTAAATGAGTACTCCATCAGGTTCGGGTTAGTTTTTTATTTGAGCTGACACGTGCTTCCTTGCGAGGCTGATCCGGAGAATAATATCCAGATTAGCCTCGTCCGCTTATAGAGTCAACAGCCGATAAAGCACCTGCACGGCCTCCGCCCTCGTAGAGAAAGCCGGCGCGGCCAGCCTCTTTCCGTTACCGTTCATGATACCAGCTTCCACAAACCGCTGCATGGCGGTCCTGGCATACTTGGCTACACCGTCCGAGTCGGGGAAGCTTTTCAAGGTATGCCCGCTTGATCCCGTCGGCAGCTCGCCTAACGTTTCCAACGCCCGATAAAGAATGACCATCATGTCTTGACGGCGAATAAAAGACTCGGGCGAGAAATTGCCGCCGCCTGTGCCGGATACCAGTCCAAGGCGTTTCGCCGTGCCGAGATATCGGGTATAGTACTTGTTCCCCGCATCCGCGAAGCCGCCCGTTCCGTCTGCGTCCGCTTCGATGCCGTAGGCGTTCATAACCATGATGAGGAAATCGGCACGGGTTACATTTCGTTCAGGCGCGAATAAGCCGCCACCCAAACCCCTGACAATATCTCTGGCCGATATGAACGCCACGGCCTCATGGTACCACGCCTTACCGGCAACGTCCTTGAAGCCGACTTCGTTGTAGCCAACCGCGAACGACATGAATGGTGCGGTTTTGATCCGAACGGCTCCTTTCGCGTCGTCATACCTGCCTCTCGCAACGTTAAGCTTGCCGGCTTCGTCGATCGCGTAAGCGATAATGGCATTCTTCTGCTCTCCGGGCTTCGGTGTATAAGGGATGTGGATTTCCGCGGCGCCTACGCCAAAGCTGTCCAGCTTCTCCTCCCCTGCCATGACGGCGAAATCATAAACCGGCCGGTCTCCGATCTTGGCCTGCGCTTCCAGGGTCAGAGCGCCGAAAGCGGCTTTGGATATACGGATGCTGATATTCCCTGCGTTCGCGGCGGCGCTGAGGGAAGCCACGGCTTTGGCGTCAAAAGCAACGCTCGCGATCCCCGCATCGATTCGCAATGACCATGAAAAGGCATTGGCCGTGAGCCTCCATGCATCCCCTGGGAAGTCCACAACGACCGCATCTGCTTTCTCCGCCGACTCCGCCCGGATGGCGACTTCCACCTGCTTCCCTTCGGCTAATAGCTCCATCGCCTTATTCAACAGCTCCGCCATCAAACGGTCGTCTACTTGAACGGACGCCTTCCCGGTCGACGGATCCAATGCCGCTTTCAAGGAAACCGATACGGTCGTTACGACTCCGTTCCGCGTGATCGAAAGCTCCGGGAGCGGTGCAGGAGCTGCGCCCGGCGTTACCGATCCTCCATCCGACGGAATCGAAGGATTGCCCATGTCGATGTTTCCCGTCCCATCGGCCGGCTCGCGGACATAATCGGGCGATAACGCAGGTTCCGACACCCGATAAACCGTGATCTCAGCGTCCGCCGGCGCCTCCCCTCCGCTTATCCGGATATATCTGGCCGTAATGGAGGGAAACATCGCCTGAACGACGCCTTTCTTGCTGTCGATCGCCTTGTACACCTGCGACCAATCCCGGCCATTCGCCGAAGCTTCGATGCGAAAACTCTTTTCTGACGGATTGCCGTCAAACGCCAGTTGGATGCCGTTTACCTGCTTGTCGGCTCCCAAGTCCAACAAGCCGTCTTGCGGGAGCATGCCGGACGCCACCGTTTCGACCCGCTGTTGGATTCGGATCAGGTCTAGAAACGAGAGGTCAATTTTGCCGTTCGGCAGTTCAAACCGCACATATCGTACGTTCTCGCCTTCAGCCAACGCAGAGGAGAGACGGGTCGCTTCTTTGCCATGCCAGTCTGCCAGCTTCGTCCATTCCGTTCCATCGTTCGAGACACTCAATGCAACGCGATCAGGAAGCAGCTGCCGCCAGTTCAGGTCGTCGAAAGCCAACCAGCCAACGCTCGCATCGGCGCTGCCGTCCACCGCTTCAAAGCGCACCTTGCTGCCTGCATGCCCCGCGGCATCAATCGTCAGCATCTTAAAGCTAGAATCGTCGGGCGGCGCTGTCCTTCCGATTTCGTTTCCATCCTCGCCCACAAGTCGGTAATAATTGTTCCCGTTGTCGCCATATCCGGCTGCGAGGAATCGAACAAAGTCCGCTCTGAGCGTAAACGGGACGCTCGTGATCGTGCCGACGGCGCCGACTCCACCGGCACGGGAATCCTCCCATTTCGAACCTCTTGCGCCTACGGTTTCCGGATGCTCCGCAACGCCCGACGGCGCGCTTCCGAATGCTGTTCCTGTCGTCGTCCATGTCGTATAGCAGCCGCACTCGAAGTTGAAGTTGTCCTCCTGCGTGATGCTGTCCAACGCCAACCAAGCGTAGCCGCTGGCGGTATCTCCGTCGACCATGCGAAACCGGACCGTCTGGCCGACCAGATCCGAGACGTCCCAGAACCGTTTGATGAATTGGTTCAAGGGCTGGGATTCCATGCCGGGCGGCGTGGCGATGCGAAGACGCTCACCACCTTGACCGATCAATTCGTAGTAGTTTTTAGGCGGATCCCAACCGTCTTGTCCATTCCAACCGGCGGCGAGGAAGGTCAAAAACGGTTTTTCGATGACGAACGCTTTCGAGGTGAGCGTACCTGTCGCATTCTCGCCGCTCACCAACGAGTCCGCCCAATACTTGCCGTTGTCCGTGCCAAGCGGCCTGCCCATCTTCACCGAGTTCGGCTCGGCCGGAAATGCGTTGCCAGTACGTTCCCAGCCGTCATAGGTGCCGGACTCGAACGACCAATAAGGATCCTCTATATGGTCTTTGTTGTTGTATCCGAAGAGATTTCCGAAAGCAAACCACCCGTTCTCCGTACTGTCGTTGCCTTGTACCGCTTCGAAATAAACCTGTTTGCCCTTCAGGTTAGATACGTCCCATGCCACTTGGCCGATCCCGTCGTTATCCGGCGGGTAGGCGATGCGCAAAACGGTCCCGTCCACGGCTTTCAAGTAATAAGCGTTGAATCCGGTCGGTAGAACCGGGGCATCGAACGGCTCGCCGGTCAGCATGATGTCATCGACCGCCAGCCAATCGAAGCCTCCGCCGTACTGCGCAGCTTCTTCAGCACCTACCGCGTCCACCATTTCGAAATAGACTTCGCGTCCGGCGTATGCCGAAACATCCCAGGCGTAGCTCCTAAACATGTCGCTGTCGCCTCTCTGGTTTTCGGGCGCTTGCTCGATCAGCACCTGACCGGTCTCCGCATCCTTCAAATAGAACCTATTGTTCAGCGGATACGGCCAAGGGCCAGTGTCGTAAGATATGCCGTTCCAGCCCGCACCTTTGAACGTCAGCGTCGGCCGATCGATGACGAAGTTTTTGGTTTGGAGCCTGCCCTTCAATTGTCCGCCAATCGACGAGGCGGCGTAGTGTCCGCCCCAATCCTTGACCCATCCAGCTCCGTCGGTCGCGGGAGCGCTGCCGAACACGTTCGTGTCGATATAGGCCAGTTCGCTCCAGTCTCCGGTCTCGAAGCCTGCGATAAGCTTGGGCGGTGTTTCCGGCGGCTTGGCCTCGGATACTGCTCCTTTATAACCCGAGGAGCGGAACGCGAGCACATCGTCCGTTACCGTGAACAGGCTGCTGGAGATTTTACCCAGCGATCCCGCTCCTCCTGACGAATTCGCCATATATTCACCGTTCGCCGCTTGTACGGGCGCGTTTCCAAAAGCGGACGCTGCGGTTTTCCAGCCGGTGCCGTAAGTTCCGTTATCGAAGGTTAAGCCTTCCATCCGGTGTTCCGCATCGAGCGCAATCGTTTGGATCGCGTAGCGGTTACCCAGGTCCAGCGTGATCAGTTGCTTGCCATTGGCCTCTTCGATCGTGGCCGAACCGGTGATGGCCCCTTCCGGACTCGGTACGTAAACGAATGCTTTCCCAGGCTTGAAGGTATAGTGGATCAAGCTGTCTTTTTCCCAATTGAGATCGATAATCGCGTCAACATTGTCCAGGGACGGGGCATGCTTGATGACCAGGACATCGTTCGCGCTTGCGGCCGCGTTTCTGGCCACCTCGATCACCTGTTTGCCGCTGTATGCGTCTTCACCAGCATCCACAACGTGAAATTTATCCGGATCGAAAGTAACGGTCCGCTTGATGCCGCGGGAATCTGCGTAATCGGATAGCAAGCGGCTCATAAACGTGTCTTTGAACATCGCGTTGTTCGCGACGGGAAGGGTGCTGAACAGCACGCTGCCCTTGCCTACTTTCAGCTCCGACATGATGACGTTGCCGCCCTCGTCTTCAAGCACGGGCACCGCGCCGGGTACGAGCCGTTTAAAAGCCTTGCCTTGCGACGGACCGTCGAGGCTGACGCTGACCGTTTGTCCCGGAGCCAGGGATTTGAGCCACGCCGGGGCGTTCGCCGACACTTTGACTTTCGTCCCTACCCGTTCCGCCGCCTCCGCTCCGCCCGACATGCCCATCATCCACGCGCTGACGTCCTCGCTGCCCGTCACGCGCTGCGTGTCCAGGTTCAGACGGTAGTTGAAGCTGTCCTTGCCGAAGCTTACGAAAGCCCCACCTTTGTTGACCCAGTCCTTGATCCGTTCCTCCCCTTTGTCGGAAGTCAGCGTCAAGTCCATGTTCGGACTGATGAAAACTTTATAGTTCGCGAGCGCACCGTCTTCAATCGGGAAGTCGTCCATCAGGTCGGGCGAATCAAGGTAATGCGTCCAGCTCGCGAAAGCCGAGCCGTACCAGGAAATGCCGTGATCGGCGTCAAAAATGAAATTGTGGTCGTTTCGGTCGTAGCCCTTTCTGAACAGATTGGCGTACCACGGATTGAAAATGAGCACATCCGACCCTGAGGGCTTCGGATTGATCTCTCTGAACTTCTTGGCGTTGTCTTTCGTATAGCGGTACAGATCGTTACCCGCATACTCGCCACTTGGATCCCATTTGCCCCTAGAATCGTTGAATTCGCCGTAGTCCCAGCCGAGCGCGGAGTGCTCCAGCGTACCCGCGCCGCGGCTTAAAAAGTTGAACGCGTTGTCGGAATGCACCTTCCCAGAAGGCTGGGCCGTATCGTCCATCGAGCCCTGCAGTTTGTAAAATTTCGCAGTGGCCGTGTAGTGCGCCACGCCGTACGGCGCGTCCAGGTTGCTGTTGCCCAGGATGACGTTGTCGTATTTGCTAATATCCCGCGCAATCTTGCCCATGCTTTCCCCGGTTTCCATCGGCGCGCTCTGGTATCCTCCGTCGACTTCCACATGGATAGGTTTGTCCGAGACCGAGCGGATGGCGGCCATATAGTCTGCGATGTACTTGTCCATATATTCGATCTTCCAGAACATCAGGTCCGCCCATTCTGGTCGGCTGTCCACCGCGTTCGCGTTCGTCCGGTTTGGCAGCGGAGACAGGATTTCGTCGAAACTGCCGTACTGTTTGCCCCACGCCTCATTTAGTTTGGCGACCGTACCGTACTTTCTCGCGAGCCACTGCCTGAAATTGCGCTGGGCGCTGTCGCTGTAAACGGCCAGCAGCTCCGGGTTACTGCCCGAATAGTATTCGATACCGCCGAACCATCCCGGGCCGAGGATGGAAAACATCCGGACATATGGATTGCTGTCGAAGTGTCGTACCGTCTGCTTGGCGATTTCAATGATGGTCCGATTGCTCGTCTCGTTGAAAAAGTCCCGATGTTCGATCTTTCTGCCCGATTCATCGATGATATCGGAATAGAAATCCGGGAAGGCGCGTTTGGTGATCCCTTGAAACCCGAGCCAAATATCGAGCCCGTTATCGACAAACCGATTGACAAACGGATCCGCATAACTCCATGAATAGTGGGTGGGGTCGCTGACGTAAGCCACCGCGTCCTGGGCCGATATGCCATTCGGGAATTTGGTGTTGTCAATGAGCTCCGGCATTATGTTGATGCCGGGACTGCCCGGGTCGGCTACGCTGACGCATACATTGGCCAACTGCTGGTGCTGCGCGCGCAAGGAGTCGAACCCTTTGTCGCCGAAGTTGTTCATGTCCGGAAAGCACGATAGAACGCCGACGCGATGCGGAAGCATGTCCGGATAGACCGTAATCTCGTTGATGGCGCTGTCGTCCCCGAAACTGTCCGTGATGTACAGCCTGACGTACCGAGCTTCCACAGCATCCCAGGAACTGAACAATGTTCTGCTGCTTTTAACGCTTTTCGTCGCCACGGTGCGAAACCGGGTTCCATCGCTCGAAATCTGGATCGCGTATGATTTCGGCCCCTCGTTCGAAGTGACTGCCGCTTCCAGCGCTCCTACGCGCACCGAATGCCCGAAGTCGAACAGGATCCATTGCGGTTCCGACGCCGTCGGTCTCGCAGCCGGTATCCAGCTCTTGGCTTCATCATTGAACAGCCCGTCTTGTACCAGCTCGGGCCTGTGACCGGCCTTACTGGAGGATGCAGTAATCGCGGTCGCGGTCAGCCGTACTTCCGGCGCGCCCGGCGTTACCACCGCTGCAGCCTTGCTCGGCGCCGAGAACGCGATTCCGCTCACGGCCACTAGTGCGGCCAACCATACGGCCAGCGCCTTCTTGCCCCTTCCCCCTCTTTTAATGGCGTACTTTGATCCCATACTCTCACATTCCTTTCGTTAATTTGAAAGCGGATACATTTATGATCGCACCCTCGGCGCTCGGCTTCAATTGACATTTCTTTAGAAAGCATGACAATTCGTTAACATTTCAAGCGGTTCGGACATCGGCTTGCTATTAACGCGCGAGAGAGTCGAATTCAAAAGAAAAAGAGAGCGCCCAGGCGCTCCCGCTCAAACATTCTTTCAAGCTGGCTAAGGAAATCCCGCTAACAAGTTTACGCAGCGCTTCGTGAATCGGCGTGGCCAACAGGCTGAGCAGCTTTACTTGCACTTTCTGATACATTGCGCCTTTACCCCTTACCGTATTTGTCGCGAAAATCGCTGGGCGAACAGCCGAAATAGTTTTGAAAGGCCCGGCTGAAGCTGCGGTAATTGGCATATCCGACCTGGGCGCCGATCTCGTAGATCTTTTGGTCCCGCTGCAGCAGCATCGTTCTCGCGCAGAGCATTCTTTCCCGGATAACATACTCGTTGAAATTTTCGCCCGTTTCTTTCTTGAACACGACGCTAAGATAGTTCGCGCTCATATGGACGCGCTGAGAGAGCCATTCCAACGAAATATCATCGGACAGGTGCTCCTTGATCAGCCGCTTGAACTGGTTAAACGCTCCCACGCCTTCCATCGCGCCCAGCATCTCGTAAAAGTCGGAAATATGCGCACCGAACTGATCGAACAATATCCGAACTTCCTGCTGCGAGCGGCACTCCTTCAAACGGGCCATAAGATCGAGAAACACGGACTGCTTCGAGGCGTAATAGACCGGATTACGGTCGTTCAGCGCCGTTTCCGCCTGTACGATCGCGTTCTGCAGCACAGAAACCATCGCGTGCAGCGGTTGTCCCAGTTCCGCCTGCAGCTCGAAAATCCGGTCGATCACTTGCTGTGCGTCTTCCCTTCGGAGAGAACCGGCGGCTTGCAGCAAATCGTGGATGAAGTTTGCGGATCGCACCACGAATTGCGCTTCCTTGCCGCTGTTCCTTACTTCGTTCAACTTCTCGGCAATGCGCCCAATAACCAGATTCAATTTGCCGAAGTCGATCGGCTTGAGGATATACTCTTTGACGCCGTAAGTGATCGCTTGATGCGCATATTCAAATTCGCCGTGCGCAGTAATCACGATGAAATGACCCCGATACCCTTGCTCGCGCAAGGCACGAATGAGCTCGATTCCGTTCATCTTGGGCATGTTGATATCCGCGAGGACCAGATCGGGCTTAGCCTCCTCCGCAAGCTGCATCGCTTCAAGCCCGTGCCGTGCTGACTTTACCGACGAGAATCCGTAATCCTGCCAGCGGATCAGCGTCTGCAAGTCCTCCCTGATCATTTTTTCGTCGTCTACGATGAGCGCCTCGAACACAGCCTCTTGCCCCCTTCCTCATAATTGTGTTTCGTCGTCGAATCGGATGCGAATGCGAACCCGGGTCCCCCGGTCAGGCTCACTAACGATCTCCATTTCGTACCGATGACCGAATTCGTGCAGCAGGCGGTTGTGCGTGTTATATAACCCGACGCCTCCTTTGTCCGGTGCCGGATCGCCGGCTCCCTCGCGCAGCCTGTACAGCAGCCTTTCCAGCGTATGCTTGTCCATGCCGCAACCGTCGTCTTCGATCGTCAGTCTCCATTCCCCGCCGCAGAACTCGCTGTCCACGACGATCCGGACAACCTCTTTGTCAGCGTGAAATACGCCATGCTGTATGGCATTTTCCATAATCGGCTGTAAAATCAGGCAGGGCACCTTATAGTTCAAGGACCGGTAGTCAATCTGCCATTTGACCTGAAAGCGGTCTCCGAATCGGTAACGCTGAAGCTCGACGTAAGCCCACAGGTTGTTCAATTCCTCTTCGACGTAAATGACGTTCTTGATATTGTAGATGCTTTCACGCAGCAGCTTGGACAAATGGATGATCATTTGGTTGATTTCGGTCTCGGCGCCCGTCTTGCGAATCGCGACGGAGTGGATCGACTGCAGCGTATTGAACAGGAAATGGGGATTGATCTGATTTCGTAGCGCCCGCAATTCGGCCTGCTTGCTCTTCAACTCCAGTTGATGCTCAATCTGCTTGTACCGGACCCGGTCTCTCAGCAAGTTCTCGATTTGTTTCGCCATTCGGTTCAACCCGTTGCCGATCATGTCGATCTCCCTGACGTTGGTCGCGGGGATTCTTATGCCGAGGGATCCTTCGCCGAATGCCCGGATGCCTTGCAATACCGTTTTCAGCGGCCTCGTCGTCATGTTCGATATATACAGCACCCCGAGAATGGAGATGAGCAGGATGACGATGGCAATCATCGCGATCTGGGCGCCCGCGACCAAGACATATTGAGAAAAACGCTCGATAGGATATGAGATGACCAGATACATGTTCAGGTAAGATTTCTCGGCAAAGAAGCGGTACGACTGCCGTTGAAAGGACTCCTCGCTTCTGCCGCTGTTTTTGAAATTCGCAAGAATGGCCGTCAGTTCCTCGTCACCGACGTCATTCTGCCCGGAATAGTAAAAAAGCAACATTTGCTCCTGATTGAAGTAACTGAACCGGACACCCGGAATCACTTTCAGTTTCTCCGTGCTTTCCAGCAGCCGGTCCGGCTTCATATTGATTTCCACAGCTCCAATGACCTGGTTGGATATGTTGCTCGATCGATTCTGCTTGTTCTGGGATTGGGAAATGATGTGCCATTGCGACAACGTGCCGTTCGGGTTGGCAATCCAGGCCAAAAGCGTCGAGCTCTTTCTGGCCAGCCGGTATCCGCTCTGGTCTTCGTAACGGCCATTGTTCTTGAGCGGAGGCTGCCCGACAGAGATGACTTTGTCATGACCGAACCAAACACGGATACTTTCGATTTCATCGGAAGTGTAATAGTATTGGTTTAAAAAATTCATCAGCTCGGATTTGAAAACGAGGCTTTCGGAGCCGGACGGATCCGATTCCAGCATCCCCGGCAGTCGTTCCTGCAAGAGCGGGCTTGTCAGGATTTGCAGAGAAACTTCCCCGTACTTCTTGTTCTTGATGTCCAGCGATTCCATCGTATCGTAGGCCAATTGACGGTTATACCGCTCCGCTGTACGCTTGGTTGTCATGAAATTGTATTGCAAGGTGACCAGCGCGACGGCAGCCGTCAGCACCAAGTTCATTAGCAATACGAGAAATACCATCCTGCTGCGCATCGAGTTCAGCACGGGACCGCACCATCCTTTCATTGTCCGGTGGTTGCCCCAGTATAACACACGCTATTTGATTCCAGTAGTCATATAAACCTGCGTGATTCCTTTCTGCAAGAAAAGGGCAGGAAGACGGGGCCGGTCAATAAATAAGCCTGCCAACTCTCGCGCCTCTTAAAGCCAATTCGCCAATGCCTCCTAACGAGGCGGAAGAAGGCGACAGCCTCTCCCCGCTCCGGATTACTTTAAATTGTCGAAAATTTCCTTTTGGATGACGTTCTGTAGCGCCTTCTGTTCCGCTGCGATATCCGCATTCGTCAGAATAACCTTCTCCAGTAGCCGATCGTACTGATCCCAGAAGCTTGAGGAGTTGTCCGAATGAATCGGTTTGATGTCGTTCAATTGATTCGAGAGCACATTCTTGATCGGATTGCCCGCGAATTGCGGATCGTCCAACAACGATTTGAGAACCGGAATGCCGGACGTGAGCTCCAACCATTGCTTGTAGATGTCTGTGGAGTACATCGCTGTAAGAAACTCCTGGGCTGCTTCTTTGTTTTTGCTGGAATCGAAGATAGAAAACGAGAGTCCGGGACCGAAGATGGAGGTGCTGGTTTTCATTTTCGGAACCGTGGAGTAGCCTAGTTTATTCAGATCCAGACCGCCATTCTTGAAGGAAGACAGCGACCAGCCTCCGGTGATCGTGAACGCCGCGTTTTCGTTGAAGAAGACGCTCATCCAGTTCGCATAGTCTGTTTCGGGCTTGTCCGCGTAGCCGTTCGTAACCAGACTCTTTAATTTTTCCAGCCCATCAACTGCTTCCGGACTATCGAAGAGAGCTTCCGTGCCGTCCTGCGAGAAAAATTCGCCGCCCGAGCTGAATATGAAAGGAGCCGATTCATAAGTGCTGATGCGAAAAGTGAATCCTTTAACCTCATTGCCATTCTTTGCTTTCAGCTTGGCTTGCTTGATTTTCTCCAACATCGCCAGCCATTCGTCCCAAGTGACGGAAGTAAAGTCGGTGTTTTCGATGCCGGCTTTCTTCAGCAAATCCTTGTTGTAGATGAGGAAGATGGAGTTCGCTTCATTCGGCACCGCATACAGCTTGCCGCCGTTTTTGCCCTCTTCCAGCAAACTGGCGTACATGTAATCGTCCTTTAACGGCGATCGGTTGAACCAGTCCGTAAGATCGGCGAGCAATCCCCGCTTCATCCACACCTGCTTCGGCCCCGAGGTGACCAGATCGGGCAAGTTGTGGCCTACCGCCAGAAAGTCCACTTTTTTATCCATATCCGTGTATGGAATCCTATTAATTCGCACTTTGATGTTGTACTTCGCGCTGTTTTTGCTCGCAAGCTCGGCAGCCTGATTGATAATGCTCGTATTCTGCTCGTGGTTGGACGAATCAATCAGCATGCTTAACGTAACGTCCTGTTTCTCGCCCGCTTGCGCGGATTCTCCCGCTTCTGATCCGTTGCCGCTGCCGTTATTGTTCGAGCACGCGCCGAGCAGCCATGCCATGGTGAGCACCGTAGTCAGAATGACGGCAACTTTTTTTGTCGCGGCATTCATTGTTCAACCTCCCGTTTTGATTTGGTTTCATTATTTCGTCTCTCTCGCAGGAGTCTGTTTTAATTGTAAGCGTTTACCTATGGCTTTATTATGACAGCTGGACAAAGGTGTTACAAGGGAAGACTGCAATAGGACAGGAACGGTTTTGATGGCAACGAGCCGCCGAAGAAATCGGCAGCTCGCGTTGGATGGTTCATCCGGTTACATATTCAACGATTTTCTCATCTTGTCGGCGTTCTCGCTCCACAGCGCCTCCAGTTTTGGCACGCCCATATCATCCATTTTCTTGATAAAATCGGCGTAGCGCTGTTCCAACTCCGCCTCGTCTTTCGCCATCAGGAAGGTCGGGAATGCTGTGTTGAAATCGGTGGTCGCCTTCGCCAGAATCGTCGCTTCTTCCGTCTCCGGCCCTGGCTCAATACTCAACATGTACAGCTTCAGATTTTTATGCGGCAAATACAGATCCAGCGCCTCTTTCTGCTCCGGATTTTTCTTCATCTCGCCGCCCTCTATCCAGTGGTCGTAGAGGTCGAGGTTAAACCAGTAGGCTCCCATGCCCAGTTTCTCCGCATACTCCGGATCGTTCTTGATGTTCGCGTAATACTCGTCAGTTCTCACGGGCGTGCCGTTGTCCATCTTCCAGTCCTTGCCCTCGATGCCGAAGTGTGTCAGCTTCTCACCTTCGTCCGACATCATGTAGGACATGAACTGGATCGCTTCTTTCTTGTGCTTCGATGTCTTCGAGATGGACCATCCCGCCCAGCCGATACTATCCTGCTGCAAAATCGTAGCGTCGGGAAACATCGGAGCGTACACATATTTGATGCTCTTGTCGTTCTCCGGGGACTGGTAGCCTGTCCCGACCGAACCTACTTGATAGAAGACGTTACCCGAATCGATAATGGATTTGCGCTGTTCATCGGTCAGTGCAATGTCGTTGCGGGTAATAATTCCGCTGGTGTACAGCTTGTTCAGCCATTTGAGCGCATCCAGGTATTTCGGATTTTTATAATTCGCATACAGCTTGTTGTCTTTCTCGTAATACATCTCGACGCCGAAGCTGGCCAGGAAGAATTCATAGCCGAAGGGCTGCGCGGTAAACGGAAACTTCGAATTGCCGATGACCAGCGGCGAAATCTTCGGATACTTCTCTTTCACCTGCAGAAGGACATTGTACAGATCGTCTGGCGTATCGATTTTCGGCTTGCCCAGCGCTTCATAGATGTCCTGCCGGATAAGCGGAGCAGGATTCCACGGACCGACCGGCAAGAACCTGTCGAGATTGCTTGGCCGGATCTCCGCGCTGTTGATCGTATAATTTTTGCCGTCCGCCGCCGCGTTCATTTTCCAGTAATCGTCGCCCATCCGCTGCTTCAGCTCCGGCGCATACTGGTCCATAAGCGGACCCAAGTCTTCAAAGAGGCCGGCATCGATCGCTTTTTTATAGGTCGGGTTCTTCATATCGTTCACGACGAAGTCGGGCAAATCGCGGTTGGCAATCATCAGATTGAATTGCTGATTGTCGTCGGCGTTCGGTTTGGTGAATTTCAACGAGACGCCGGTTTTCTCCGTAATCATATGAGAGATCGTATTGGAGCCCCACTCAGGGAAAGTATACCAAGCTCCATTGTAGAAGAGCCCCAGCTCGATCGGATTTCTGGCATTGCTGCCGCTGGAACCAGCGCTTTCCGTGGAGCTTGTCGTGGAGCTGGCGTTGGGACCGTTGTTCTCTTTCGCGCAAGCGCTTAATACGGAACTCAGTAAAAGCACAACGGTTATACTCGACAATAAACGTTTTCGATTGCTCATGGAACAGCCCCCTCGATAGTTTGAATGTTGCGGAATTCCCCTTTGGCCGAATGTTTTTAACCTTTGACCGCCCCGATCAGCATGCCTTTGGCGAAGTATTTCTGAATAAAAGGGTAGATCAGAATGACAGGTCCGATCGAAATCATCATTGTGGCGTAACGAACCGATTCGATGGTATAGGCTGCCGTGTCATTCGTAATGCCGAGCTGTTGTTTCAATCGCTCCTGTCCTGCCGCGAGCGCGATAATCTCATAGAGAATGAGCTGCAACGTCTTGAGGTTTGGGCTCGTGGTGAAGAACTGCGAGTCGAACCAGGAGCTCCACTGCCCGATGCCGTTCATGAGCGTGATAGTGGCAATGATCGGAACAGACAAAGGAAGCACAATCCTGGCGAAAATGAACACTTCGTAAGCCCCGTCGATTCGCGCGGACTCCAGTAGCGGAGCCGGGATCGTGCGAAAGAAGGACATGAACAGGATGACATTCCAGAAACTTAATAGTGAAGGAATGATAAAGACCATGAACGTATTCAAGAGTCCCAAGTACTTCAGCACGAAGTAGAACGGGATAATACCTCCGCTGAAGTACATCGTAATGATACCGATCACGATATACGTCCGTCTGAACATCAAGTCTTGTTTCGACAGCCCGTAGGCCACCGCAGCCGTGAACAGAACGCTCGTCACGGCGCCGATGAGCGTTCTTGCAACTGTTACCATCATGGCGCCGCCCATGAGGCTGTTATCCATCGCGCGGCGGTAGTTCTCCAGCGTGAATATTCGCGGGTAGAAGTACACGCCGCCCAGGTTCGAATCGTGACCGTTGTTGAACGACAGCACCAGGCTATTGTAGAACGGGTACAGTGTTACGATCAGAATCATTATCAGCACCGCATAGATCACGACATCCGCTATTTTTTCTCCCAGGCTTTTTTTCACGTCTTTCCCCCCTGCTACGTTGAAACGGTTTAGAAAATGGCCTGCTCGTCACGATCGATTTTCTTGGCCACCCAGTTCGCGAGGAAGACCAGAATCAAGCTGATCGTAGACAACAGCAAGCCGGCAGCCGCAGCAAACGAGAAACGGCCGAGCTGCAAGCCCATGCGCAGGATGTACGTGTCCATTACATCGGAAGCGCTCATGTTCAACGTGTTACCTAGCAAATATCCATAGTTGAAGTTGGAGCCGCCGAGCCCGCCAGTGAACATGGAGCCGATGCCAAGAATCAAGAGCACAACGATCGTATTCTGAATCATCGGGAGCGTAATTTTGTAGACGCGCTGGAAGCGGGTCGCTCCGTCGACGATCGAAGCTTCAATCACCTCGTTATCGATGCCGGCCATCGCGGCGATGTAGATAATGGCGGAGAACCCTGTAAATTTCCACACGTCGAGCAGAACGGTAATCACTTGGTAGTAACCCGGATATGTCAAGTACGGAATGGCCTCTTTCAGCATGCCGAGCTTGATCAGGAGCGGATTCAGAATGCCGTCTGATCCTCCGCTGAAGAACGTCGTGGCCATACTCGCGATAACGACCCAGGAGATGAAATAAGGCAAATAGCTGGCGGTCTGCACGAACTTCTTGAAGAGGGTCGGCTTCAGCTCGTTAAGGAGAAGCGCCAGGATAATCGGGCTTATGAACGTCAGCATGAATTTCGCCACGCTCAGAATGACCGAGTTGCGGGCGGACAGCCAGAAAGCGTCGTCGCTGAACAGCATGCGGAAATGATACCAGCCGACAAACCGGCTGAATATGTAGCCTTTAGCAGGGTCGAAATCCTGAAACGCCATAACGATGCCGAACATGGGCAGATAGCTGAAGACAAGCAGGAAGACGCCGCCCATCAACGCCATGTATTGAAAGAACGCCTCTTTCCGGAATCGGAGGAGTCCCTGACGAAATGTGTCGCGTTTGGCGGGATTCCGGGTTGCAGGGCTCGTTGCACTCATTGCTATTCACCTCCTTGCTTGTCATGTTGACTACTATTAATGATGCAATACCGCGTTCCCGAACTTCAATTGACATTTCCTTTGATCGGTGCTCCTTTTTTGAGGAGTTTCGAGAGACCTGGGAGAGTAGCACATCATCGCTCAAAACAGGTGATCTTTTCTAAAGAAATGTCCGTTGATAGTGACAAACGGGCAGTTCATCATAGGAATTGAGGCCGTCGGGGTACACTCGAGGAGTCTCAAATCGAAAGAGGGATTATGATGAGATTGAGGGATGCGGCGCTTGAAGCCGATATCGAGGCCATGGTCAATTTAAAGCTCCCTGCGTAGACCCACGCTCCTTTCAGGATCTTGAGCCTTGACTAATTCTTTTCAAGCAACCCTTGTAGGAATTGGCTTCGATTATTTAGCAAGGTTTATAATCACAAGAAACTTAAAAAATAAGGAGGACAAAAAGCTTGCAATCAGTAAATTAGTCGCTAATAGAGGATTAAATATAATAAATAAAAGGACTGATAGGTAGCGTCAAGAAGTTTGTGTAAACTGTAGGGTCTACATCGGGGTGATGTAGAAGAGACCGTTTGATTTGGTGACTGGGGGAAGCAGCTTAAGCGGAGCGCGAGAGAAATGATTTACTCGCCTTCATCAGCATCTGCAATTTATCCTTAAGGAAGCTACACAATTGACAAACGATGTGGGGGAATCGGCATAGGTGACAGTTACAATATTAAAAAGCTTGCGCTTTACCGAAGCAGATTTGGAGAAATTGAAATTATTGATATTGACACGCATTCGCGACGCTGACCTCCAGAATGGAGTCGACATCAAAACCTTGCAAGTCAGATCTAGGTCATAGCAAACACTAAGATATGCCCGGCTTAAAGCGCCAGCATCCTCCGTTTCCCATCCCCCCCTTCCTCCGAAACTACACAAAAAAAGCCTTGATATACAAGGCTTTCTGAAGGTTTTGATTATGGAGCGGGTGATGGGAATCGAACCCACGCTATTAGCTTGGAAGGCTAAAGTTCTACCATTGAACTACACCCGCAAATTTGATGGTCGGGACGACACGATTTGAACATGCGACCCCCTGGTCCCAAACCAGGTGCTCTACCAAGCTGAGCTACGTCCCGTAAACAAATTGCGCTATTCAGTTAAAGAATGGCGTGCCCTGAGAGATTCGAACTCCCGACCTTTTGATTCGTAGTCAAACGCTCTATCCGGCTGAGCTAAGGGCACTTATAATGGAGCGGAAGACGGGAATCGAACCCGCGACCCTCGCCTTGGCAAGGCGATGCTCTACCGCTGAGCCACTTCCGCATTTTGTTATTCACTTTCGATCTATCGTAGCGACAAGTAATAATATATCATCTTTAAAAACAAATTGCAAATGTTTTTTTGAAATTCTTCAAATAATTTTAAGAGCCGTGTTCGCCCGAGAATCACGGCTCTTTTTCCCTTGCGCTTAGCCGCTTACAGCGGCCTTCATCGGCATGGCAGCCGCATCCTGGGAAGCCGTTGCCGGACGTCCAGAATCTAATTCAGAAAGCGAATACGGCAAGCAGAGCGGCACGCCTGTCCGCGGATCGGCAATAATATCCGCTTCAATGCCAAACACTTTGCGCAATATTTCTTTGGTCATTACATTTTCCGGACTGCCTTCTCCGACTACCGTCCCTTTCTTAATCGCAATCATATGCCCTGCATAACGGGAGGCATGATTCAAGTCATGGACAACCATAACAATCGTCCGGCCGGAATTCACATTAAGCTCCTGCAGCAGCTCCAGCACTTCAAGCTGATGCGCCATATCCAGAAAAGCTGTCGGTTCATCAAGAAACAGAATATCGGTCTGCTGAGCAAGCGCCATTGCAATCCATGCCCGCTGCCGCTGACCGCCGGACAATTGGTCGATAGGCCGGTCTGCAAACTCGGACATTCTTGTCGAATCAATCGCCCATTCAATAATCGCACGATCATCTTTGTTTAAAGAGCCGAAGCCTTTTTGATAAGGAAATCTGCCGTAGGAGACAAGCTCTGAGACGGTCAATCCGTCCGGCGCAGTCGGGTTTTGCGGCAAAATTGCCAGCTGTTTGGCCACTTCACGCGTCGATTGCTTGTGAATCGATTTGCCATCCAGCAACACTGCACCGGCAGAGGGCGACATTAGCCGCGCCATCGTTTTTAAGATTGTCGACTTGCCGGAGCCATTAGCCCCAACCAATGCGGTGATTTTGCCTTGAGGAATCGCTACATTCAAATCTTCTACAATTAGTCTTTCTTCATAACCGATATTCAAGCCGGACGTCGTTAACCGAATCATTGTCGAACCGTCTCCCTTCACCTTACCATGCTATATATGTAATCCCAATGATAATTATTCTCATCTCCACATGTATATGATAACGATTCTCACTTATGACGTCAACTGTTTTCGCAACAAAACAAAGAAAGTCACACGTGCTAGGGCTGACTCGCCGCAAACACGCATGACTTTCCGTTCAATGGGTTATCCTAGTTTTTGAAACAGCAGGCTCGACTGTCCTTTATTCCCGCCATCTTCCCCCTTCATCCTTGCAATCATGTACGCAGCTAAATCAAACACGCGGCAAGCATATGCCCATTCATTATCGTACCAGGCCATCAGCTTTACTTGTCCGCGGTTCACCATAAAGCTTAAACCATCTACTGTCGCGGATTTGTCATTGCCGATATAATCGGCCGATACAAGCGGCAGCTCATTATAGCCGACATAGTGCCGATATGCACCGCTTGCTGCCTCCCGGAACACTTCCTGCAGTTTATCTACGGAAATAACCGGCTTTTGCAGCTGCAATTGCAAGTCCAGCAAGGAAACATCTGCTGTAGGCACTCGAACAGCCTGACCCTGAACACGGTCGGCCAAATGCGGCAGCACGCCGGATAACGCTTTGCGAACGCCTGTCGAGGCCGGAATAATCGATTGCGTGCAGGAACGCGCGCGCCTTAAATCTGCATGGGAGTTGTCGAGATGATTTTGGTCGTTGGTGTAGGCATGGACCGTCGTCATCCATCCTTGTTCTATGCCGAAGGCGCGATCCATAATGTCGAGCACTGGCACGAGACAATTGGTCGTACAAGAAGCTGCAGACACAAGCTGGTGCTGTTCAGGGTCATATTGCCCTTCATTGACGCCCATGACGACGGTTAAATCAAGATCCGGCCCCGGTGCTGTTATGAGCACTGCACGCGCCCCGGCCGCAATATGCTGCTGCGCGCCTTGCCGATTATTGAATTTGCCGGTTGCATCAATAACGAGCGGGCTGCCGCGCTCCTGCCAGTCAAGCAGCTCCGGCGAGCGCTGCGACACAAGACGTATTGGCTGGCCGTTAACAACAATACCCTGCTCCCATTCTGTTATTTCCGCCGCCCAATAACCATGGACCGTGTCATATTGCAACAGATGCGCTAATAGCGCAGGAGATGCTGAAGTATTAATTGTTGTCACCTTCACGACCGGTGAATTTTCGATAAATACTTTGCGAAGAAATAATCGTCCGATTCTGCCTGTACCGCTCAACGCGACTTCCATCCCATTCCCTCCCGCAAATAAGTACATCATAAATATAAAGTATATCACAATATATTGCAACATATTTAATTCAATTTGTACGCTTATTCACAGAATATCACTTTAAATATGATACACTACTTCATTTCAATCTTGTCCATATAGCACATTTGTTATGTTAAGCCCCCACCCGTCTCCCCAAATACTTGCTTGGCAAAATCGACCCAGCCTTTAGCAGCATGTGATAAATATCCGTCTTTCTTCCATATAATAGCCAAATCCCAATGAATCGGCGGATCGACTGTACGTACTACTCGAACCTGCTTTTTATCCAGCTTGGCACAAATCGTTTCCGGCAGCAGCGAGATGCCTTGGTTGGCAGAAATCAGCTCATAAATAAAATCCCATTGCGTGCTTTCATAAGCAATATGCGGTTCAAAACCTTCCTGAATGCAAGCCTCCTTAACCCTGTCGTGCAAATTAAATTCCTGACGGAACAAAATAAACGGCTCATGCTGCAAATCGCTTAACCGCACTTTTGTTTTCCCTGCTAACGGGTGAGATCGGTGTGTCACCAGATTCAAATGACGTTCAACAATCGGAACGATTTCGAATAGGCGCTCATCCGCCGGCAACACTATAACCCCAAGATCAATCGCGCCTTCCAGCAGCATTTGCTCAATGCGCTTGCCGCCTTCTTCAATAAGTTGAATGCGAATATCCGGGTATCGTTTATTAAATTCCGCAATCACTTTCGGAAAAAAGCTGGAGCCGATAACGGGCGGCAAGCCCAGGGAAAATCGCCCTGCGCGCATCTCGGTGAGATCGGCTACCGCCGCTCGCAAATGCTGCACAGCATTCAAAATCAGTTGGGCATGCAATTGAACCGCTTCCCCGGCATCAGTCAAAGCTACTTTTCGGGTAGAACGGTTCAGCAGCACCACTCCCAGCTCATCCTCCAGGCTTTTGACCATCTTGCTCAAGGTCGGCTGAGACAGGTGAATGGACTCGCTTGCTTTAGAAAAACTGGCATGATTCGCTACTTCCAAAAAGTAGCTTAGTTGACGAATATCCACCTTCGAACACTCGCTTTCATATATGAATTTTATGCATAAATGTTATTCAATATATGTATTTTACCTATAAAAATAGTGGTGTACAATGAAGCAAGAAACCATTTACAGGAGGCCGGAACATGATCAAGCAAATTGCCGTTCTTGGAGCCGGGACAATGGGCCTTGGCATTGCGCTGCTATTTGCCAGACACGGTTATTCCGTATCGCTGTATGAGCCAGATCATCATAATCACGAAACAATCCAGCAGCAGATACGCTCACAAATTTGTTCAACTTCTGGCAGCAACAGTCTAAATCTGAAACTATCTTGCGATCTCGAGAAAGCGGTTTCAAATGCCGAATTCATCATTGAAGCCGCTCCGGAACAGCTGGAAACCAAGCAAGAACTGTATAGCCAATTAGCGCAGTGGATCAAGGACGATGCGATTGTTGCTTCTAATACATCTACTTATTCGCTGGACACCTTGGCACAAAGCCAGCCTTTCGCCTCACGCATGATTATTGCGCATTTTTTCAATCCGCCGCAAATCATTCCACTTGTTGAGCTGGTTGGCTTACCTGTGACACAGCAGGTCATCCTGCAACAAATTGCCGATCTGCTTGCCGAATGTGGTAAAGCGCCCATCATTTTGCACAAGGACATTCCCGGGTTCATCGCTAACCGCCTGCAGGCCGCTTTAATGAGAGAAGCTTGCTATTTGCTCGAATGTGGCATTGCGGACGCAGAGCAAATTGATCGTGCCGTTACAGAAGGTATCGGGCTGCGCTGGGCACTCGCTGGTCCCTTTGAAATTGCCGACTTGGGCGGACTGGACATCTGGAGCAAAGTAACCGGCCATCTGTTCCCGCAACTAAGCAACGATACAGCCGTGCCTGCTGCTATTGAACAAAAGGTTGCCCAAGGTGAGCTCGGAGCGAAGACCGGACAGGGCTACTATAGTTATCCCGACCCTGCCGGAGCAGCCAGGACGATGAATTCACGCTTGCAGCAAGTGCAGGCTTTAAAAAACAATTCCCCTACTAAGGAGTGAATAGCGTGACGATTAACCAAAGCCAGCAACCCGTTATCGTGAGCGCCGTCCGCACACCGATCGGCAGCTTTGGCGGCGCATTCGCCAATACGCCCGCTGTGCAGCTCGGCGCAGTCGCCATTGCTGCTGCGATCGAGCGGGCCGCTCTTGCGCCCGCGGAAATCGATGAAGTCATTATGGGCAATGTTCTGCAAGCCGGTCTCGGTCAAAATCCAGCCCGCCAAGCGGCGCTTGCAGCCGGACTCCCTGTCGAAGTATCTGCGATGACGATCAACAAGGTGTGCGGCTCAGGCTTGAAGGCGGTCGCATTAGCTGCCAATGCAATCCGCTGCGGCGACAGTGATATCGTCATAGCCGGCGGTATGGAAAATATGAGCCTAGCGCCTTATCTGCTTCCCGGAGCAAGATCCGGTTATCGCATGGGCAACAAAGAAGCGGTCGATGTCATGATTCAGGATGGCCTGTGGTGTGCCGCGAACGATTATCATATGGGCATCACGGCTGAAAATCTTTGTCAGCGCTATCATTTTACTCGCGAAGAGCTGGACCGGTTTGCCTATGACAGTCAGCGTAAAGCTGGGGAAGCGATCGCTGCCGGAAGGTTCGCGGATGAGCTTGTAAGCGTTGACCTGCCGCCCAAAAAAGGCGTCGTCCTCCAGCAAATGCATGACGAGTATCCGCGTCCGGATACGACGGTCGAGAAGCTGGCCAAATTGCGCCCGGCCTTCAAGCCGGACGGCCTTGTAACAGCCGGCAACGCCTCTGGCATTAATGATGGAGCGGCAGCGCTTGTCATCATGTCAGAGCGCAAAGCAGCCGCTCTCGGGCTGAAGCCGCTTGCCGTATTACGGGCTCATGCGACGGCTGGAGTAGACCCGGCCGTAATGGGCATCGGTCCGGTACCGGCTACAAAGGAAGCGCTGTCCAAAGCCGGTCTCGCCATGCATGACTTGCAGCTGCTTGAAATTAATGAAGCTTTTGCAGCTCAAGCACTAGCTTATGGACGCGAATTTGAGTATGATCCTGGCATTTTCAATGTGAATGGCGGGGCCATCGCTCTCGGCCATCCGATCGGAGCCAGCGGGGCGCGCACACTGGTTACATTGGTGCATGAGATGCAGAGCAGAAGCGTCCGCTATGGATTGACAGCATTATGCATTGGCGGCGGCCAAGGCATTGCCGCGGTGGTAGAAGGCATCTAACGAATAAGGAGTGAAGTGCGAATGAAGGAAATATTGACATCATTCACCGACGCTGTAAGCCTGATCCCGGACGGCGCGACGATTATGGTAGGCGGGTTTGGATTAGTCGGCATTCCTGAGCAATTGCTTATCGCCTTGACCGAACAGGGTACTCGCGACTTGACCGTCATTTCCAACAATTGCGGCGTAGATGATTGGGGGCTAGGTCTGCTGCTGCGCAATAAACAAATCAAAAAAATCATCGCTTCCTATGTAGGTGAAAATAAAGAGTTCGAGCGCCAAGTACTAGCGGGCGAGATCGAAGCCGAGCTTGTTCCGCAGGGCACGCTAGCAGAAAGAATCCGCGCCGGCGGGGCCGGCATTCCCGCCTTCTATACCGCAGCCGGCGTCGGCACGCCGCTGGCGGAAGGCCGCGAAACCCGTTCCTTCAACGGCAAGACTTATTTGCTCGAGTACGGGCTGACAGCCGATTTTAGTATAATCCGGGCGGCCAAGGCAGATCGTGCAGGCAACCTCATGTATAACAAAACCGCCCGCAACTTCAATCCGATGATGGCCGCTGCCGGCAAAATGACGATTGCGGAAGTGGAATCGCTCGCAGACATTGGCCAGCTCGACCCGGAAGCTGTCCACACACCAGGCATTTTCGTGCAAAAGCTCATCGTCGGCGAACAGCAAAAACGAATCGAACGGCTAACGACCCGGCAGTAGACATGGCTATTTAAGACAGAAAGGAGAATGACAAGTGAAGGATCCGCAACAGATTAGGCAACGTATTGCCCGGCGGGCAGAAAAAGAATTGCAGGATGGCGATTATGTCAACCTCGGCATCGGTATTCCGACCTTGATCGCCAACTATATCGGAGAAAATAAACGGGTCGTCCTGCAATCGGAGAACGGCCTGCTCGGCATCGGCCCCTACCCGTTTTCGGATGAAGTCGACCCCGATCTTATCAATGCGGGCAAGGAAACGGTGACCGCAATACAAGGAGCCTCCTATTTCAGCAGTGCCGACTCCTTTGCAATGATTCGCGGCGGACATATCGACCTGGCCGTTCTCGGCGGCATGGAAGTCTCGCAGGAGGGCGATCTGGCCAACTGGATGATACCGGGCAAAATGGTGAAAGGCATGGGCGGAGCGATGGATCTCGTGCACGGCGCCAAGCGTGTAGTCGTCATAATGGATCATGTGAATAAACTGGGCGAGCCGAAAATTTTAAATCAATGCAGCCTCCCGCTCACCGGCAAACAAGTCGTCAACCGGATCATTACCGATCGCGCGGTAATCGATGTCACGCCGGAAGGATTGCTGCTTGCCGAAGTGGCTGAGGGATATTCGATTGAAGATATTCAACAAGCGACTGAGCCGCCGCTTCTCGTGTCGGAACAGATTATAATCGACGCATTTTAGAGGTGAAGCTTTATGAAGAATCCTTCATTTGAGAATCGTATCGCTATCGTAACCGGCTCGGCTCAAGGCATCGGCCTTGCAATCGCCCGCACTCTTGCCGGGCAGGGCGCTGCCGTCGTACTATCCGACCGCAATGCTGCAGCGCTCGCGGAGGCTGTCTCCACACTTGTTCAGGAAGGTCGTCAGGCGATCGGCATCCCTGCCGATGTTACTTCCGAACAACAAATTGCTGAGCTGATTGGAAAGACGACGCAACAATATGGCAGGCTGGATATATTGATCAATAATGCCGGCTTGCAGCATGTCGCACCGCTTGAGCAGTTTCCAACCGAAACCTTCGAGCTCATGCTCAAAATTATGCTGACAGCGCCGTTCATCGCCATCAAGCACGCTTTGCCCATTATGAAGCAGCAGGGATACGGCCGTATTCTTACGATGGCCTCAATCAATGGTTTGATCGGCTTTGCCGGCAAAGCCGCCTATAACAGCGCCAAACACGGCGTAATCGGCCTTACCAAGGTCGCCGCACTGGAAGCGGCAGCCTACGGCGTCACAGTAAATGCTTTATGCCCGGGCTATGTCGACACCCCGCTTGTACGCGGTCAATTGCAGGACCTGGCTGACTCACGGCAAGTGCCGCTGGAGAAGGTGCTGGAGGAAGTGATCTTCCCGCTGGTGCCGCAGCGCAGATTGCTGGAGACGCAAGAAATAGCCGATTATGCGCTGTTTCTCGCCAGCGAGCAAGCTCGCGGCGTCACCGGCCAGGCTGTCGTGCTCGACGGCGGATATACCGCACAATGAGCAAAGCGTCAGGAGCCCCCATTGCCCCTGACGCTTTGCTTGAATACGACTGGTTGGAACAGAACTTACGAAAGCTTGATCAATTGACCGCCATCCACCACCATACAATGCCCCGTCATATAGCGCGAATCATCGGAGGCGAGGAACAACGCACTATCAGCAATTTCCTCCGGGACCCCTACCCGCCCCATCGGAATGGTCTTTAAATAAGGCCCGATTGCTGCCGGATTATCGATCAGCGGCTTAGTGAGCCGTGTCTCGATAAAGCCCGGGCATAGTGCATTGGCGCGAATCCCCAGCGCTCCCAATTCAACTGCCATTGACATCGTCAGCAAATTAATGCCGCCCTTTGTCGCATTGTAATGCGCCTGGTCTCCTTCTGCCGCCAGCCCGTTGACGCTCGACATATTAATAATGGAGCCTTTTACCTTTAAACGCACCATTTCGCGCGCCGCCGCCTGACTGGCCAAAAAAGTACCTTTCAAATTGATCGCCATATGACGATCCCAATCAGCTTCCTCCATTTCCAAAAACGGCGCCGGACTGCAGATGCCCGCATTATTGACAAGCACCTCAATCGTTCCCCAGCGGGCAATGACCGCATCGATCATGCGCTGCACATCCTGCTTATACTGAACGTCGCCAGCGATATAAAAGATATGCTCGCTAAATGCGGAAATTTCTTGTACCGCTTCCTGCAACAACGCTTCTTCGCGCCCGGCAATGGCTACCTTGGCGCCTTCCTGCGCAAAACGTACCGCAATTGCTTTGCCGATGCCGGTGGAGCCCCCCGTAATGAGCGCTACCTTGCCCTGAAGCCGCATGCCCTCACGTCCTCTCCGGTTACATTCGGGCCAGGGCGCGATCGACCGCCGCGAGAGTAGCCTCAATATCGGCTTCTGTATGCACAGTCGACACGTACCACAGCCCATTCGGACGAATTAACACGCCTTCCTCCAGCATCAGCTCCGCAAACCGGACATAGTCGCCGGCAGAGCGTTTGTTAAAGGAAGCAAAATCTTCAACCTTCGGCTCTTGCGTGAACATCATATGGAATACCGGCCCGACATTGTTCACAATGCCCGCTATGCCGCGTTCAGCCAGCAGCTTGCGGATCCCGCCAACGAGCATATCCCCCATCTGCTCCAGCCGTTCATGAACCCCTTCCTTCGACAGCTCTTCGAGCGTGGCCAAGGCGGCTGCAGTCGCTACACAGTTGCCGTTCAGTGTGCCCAGATGGCTGACCGTGCCATTGTCGATATGCGCCATCAAATCTTTGGAGCCTACTAGTGCGCTGACCCCTATGCCGCAGCCAAGCGCCTTGCCGATCGTCACCAGGTCCGGCATAATGCCGAAGCGCGCGTGAGCACCGCCAAGATGAACCCGGAATCCGGTAATGACTTCATCTAAAATCATTACAATACCAAGTTCCTTCGTCAGCTCGCGAATCCGCTCCAAATAGCCTTGCTTCGGCTTCAGACAGCCGGAATTGCACATGACCGGCTCGGAAATCACTGCCGCAATTTCATGGGCCTGCTCACGCAGCACCTTCTCCAACACTTCTGCATCATTCCACGGCAGTAAAATGATATCCTCAAGGCTCAGCTCACTTTGGCCGCCTGTTCCCGGCAGTATTTTGTCAGCCGTCTGGTCTGCCGCTGCAGCTTGGCGCATATCCGAGCTCGGAAAGGACGTAAAGATCGCATCAGACCACCCATGGTAATGACCGTGAAAACGGACAATCTTCCGCTTGCCGGTATGCGCTCTCGCTACACGCAATGCCAGCATCACCGCCTCCGTGCCGGAGCCGCTTAACGCCACCTTCTCCGCACAAGGCAAAATTTCGGTCAGCTTGCGGGCCAGCGCAATTTCGCCTTCATGCTGCAGGCCATAGGTCGCTCCCTGCTGCATCGCTTGATGGACGGCATCCGTCACGGCCGGGTTGGCATGCCCCAGCAATAGCGGGCCGTAGGCCAGCAAATAATCGATATATTCATTGCCGTCCACGTCGCGAATGCGCACGCCTGACGCCGATTCGGCAAACAACGGCACCGGCTTCATCGCTGCGCGCAGCGAGCTGGCAACCCCGCCGGCCAGCACCGTTTGCGATTCTGCAAACTTGGCGGCCGACTGCTTCGTTATATAAGACATGTTCGTTCCTCCCTCGCTTTTTGCCCTAAGCTTCTCCCCGGCGGGTTGGCGCGTAAGCAATAACATCGATTTCAATTAAGTAAGTACCGATTCCGCTCACAACAGTCGTACGAGTCGGGTATGGTGCGTTCATAACGGACTCATAAGCTTTGTTGAACGCCGGAATATCTTCCCCGCGAGAGACATGAGCATTCGTTTTCACAACATGGTCGAGTGTTAGGCCTGCTTCTTGCAAAATCGTCTCCAGATTGCGCAAGCATTGCACAGTCTGCTCTTCAATTGTATCGCCGACAACTTGGCGCGTTTGCGGATCCACCCCTACTTGACCCGATACATAGACGAAATCTCCGGCACGGATCGCTTGCGAGAATGGCAACGGGAATTCAGGAGCTTTGCTCGTATGATAAATCGTCGACATAAGTATAAAACCGCCTTTTCATGATTAAATTTTTATGCCGTTAACTAACAGCTGCCAGTTCGTTAACGGCATTAATGAGACTGTCGATTTTCTGTGAACACTGTGATCCATGCGGACACAGGATCCGCTATTTTGTCGAAACCCGGCTCATTCGTGGGTTCCGCGGACACACGATCCGTTATTTGCCGATTTTGCTGGGGTTTAGCCGCGTTTTGAGGCAGATAACGGATCTACGGTCCGCGAGCGAGCCGTTTTGGCTGTTTTGTTCACAGATAACGGATCTACGGTCCGCGTCGGTCCGCATCAGCCCGCTTCGCCCGTGCTTATTAATCGACAGCCTCTGACGGTCCTCCCGGGACCGCTTCGCTCACGCTTGCCAAACGAACCGTAGCAGACGTGATGCGTAGACATTGTCCGCATTGAATTAAGTAATTTTGCCGCGGGCATCGACGCGGATCGGATCGGCGATTGTCCCTTGACTGACCGCGGTCAGCTGATCATGAAGGTTAACAACCGTACAGCAATGATTAGGAATAATTTCAACCACCTGGCCAATTTCCAGCTCTACGCCGTCCGGCACCCGCAAATTGCCATGCTCCTCGCTTAATCGTTCCAAGATGACGCCCGGATAATCGACTAATATGCCGTAGCCTGGGCTTGCTGGGTTTACATCTGTCGTCAACGTTTTGGAACCGGCATCAATAACTACTGTATTGGCCCGGGGCTTGCCGACGACGGTGGCATAGATGCGCAGCGCACATTGCTCTCTCGTCATCGTCCCTGTCACAATTTGCGATACATCGCCATACACATAGGCGCCAGGCCTTGCCTCCGTAACGCCAGGAAATTCGCCCAGAAACTTCGCAGTCGGCGTGGAGCCGACGCTCACCTCGCGAATCTCTATCCCCCGTTCCCGCAATAATTGCTGCGTACGGACAAGGCTTTCCGCCTCATGCTGGGCGACAGCTCTGCACTCATCATGGCCAGACTTGCCATATACATGGCCGGAATGCGTCATAATGCCTGTAACTTCGATGCCCGGCAGGGCAACGATTTGTTCAATGAGATCAGCCGATTCCTCGCCCGGCTCCTTGCCCATGCGATTCAAGCCGGTGTTAATATCGATATAAAGCGCTACGCGCTGTGACAGCGACAGCCCGAGATCCGACAAACCCTTGGCCACCTCGTAGTTGTCTGTACTAACCGTAACTTTGGCGGACTTCATTAAATTCCCGAGACGCTCCAGCTTCTTCTTGCCCACGATCGGATACGCAATCAGGATATCGTCAATGCCGGCGGCAGCCATCACCTCGGCCTCGCCCAGCTTCGCTGTCGTAACGCCAACTGAGCCATACTCTAGCTGCTTTTTAGCGATCCAGATGCTTTTATGGGTTTTTATATGCGGTCGCAGCTTGATCCCGCTCTTGCGCGCCAAATCGGCCGTCCGCCGCAAATTTGCATCCAATAAATCCAGATCAACGACCACAGCAGGTGTATCAAGCTGTTCAACAAACCCGCGTTGCTGCAACATTGCCTCACCTCCCAGACAGATTTCACTGTTATTTCTTAACAAAGTGCGTCGCGTCTAATGCGATTGTATGCATCAATTCGTTTTATGTCAAGAAATTTATTGCTCATACAGAAAACGTTTGTTGCAGGCCGTAATCTTTTTTATAATGAAGATATTCATTGTAGTATGCAGAAGGAGAATCGGATATGCAGTGGAAGTTTTGGCGCAGTAACAAACAGAACCCGGTAAACCATCAGCTTGAGCAACTCCAGCAGCAATTCGGCGGATTGGCCGGACATGCGCGAGAGCACGCCGCCCAATTAGCGGAGATCGGCGCGAAAATAACAGCCGGCAACGAACAATCGCTCAAGATGGGGAGATCGCAATATAAAGCGTCGCAAGAGATTCAATCCCGGCTGGACAAGCTGGAGCAGGCTATGGAGGCATCCGTCCTGCAAGGCCAAGAACGTGAACAGCAAGCCACCCGCATCGCCGTCCTGGAAGAGCGCAACAACCATGTTGGCGAAGTTCTAATTCAGTGGCTGGATGATCTGGATCATTTGAGCAAGCAATTGTCCAATCAAGATAATAGCAGCTGGGCGACGCTAGTCCGGCAGTGGACAGGCCAATTGCTGGCAGCGCTGGACAAATTGGATATTCATGAGCTGGACGTGCTTCATCGCAGCTTTGACCCCAGAATTGCCGAAGCCGTCAGCACGCTCCCTGTTCAGTCGTACGAACCCCCGCCGGGAGCCGAGTCCCGATTTCCTTTTCAAGTCGTCGCAGTCATCCAGCGCGGCTATATACGAAGGGATGGCGCTGTATTGCGTAAAGCCCAAGTAGTTACTTTACAAGAAAAAGGGGATTTCTAATGTCACACTCATTTATGCCAGTTGTAGGAATTGACCTGGGAACCACAAATTCGGCGATCGCCTGTATCCGCGGCGGCAAGCCGGAGCTCCTTCCTTCCCCGCAAGGGGAACGGATCATCCCGTCAGTCGTATTGATCGACCCGCAAGGAAAAGTAACCGTCGGGCAAGATGCGCGCTCAGCACTGGTCGCTATGCCTAATCATACAATCGCCGCCGTCAAGCGCCGGATGGGCTCTTCATTACCGGTTCGTCTGGCTGGGCAGAGCTTCAAACCGCAAGAAATTTCTGCTCTTATATTGAAAGAACTAAAAGCTTATGCGGATGAGTACTTCGGCGAAGGCGATAAGGAAGCGGTTATTACTGTTCCCGCCTATTTCACCGATGAGCAGCGAAGAGCTACCAAGGAAGCAGGCGAACTGGCCGGTTTTATTGTCGAGCGGATTATTAACGAACCTACTGCAGCCGCCCTGGCATTCGGTCTGGACCACCTTGATGAAGACCGCCATCTGCTGGTTTACGATTTGGGCGGCGGAACATTCGACGTTTCCATTGTAGAAATGATGAGCGGCATTATGGAAGTGAAAGCTACGGCGGGCGATCATATGCTGGGAGGTGAAGATTTCGACTGGAGATTGGTCGACTGGATGGCCGAGAAAATCATCCAAGAGCACGGCATCGATCCCCGAAATGATATGCGGGGCAAAGCGCTGCTTAAAGAAACGGCAGAGAAAGTAAAGATCGACCTGTCTTCGCAAGAGCAGGTTCAAATCTCGATACCGCTAGTCGCCGTCAAAGATAATGAGCCGATCGGTTTGACGACCGGCATTACGCGACCGCAATTCGTCACATTAATCGAGGATCTGCTGCAACAAACGATAGCGAGTATCCATGCTGTTTTGAAAGATGCCAATATCAAACCCGGGCAGATTGATGAAATTTTGCTTGTCGGCGGTTCCAGCCGCATACCTCGCGTTCGCGAACTGATCGGCGAAATTTTCGGCAAACAGCCGCGGACGGATATCCATCCCGACGAAGCAGTTGCCCTCGGTGCAGCGGTCCAGGCCGGGTTAAAATCAGGGGCGCTGTCCAAAAGCGGATTAATCGCCACAGATGTCGCCCCCTTCTCGATGGGCATTGCTGTTGTTGAGGAAGATCGGCACGGCTCGCTCAGACCAGGGCGCTTCAACCCGATCATTCCCCGGAACACGACGATACCGGTCACAAGAACTAAACAATATTTCACGACATATCCGGGTCAAAGCGCCGTCTCGATTGAAATTTTCCAAGGCGAGCATGAACTGGTCAAACATAATGTGAGCTTGGGCGAGTTTTTGTTGGAAGGCCTGCCGGAAAATACAGAAGAACTTGAAGGTGTCGATGTCACCTTTCGTTACAATTTGAACGGCATATTGGAGGTGACAGCCAAATCAGCCACAACAGGCGACGAGATGAGCATCACCGTCCAGGATTCCCTGCAGCGCGAATCGCAAGAAGCGTTTCAGGCAAGTGCAGCCCGGATCGAAGAGTTATGGCAACAGGCGCCGGAAGACGAGGAAGAAGACGAGCTATTGCCCGATTTCGTCGATCTGGATGAGGACGATCTGGATATTTGGGACGATATCGAAGAAGATGACCAGAATCCCGTTGCTATAAAAGAAGAAGCGCAAAGACTGCTTCAGCGGGCCAAGAAGCTAATGGAGAAGCTGGAAGGAGCGGGTAGCAGCCAACTACAGCAGCTTTTGGATCAACTGAAATCCATACTGGATAGCGATGAAATCGACAGCACCAGTACCCGCGAGCTTCTGGACGAAATTGTCGATGCCATGATCGATTTGGAGGTAGACTAATGGCAGTCAAAAAGTCAACACGCAAGAAAAAGGAAGTTGTTGAAAACTACTATAAGATTTTAGGTACACGCTCGAATGCGACCCAAGAGACCATCAAAAAGAAATATATTGAACGAGTAAAGGAGCATCCTCCGGAAACGCACCCGGAGCAGTTTCAGCAAGTACGCAAGGCTTATGAAATACTGAGAGATCCTGTCAAAAGGAACCAGTACGATCTGCAGCGCCAATACGGCGGAAAACTGGAAACTATGCTTGAGAAAGCGGATGAATTATCCGGGCGGGAGCAATGGAAACATGCCGCGGCTCTCTATGCAGAAATTATTAAGCTGGATGCCCGCTCCGTACCGGCGTTGATCGGGATTGCTCACAGCGCGTTGCATACGGACACAGAACTAACCTTTAATGAGTATTTCGACAAGGCTTGCGAAAGTGCAAAAGAAGAAGAGAAAATGCATATTCGCATTATTCAGATCCAAATGCTTTTTGAGCATGATAAATCGACGGAAGCGCTTGAGCTATTGAATGATCTCACCGCCTCCTACCCGGAAGCGAAGACGCTGACGACACGCCTGGCCTGCATGATTTATTCGAGTCTCGGCCGCGCCGATGAGGCTTTCGCTATTATGTCCGCCTCCATTCCGACAGTAGAAGAACAAGAAGCGCATGATCTCGACCTCTTCATCGAATGGATTCATCTTGTCCTCATTTCGGGGAAATGGAATGAGCTTTCCAAAGTCCAGCAGCGGGTCCGCAAATACCTTAAATCGCTCGAGGACGAGGAAGACCGCAGCTTTGCCGAGCAATGTCTGATAGACGAGTATAGCGAATACTTTAATGTCGGACGATTCCGTGAAGCGCTCGTATTTATTGAACTTGCCCATTTCATGAATCCCGGCAGTTCCTTTCTTAAATCGGAGCTTATGGAGACGCGTGAAAATGTTGCTTTAGAGAAAGAAATCGATCGTATGACTAAAGACCAGAACATGTTCCCTCTGGTAACAATGCATGCAATTGAATGGTTTTTTGAGGATTATTTGGATCATGACGCGCTGTACAGCTTTCGCAACAGCATCCCTCCCCATATAATGGAACAACTGCAAGCAAATACCGAAGAATATGCGTACGGCATCTCCAGACTAAAGAAGAAATATAAGGTGGTGTACCGCTATTTCCAGGACTCGTGGGATGATTTGTTTAGTACGCTTACAGCAGGGATGAACCGGGAACAAAGAAGATTGCTCAGGTAGAAGTAACAGGAGCTGGCGCCGCGCCGGCTCCTTGCTCTATTCGCTTGGCGTCGACCGGCAATTTCGAATCTCGTGTTCCCCATTTCAAATGAAAACGTTATAATAGATAAGATAAGGACATTCAATACTGTAATCACTCGTGGAGGAAAGAATATCTTATGACTGTATTGAAAGAAATCAGAACGTTCAAAAAAATTCTAGTCGCCAATCGCGGGGAAATTGCCATTCGTGTATTCCGTGCCTGTACGGAGCTGAATATCCAGACGGTGGCCGTTTACTCCGAGCAGGACAACCTTTCCCTTCATCGCTTTAAAGCAGATGAGGCATACCTGATCGGCAAAGGGAAAGGCCCAATTGAAGCCTATCTCAGCATTGAAGAAATATTAGAAGTAGCAAAACGCCATGATGTAGATGCGATTCACCCCGGTTACGGATTTTTAGCTGAGAATGAAGTCTTTGCCCGCCGCTGCGAGGAAGAAGGCATTGTATTCATTGGACCAAAATCTGAACATATTCATATGTTCGGAGATAAAGTAATTGCGCGCCAAACAGCTATCGCCGCCGGCATTCCGGTCATCCCCGGTACTCCGGAGCCGATCGCTTCCTTGCAGGAAGCGATGCTGTTCACCAAGGAGCATGGCTATCCGGTCATCATTAAAGCAGCCTCCGGCGGCGGCGGCCGCGGCATGCGGATCGTGAGAAACGGAGATGAGCTGCAGCCGTCGCTGGAGCGCGCCCGTTCGGAAGCCAAATCGGCATTCGGCAATGAAGCGGTCTATTTGGAGAAATATTTAGAAAATCCCAAGCATATTGAGGTGCAAATTATTGCCGACCAATATGGACATGCCGTACACCTCTACGATCGCGACTGCTCCATCCAGCGCCGTTATCAAAAGGTCGTCGAAGTTGCCCCGAGCCTGACGCTTACAGACGAGCAGCGTGAAGCGATTTGCGGCGCCGCTCTGCAGTTGGCCGTCAACTCCGGCTATGTGAATGCCGGTACGGTGGAGTTCCTAGTAACGAAAGACGGTAGCTTCTACTTCATTGAAGTCAACCCGCGGATTCAAGTAGAGCATACGATTACTGAATTAATTACAGACATCGATATTGTGCAAACTCAAATCCATATCGCACAAGGCTACGCGCTGGCCGACAAAGAAATCGATCTCGCATCGCAGGACGCCATTCGCATCAATGGCTTTGCCATTCAGAGCCGCGTGACGACAGAAGATCCGGAGCGAGATTTCGTACCGGATACAGGCCGCATCGTCGCCTATCGCTCCGGCGGCGGGTTCGGTGTGCGTCTGGATACCGGCAATACAGGGGTCGGCGCTAATATTACGCCGCATTACGACTCTTTGCTCGTCAAAGTGTCCACCCATGCCAAAACCTTCGAGCAGGCCGCCCGCAAAATGCTGCGCGCTCTGCGGGAGTTCCGGATTCGCGGCGTCAAAACCAATATTCCATTCCTGGAAAATGTCGTACAGCATCCAGACTTTCTCGTCGGCAATTACAACACTTCCTTTATAGATACGAAGCCTGAGCTGTTTGAATACGTGCAAAAGCAGGACCGCGGCACAAAGCTGTTAAAATATATTGGGCTAACTGCTGTGAATGGCCATCCCGGCATTCCCAAAATGGACCGCAAGCCTGTATTTGACGAAGTGCGGATTCCGAAAATTTCCGTCAAGCAGCCGTACATTCCGGGCACAAAGCAAATTCTCGATGAGCAGGGCGTCGATGGGCTCGTAAAATGGATACAAGATCAGGAGCGCGTACTCGTCACGGATACCACCTTCCGCGATGCCCATCAGTCGCTTATGGCGACTCGCGTCCGTACCTATGACCTGCTGCAAATCGCCGAAGAAACCGGCAAAATCGGGCACAACCTGTTTTCGCTGGAAATGTGGGGCGGCGCAACCTTCGATACTTGCATGCGATTCTCGAACGAGGATCCTTGGGAGCGCCTGACGAAGCTGCGCAAAAAAATACCAAATGTATTGTTCCAAATGCTGTTCCGCGGCGCCAATGCTGTCGGCTATGCCAACTATCCGGACAATGTCATCAAAAAGTTTATTCAAACCTCTGCCGATGCCGGCATTGACGTTTTCCGCATTTTCGACAGCCTCAACAGCATCGACAATATGAAATTGGCCATTGAAACCGTCCGTGAGACGGGTAAGGTGGCGGAAGCGGCAATGTGCTACACGGGCGACATTTTGGATCCGAACCGTTCCAAGTACAGCCTGAAATACTATGTTGAAATGGCGAAAGAACTGGAGCGCGCCGGCGCTCATATTCTCGCGATTAAAGACATGGCCGCACTGCTCAAGCCATATGCCGGCTATCAGCTGATCAAAGCGCTGAAGGAAGAAGTCAGCATTCCGATCCATCTGCATACGCATGACACTAGCGGCAATGGCGGCGCCCTGCTGCTCAAGGCAATCGAAGCCGGTGTCGATATTGTGGACACAGCGGTAAGCTCGATGTCTGGCCTTACTTCACAACCTAGCCTGAACGCGCTTGTTGCCGCGATGGAGTATGAGCCGCGCGCTACGGGCCTTGATGACCGCGGCTTCCAGAAGCTTGCCGACTATTGGGAGGATGTACGCCGTTACTACGCTCCTTTCCAAACAGAGATGTCCGCAACCAATGCGGAAATTTACCGTCATGAGATGCCGGGCGGGCAATACAGCAACCTGCAGCAGCAGGCCAAGTCGGTCGGTCTCGGCGAGCGCTGGGAAGAAGTGAAGGAAGCCTACAGCACCGTCAACAACATGTTTGGCGATATCGTCAAAGTAACGCCATCCTCCAAAGTTGTCGGCGACATGGCGCTGTTCATGGTGCAGAACAATCTGACAGAGCAGGACGTCTATGACCGCGGCGAAACGCTGGATTTCCCGGAATCGGTCATTCAGATGTTCCAAGGCTATCTTGGCCAGCCGCAAGGCGGCTTTCCAGAGGAGCTGCGCAAAATTATTGTCAAAGGACGCGAATATTTTACCCGCCGTCCGGGCGAGCTGCTGCCTCCTGTCGATCTCGACGAATTGCGCGGCACTTTGGAACGGGAGCTGGGACGCGAAGTAACGGACTTTGATATGATGTCTTACATCATGTATCCGAAGGTCTTCCAGGATATGATTAAGAAGGCGGAAGAGTTTGGCGACTTGTCCGTGCTGGATACGGCAACCTTCTTCTACGGCCTGGCCGTTGGCGAGGAAGTATCCGTCAGCATTGAGCAGGGCAAAACGCTGATCATCAAGCTTGTTATGATTGGCGATATCCGCCCGGATGGCCAGCGTACGATCTACTTCGAAATCAACGGACAGCCTCGGGAAATTTCTGTACGCGATGCGGCTGCCAAAGTATCCATACAAATGAAGGAAAAAGCTAACCCGAATGACCCGGGTCATATCGGCGCTTACATGCCGGGCAAGGTGCTGAAAGTGATGGTTGCCCAAGGCGATAAAGTGAAAAAAGGCGACCCGCTGCTCGTGAATGAAGCAATGAAAATGGAAATGGTCATTCAAGCTCCATTCGCAGCTACAGTCAAACAAATCGTAGTGAAGCCGGATGAATTCATCGAATCAGGCGATCTGCTCGTCGTATTGGAGCCTACAGAATAGCCGGCAACAACGGCAATAAGCCCGAGTGCTATCCACTCAGCATCTTGCTGATGGGAGAACACCCGGGCTTATTTTAAATATTCGAAAGTAAAAGTTTCCCTGAGTCAATCCAGCATTTGCGGTTCTTCCAGCACATGACCGAACACGAGCGCCGCGGCACCGATCAAGCTTTGCATCCCGCCGACAACTACCCCTTTAACGCCCCTACCGTAATCCCTTTTACGAAGAAACGCTGAAATGCCAGGAAAAACAGCAGCATAGGCATGAAGGCCACTGTCCCGCCAGCCATCGCCAGACCGAGATGGATCGTATCAATCCCATAAGCCAGCTTGGACACGCCTAGCGGCAATGTGAGCATTTCTTTCTGGTCGACTACGACGAGCTGCCATAAATATTCATTCCACACCGCGACAAAAGCAAAGATGCCTACAGATCCGATTGCCGGCTTGGCAATTGGCAGTACGATCGCCGTAAAAGTACGCAGTTCTCCCGCACCATCCATTTTCGCCGCTTCAAGCAGTTCATTCGGCACAGATTGCATAAATTGCTTGACTAGAAACACGCCGAACGGATAGGCAAGGAACGGTACGATCAAGCCGGAGTAACTATTCATCCAGCCCAACTCGGCTACGAGCAGAAATCTCGGGATTAACATGACCTCGTTCGGCAGCATCATCGTAATGAGCATGCACCAAAATAAGATCGTGCGGCCGGGAAATACTTTTTTACCGAAAGCATAGCCAGCTAGTGCACTCGTAAAAATAGCTCCCAGAGCAGCGCAGCCTGCAACAATGACACTATTGATCAACCATTGCGTGGTCGGATTGTTGACAAACAGGATCCGGTAGTTTTCCAGCGTCGGAGCGACAGGGAACCATTCCGGCGGCATCTTCATCGTGTCCGACATAATTTTGAACGATCCCGTGAGCATCCAATACAGCGGCATTAGGGCAACAACGGTCAGCAGCAGCAGCACAATCATTCCGGCTATGCGCAGCCCCGATTCCGTCCTGCTCAAGCTCGTCGTTTTCATCTAAGTCCCCTCCTCTCATTTCGCACTCCCGCCTAGAACTCCGTATCTCGACCAAGCAGCCGGAAATTAATCCAAGTAATCAAACTGACAATAACGAGCAGCACGACGCCAAGCGCAGATGCATAGCCGAAATTAAAGAAGTCGAAGGCCGTTTGATAAATCCGGAAGACAATGGTCTGGGTGCTGTTGGCCGGGCCGCCTCCTGTAAGCAGCAGCACCACCACGAACACCTGAAAGACGGCAATCGTCTTCGTCACAATGACGAACAAAGTCGTCGGCTTCAGCAGCGGAAGCGTGATACTTATAAATCTTCGCCATGCATTCGCGCCGTCGATCATCGCCGATTCATACAAATCGCCCGGAATGCCGCCAAGTGCGGCCAGGAACAGAATAATCGGCTGCCCGATAATAAAGGTGATCGTGACGCCAATGATCGACAGCAGTGCCATGCCCGGCGTTCCGAGCCAGGCTACGGGATCCAGACCGAATAAACCAATCATGTAATTCATCAGCCCATAGTTCGGGTGCAAGATCCAGATCCACACCATCGAAAGCACGACACCGCTGGCGACGACCGGCAAATAAAACGCCATGCGAAAAAAGGTTTGCATCAGCTTGCCAAGCTGAAACACCAGCACGGCAATCCCAAGTGACAGTACAAGTCCGACCGGGACAACGCCTACAACAATTAGCACCGTATTCGTGAGCGATTTCCAGAAGGCCGCATCGTCGTACAGCTTCTCGAAGTTTCCGAGTCCCACCCACGTCTTCTCGCTCAGCTTCACATCGTAGAAGCTGAAGCCGAGCCCACGAGTGAGGGGAATGAACGTAAAAATAATGAAAAAGAAATAGGCGGGAAACAAGAAGAAATAGGCCCACCTCATTTTGATTATCTGACGGATCAGGATCATTTCTGTTGTTCCCCCTTTAGCATGCTATTTGCCTGACAAAATTTTGTTCGCTGCCTTCTCATAATCGGCAAGCGCCTGCTCCGGCGTCTTCGCTTTCAGCAGCGCTGCCTGAATTTCTGGCTGCAGCAGCACGCGGATTTCCGCATATTTGGCCACCGTCAGGCCGAGATCCTCAACGCCCCGCTCATCGATAATTTTTTGCAGCACGCCATAGTTCGGATCGTCTGCCAGCGGATTGCCCGCCGATTTCTTAACCGGGAATTGCCCGGCATTGATGGCGTAGGTGATCTGATTTTCCGTGCTGTTCAGGAACATGAGAAACTCAGCGATCCATTTTTTCTTGCTCTCATCCTTTTGCTTGAATACTGCCAGTCCCGTTGGCCCGACAGGAACGCCATTGCTGACGCCTTCATCATTCGGCAGCTGCACCATCGCCAGATCGATTGCACCTTTTACTTTACCTTCGGCCTTGGCATTTTCCAGTTTCGACCATTGCCCAAGGGTGTCGCCCTGGGCGCCTAATTGATTTTGCCAGAACAAGAGGTCAAGGTCCGCAACCTTCGCAGTAACGGCGCTAGGCTGCAGCAAGCCTTCATCATTCAGCTGGATCATATATTTCAAAGCCTTCACGCCTTCAGGACTATTGAGCGCAACCTTGCTGTGATCGCCGTCTTTGAACAGCTTCGCGCCAAAAGCATTGAAAAAGCTGTACAATCCATGATCGCCTTGCGGTACAGCCACTTGAATGCCGAATGGATATACTTTATCTTTTTCTGCAACTGCGCGCATGGCTTCATCAAATTGCTCCAGCGTCCAGTACGGGTTATCTGCAGTCGGCAGCAAGGATTCCTTTCCTTTTTCCTTCCAGATTGTCTTATTGACAACAAGGCCGCTTGCCCAAGCATAGGTAGGCAGCGCATGCAGTTCGCCATTGATCTTATACAGCTCCAGATAAGACGGGATATAGTCATCCAGCTCTTCCTTCGGCAGCAGCGTCTCCAGATTCTCAAGTACCCCCTGGTGCGCGTACTGCGCAGTCCTTCCCAGATAGTCGCGCAAAATATCGGGCTGAGAGCCTGCCGCAATGGCCGCCGGAATCTTCTTCGGCAGATCGTCCCACGTGACAGATTGCACTTCGATTTTTACATTCGGATGCAAGTCCATAAATTTTTGTGCTTGAATTTTTTCGAAATCGCCGAAATTCTCGGTTTCTTTCTCCATCCCTTTTACCCGCTGAAAGCGCGGATCGACCCAGTAAGTGATTGTGACTTGTTCCTCCTTGACTTCACCGGTGCCGCTTCCTTTCCCTTGTTCTCCCCCGGCATTGCCACCTCCGGTATTACCGGAACAAGCGCTCAAGAAAATTAATATTAGCGTTGTACAGAGCAGTAGGACATGACGCTTCATTGTGCATTTCCCCCTATCATCATTTTGTTATAATAACGCTTACATTCCTGGCTACGAGCCTCCAGTAACATGCTATTAGTATAAAATGTATGAAAACGCATTCCTATACGGTGAAATTAAGATCGTGTGGGTTATTTTAAGAAGTGGGCTTCCCCTTTTGATCTTGCACGATCCCAAAGGGGAAGTTTTTTGGAGGGGGGAGAAACTGACTTACTTACTTAGATGGCAATTGCGCTTGCGATTGAACTGACTGCACCGCTCCGATTAATTGCTCTACCGTAATCATCCCGGCAAAATAACGGTCAGCTTCGCGATTGAACGTATCCTTCATGCTTGTGAGCAGTTGGGCACTTTCTTTATCAGGGGGAACCGAGCTGACGACCGGTACTGTTTCTTCCATCACCCGCTTGAGTTTGCGCAGGAAATCTTCGGAATAGAGGCCGGTATGCTCTTCATTATTCTCATCGATGAAGGTGTTGAAAATTTGGTTGTAAAAGGGGAAATCCGATTCTTTATTAGCCGGTATATAGCCGTTAATATCGTAATTTTCAGTTGCCAGAAACTTGGCAAACAAATAGGCTTCAAAAGGATGCTTGGTACGGGCATTGACGGCATAGCCCCATCCTGGCGGAACGTCCTGCTGCTTAGGCATAGCCTTGTCATCATATCTTGGCAGAAAGGTAACATCGTAGCGGAATGCCGGCGCATTCTGGGCAATCGATCCGTGATTAAATTTTAAAATACTCCAGAACATGGGCGGCCACCAGTCTTCTACCATCATAGCCAGCTTCCCTTCTGCAAACAAAAGCGACGATTTGAGCTTGTCTGTGCGAATTTGCAAGCTGCTTGGCGTTGCGCCGGAATCGACCAACTCCTTCTGCAGCTCCAGCACCTTCTGAACTCGCTTATCTGCAAATGCTGGCTTAGAATCTTCATTCAGCCAGCTCCACCCGGCATTGATCGCTGGCTGCAGCGGATTTTTACCGATGTAGCTCCATATCTTATCGCCATTTGCAGTTGAAGCGGTTCCTCCCTCCTGCAATTGCTTCGCCATGGCAACGAGCTCAGGAAAGGTCGTATATTCATCCGGATAGGGAATGCTCCTTGCATCGAACAAATCTTTATTGTAGTACAACATATCGACGCGCATGGTATAGGGCAGCTGATAGTTGGAGCTGCCTAATTGAATGCTTTGCAGCTTGCCGCCGAACATCTGATCAATATTGTCTCCAGCCTTCCGGGCCATACTGTCCAGCTCATGAAGCTGCCCGCTCTGCGCCCGCAGCAGTACCTCCTCATGAGAAAGCAACAGCACATCGACTTTTTCATTCGAAGAAAATGCGGTATTTAACGCTTGTGTATAAGAGGCAGGTTCAGCAGGAAAATCTTTATAGCTGACTTCAATATTTGGATACTTTTCATGCCACCGCTTCAAGATCATGTCCTTTTTGCCTCCGGGCAATAAGTTGTATGCTACCCAGACAAGCTTCACTTTGTCGCTGCTATAGGCTCGGTCCGAAGCCGTGAGCGGCTCCCCCACACTAGATGTTCTTTCCTTGGCGGCATTCTGTACCTTGGTTGCAGGTGACTCATTGGAACAGCCGGCTGCCGACAGCGCAAGCACGATAACGGCAGCAGCGATTATATTTATGAAGTACCCAAACCATCTGGTCATATGCGCTGTTCCTCCGTTCTAGTACGACTCTGCATACTGCTTAGGGGTCATCCCGGTAGCTTCCTTGAACACTTTGGAGAAGTGCCGCGAGTCCGTGTAGCCAACTTGCTGAGCCAACTCGTAAACTTTAATGGTGCAATCTGCTTTCATAATTTCCATCGCCCGCTTCATCCGGGCATCGCGCAAATAAGCGAAGAAATTAATGCCGGCCTCTTTTTTAAACAGTACGGACAAATACTCTTGTGTCATGGCATACTTGTCTGCAAAATCAGCCAGCATGAGAGGCTCCGCCAAATGCCCGTTTACGTATTGCTGAATTTCCATTACGATTCGGCGTGTCTTCACCTTCGAGGCGGCGGCATATTGTTCTGCAATGTCCTCCAAATATTTCACGGTGTGCCGATGCAGCATGATGAGCGTCAGCTGCTTGCGTTCGTTCTCCCCGGTCAGCTCCACTGAGCCTGTATGCTGCTGTATCATCAAACGGCCCGCAGAGGCAGCCAACTCATCGGCTGCACTCTTCGCCAGCCCTCCGTAGACTCGCCGTATACTGTCAGGGTCATAAGCAGCGCTCGCCTGAAGATGAAAATATAAATCCGATAACGGCTGACGGATACGCTGCGGATCATGGCGTCTAATTCCATCCTTGATTTCCGCCCACAGTGACATGTCTGGCTCAAGCTGAACCGGCTGTTCATTTGGCAGCGAAGCGGACAGCAGCGATACTTTTCCAGCAGCATAGAACAGCTTTCGTCCCAAATACCCGGAATGGATGGCAGCATTCGCATATTTAACCCATTCTGCCGCGCTTACTCGCGGCCCGATTACAATTGCCTCCACTGCCGGATCCAGCTCATCACCCGCTATCTCCGCTTGATGTGTATGATCCGTGAAGACAGAGGCCAGCAGCAGCCCCAGCCCGCGCTTCTCCACACTTACAGTCATTTCTGCCCCCAGCGCCGTGGTCAGCCATTTTTCCACTCGTTGCCCGGAACCGGGTTCCGTGGCTGCTGCAGCGATTCGCAGCCGGCAGCCGGCAAAATGACGAACAAATCCGTCCTGTTCCTCATCTTGTGATGCGATCGCCAGTCCGCCGGCCATCTTGAGCAGCATGGCTTCAAGTATTTGCCTTCTTACCGTTCCCTGCATCTCGGCCTGCCGCGTACGCTGCTCAAGCCTGTCATAAATCGTTCTAAGCAGCGCAATTACCTCATCCATATCGATCGGCTTCAACAAATATTCGGCTGCATTAAATTTAACCGCAGCGCGGGCATATTCGAAATTTTCATACCCGCTAAGTACAATGGGGATAACGCCGATTTCACCTTTAACAAGCTCGCCGAGCAGATCGATGCCAGACATGCGCGGCATTTTTATATCTACGAATACGACATCAATATCCCCTTGAGAAAGTCTCTCCAGCGCCTTGATCCCATTCTCTGCCTCTGCTACTACTTGAAATCCGAGCTCCTGCCATGGGATAAAATTTCGCATTCCATTGCGCAATACAGCCTCATCATCGACCAGCATGACTGAATACATTGCCATCCCTCCGCCCCATCCGACTTCGTAACTTACCCTTTTGGTGCAGCTATGTCCAGCGGAATTGCCAGCCGGACGCGCGTCCAGCGTCCCGGTTCACTGGAAATAGACAGCGAGGCCTGCTCGCCATAAAGGAGTGCAAGCCGCCGGCTAATGTTTCGCAGACCGACACTTCCCCCGCCCTTATCCTTTTTCATCTGCTCATGGATTTCCTGCAGCCTGGCCGGTTCAATGCCAACCCCGTTGTCGAAAACATCGATGATAAGCTCTCCAGCCTCGGTTTTTGTGCGAATAAGTAAATAGGCTTGTGACTCTTTGCCTTCAATTCCGTGCATCAGCGCATTTTCGACAATCGGCTGCAGCACAAAGCGCTCCATCGTAACATGCTGCAACTGCTCGTCTATTACCCATTTGACTTTCAGTTTTCCGCCCAAACGAACCTGCTGAATATAGAGATAGGCCTGTACATGATCCAGTTCCTCTTTAACTGTGACGCTGCGGGTTCCTGCATGAACACCGGAACGGAGGTAGACAGAGAGCGCACGAATAATTTTCGTTACCTTATTTTCTCCATTCGTCATTTCCATCGACATCCAGCGAATCGTTTCAAGAGTATTATATAAAAAATGCGGACTAATCTGTTCAAGCAAACGGGATAGCTCTACTTTCTTGTATTCCAACTGAATTTCCCGATGCCGCACCTCAACATCATAGATGTGGTTCATCTGATCCTGAATCTTCTGAATCATCGCACGAATATGAGCCGCAAGCTCGCCAATCTCATCTTTTTCTGCAAACACCGGTACCGTCGTCTTCTTAAATTTATTGTCGATCACGACTCGAATATGACGGTTAAGCTCCTGAATCGGCTGCGCTATTCGTTTGGCCATAAAATAAATGATCGTCATCAGCAGCAGAAGGATGATAAGCAGCGCATAACCATTAACGAGCAGCACATCTTTCGCGCCGCGAAACGTCTCCGCCGGATCAATCATGCTTACAATGGTCCAGTTGGTCTTGTTCATCATCTCATGCATGACAACGGCCTCGCGTCCATCAACCGTTTGTCTGGTCACCGCTTGTCCGGCAGCGGCCAACGACCAGTAGCCAGGCCATTGTTTGCCGATCAGCTCTTTTTTCTTGCTGTACACAGTTGTGCCATCCGCATCGGCAATCAGAAAATCAAGGGAATTCAGCCCGAAACTGTTGTTGAACAGCTCCAGCTCCCGTTCATTAACGGCAAACATGTAATATCCGATGATGCGCGGCGTACTGCCCAGATCGTATATCTTTTTGGCTGCTACAATGACATGATCGCCAAATGGATCTCTATTTTCATTAAAATAGATCGTTTCACCGGACGTTTGCTGCAGGGCGGGATAAACGTTGCGGGTCTGGATCGGCCCTTCATTCAAAAAACTGTTGACCGTCGAAAACAGCAGCTCCCCGCGGCTGTCATACAAGTTAATATAATTAATATTTTTGCTCAATACATGATGATATGAAAATGACTTTTTGAATTCATTGTGCATCTCTTCATAGTTGGCTGCCGAAGTAAAATATTGCTGCAGCTTGTTGTCGCTAACAATGGTATTCAGCACCTGCTCCGAGCTGCGCAGCATCGCCTCGATCCAATTGCCGGATTGATAGACATACTCTCCATAATATTTTTCCAGGTTGTATTGAATTAAGCGCGAGGCATAACTGTAGTTAATCACGAACAGAACCGAAGCCCCTGCAACATAAACGACGGCTAAAAACACAAATATTTTTACCCGAAAGCTGAGCGGCCGGATGCGTCCTGCCTTGTAGTTTAAAATCCCGGCTACAGAATCCAGCTTTTTGACATCTTCGATCTGCCGCCTGATCTTGGCGATAGGTCGCATCAGCCTTGCAGTGAAACTTCTTGCCGCCAGCAATACGATGATGCTCAGCAGCACTATGGCAGCAATAAGCATCTGCCGATTTTGCCGTTTTATCTGCTCTGCGAAGGCATCATGCGAGGAGGCAGCTACCCGCAACCCGAATCGCGACATTCCATCTTCTCCCGCCGCAGCCTCTTCGTCGGTGACAGGAATTAATTCATAATTAAAAATAGAATCACTGGCAATAAGCGCCTGCATCTTGCGATAATTAATCATTACGGACACGACAATGTCATCACTAATTTGCTTAACATACACAAAGCGGTCTTTATATACAATTTCCAAATCGGAGAGCTTGCTGCCAGACATTCGGTTTTGCGATATATTCGAAAAATCAAGCGGAGGGAGCCATGCTTCATTGCGGCCAACCAGTGCTTTTGTAAGCTGAGGAATACGATAAAAATTAATCGCTTGCCAGTCTTCTGTCGTCAAAAAGTAAGGATTAGCAGATACATAGACAGCACCGTTCCGTTCGGACAGCTGAATCGTATCAATGATCGGGGTAATGATCGGATTCATCCGAAAAAGGCTGGATTCAATCTTTTCTATGCGGCGCGCCTCCTCCAGCACATCGCCTCCTTTGCGAGCCACTTCTTGCAGCAGATCACCATTCTCGGACAAAATGAGTGCAAGCTTCTCTACTTGTTCGAATACAGCGGCAATATTGCGCGCAGCTTGTTCCTGAATGCCTGCCAGCTGCTTCTCCTTTTCCTCGTTTACACTCGCAATGGACAAGTAGTAGGAGACCGCGGCGGTCGATAGATAGACGATAATCCCTAATAGCAGCGTCAGTAAAATAATTTTGCTACGAATATTCATGCCTCACCTGCCCGCTAATTGAAACGCTTTCATATCGGCCGACTGACGAAAAGCGACCGGCGTCATCCCTGTATGCGCCTTGAAATAGGCGTGAAAATTTTCTGAGAAGAGGTAACCTACCCGTGCCGCAATCTCTTTTACGGGCAAATTTGTATGCTTAAGCAAATCCATCGCCACTTCCATCCGGGTTTGCAGCAGTTTCCGGCGGAATGACATGCCATACAGATCGTGCAGAATCCGATTTAGCTGCCGGGGACTTACATACAACAAGCGGGCGAGGTCACTTTCCTTTAGCGAACAATGAAAATGTTCGGAGAAAAAGGCTTCAATTATAAGCAATCGACTATCGGCGCCTTCCTGATGCCTTACCGTCCAACGGGGTGCTGCTTGAAGCTGGGGCGAAGCGCGAATGACATCCACAATAATTTGCGTCAATAGACCTTTCACTTTAGCAAGATAACCAACAGGTTTCGCATGCAATTCCCGCTTGATCGCGGCAAGCTGTACGATCATCTCATGGCAATCATGTACGATGAAGAACGGGGCGTTCGTCAAAGCCGAACGTATCTCCTCTGTATCAACCGCCTCATCATCAAGATTGGGGCGATGCAGTGCATCCAGGCGAAACGATAAGCATGATTTGTGGATCGCTTCTTCGCCGGCGCCGGGGTGTTGCTGCCCATGGTACAGGCCAATGGGAATGAAGCACAAGCTGCCTTCAGGTACAGCATAGTAGCCGTCCTCTGTACTGAGGATAATCGTTCCCTTGTGAACCAGCTGAATTTCATAGGCGGCATGATTATGCTTCAACACATGCGAAACACATTCGGTATGAAAAAATCCATAATCCAGCCATACATGAAACCGCAAAGCTCCAATATCCACCCGGCACTCGAATTGTTCCGGAAGTGATAGCTGACCCGCCCATCCATCCGGCTTTTCGCTGCTCATTGGTATTCACTCCAGTCGGAGATGGTAAAAAATATGTTCCCCTGCATTTTACCATCTGTCTCCAATCCGGGCTAGTCGTTTCAGTCATTATTGCTAAAAAGATGTCTATTTATAGCGTTGTGAAGGATGTACGAAAGGACTACAATTTCTGCATATGACCCATTAAAGGAGGGAACGTCGATGTTGCCTGCAAGCCTTACCCAACAGTTATACGAGCGCGCCAAGCGGCGCATTCCGGGCGGTGTCCATTTGCTGAGCAAGCGGCCTGAACAAATGGCGCCTGGTCAATGGCCGGCCTATTACCATGAAGCGCGCGGATGTGAAGTATGGGATCTCGATAACCGGCATTATTACGATTTCTCAACGAATGGCATTGGCTCCTGCCTCCTCGGTTTCCGTGACGAGGAGGTATCCCGGGCAGCCATTCGTGCGATTGAAAATGGGAGCATGTGTACACTCAATCCGCCGGAGGAAGTCGAACTTGCCGAACGGCTCTGCAATATTCATCCATGGGCGCAGCAAGTTAAATTAACCCGCGGCGGCGGTGAAGCATGCGCAGTAGCAGTCCGTATTGCTCGGGCGACAACAGGCCGTTCGATCGTGGCAATCTGCGGCTACCACGGCTGGCATGATTGGTATTTGGCCGCGAATATCGGTCACAGTGATGCACTCGGCGGCCACTTGCTTTCAGGACTCGACCCATCCGGTGTACCGCGTGAGCTTGGTGGTACAGCACCAGTATTCAGCTACAACGACCGCGAAGCATTTCTGTCGATCATGCAGCAATATGGCTCGCAACTCGCCTGCATCATTATGGAGCCTTGCCGCTACAAAGATCCGGAGCCTGGCTTTCTCGAATTTATACGCGATGAAGCACATCGCGGCGGCGCTCTGCTTATTTTTGACGAAATTACAATCGGCTGGAGGCTTACTTATGGGGGAGCGCATATGCATCTTGGCATAACGCCAGATATTGCGGTATTTGCCAAAGCGCTCGGCAACGGTCATCCAATCGGTGCAGTAGTTGGAACTGCAGCCGCGATGGAAGGGGCGCATCACTCTTTTATAAGCAGCACATACTGGACGGAGCGTGTCGGCCCTGCCGCAGCGCTAGCCGCACTGGCGCGGATGGAAGAAAGTGATGCAGCAGCATATATCAACACCATTGGGGAGCAGGTCAAGGAGATATGGTCACTTAACGCCGCCAGGCACTCCCTGCCGGTCGAACCTGGGGACGGCTACGCTTGCCTCGCCAACTTCCGGTTCCGGCACGAGCTATCCGAGCCGCTCCGCACGTTGTTTACCCAGCTCATGCTTGAACGCGGCTTTCTCGCAGGAACAACCGTGTACCCGACGCTTGCACATACAGAACAAATCGTCCGTGCCTACGACGAAGCTGTTGACGAATCGTTTGCTATCATCGCAAATGCTTTGCGCGAGAATCAAGTTGAGCAAAGCTTGCAGGGCGCTGTGGCGCATAGCGGCTTCCGCAGATTGCTCTGATGCTAAAAGCAGGGGCCTGGCGCGCCTGCCGGCTCAGGTCGCTAGCCTCCACTTGCAAGTGCAACGGATCGGCTCCCGCCCGAACGATAATTTGCCCGCCTTCGTATTCGTTGCGGGCGGCGCCGATACCGAGCTTCATGGCTCTCGGCACCGCTGGTGCCGGTTGATCTCTCAGCACCTTCTCCAGGGCGGGCGGAACCCCATACCTGCATCGGCGAATCGGAAGTTTCGGCAACTTCGGAGGCTTGAACAATCCCTTTCGGCAATCCCGCGATCAACATCAGAATGCAGCTTAACCATATGGCGGTCATCTTCCGGCTAATCCTCAGCCACATTGATTCCTCCTTGCGTCCGGTAACGGACGATTTTTGAATAGATGCTCTACGATTACCCTTTCACCGCGCCGACCAACTGTCCGTGTACAAAATACTTCTGCACGAACGGGCACACCACAATAATTGGCAATATCGTCAGCATTAAGGCCGCCATTTTCATATTCTCGGGATGAACCAGCACTTCTTTGTTGATCAGATTTTTTTCGTCTTCTCATCCACCAACGACGCGTTGACCACGAGCACTTCATGCAGCCCGTAAATCAAATCAATTCCGCTCCAAGCCAGGGAATTCCAGCCTCATACAAATATTTGTACAGAACAGAGGGACCGGTGTGCCTCGACGCATATTGAGCAATAGGTCAGGCTCCACGCATCTGAAACCATTAGGCGCAGATCGATGAGCCTTTCGGTATCGTCTTGCGGGAAGCCGGAGACCAAAACAAAAAAACTGCTCCGAAGAGCAGTTTTCACAGCAGCTAACCGAGTTTATGATCTCCCTCTGTCATGCGGAACCGTGACGGTGGTCGTGCCGGTCGCCGTATTTCCCGCCTTGTCGACAGCCGTATAGGTGATCGTATAGATGCGCCCCGGTCCGCTCCCCGATCTTGCAGCTTTAAGTCGAAACTCCATATCGTTTGTACCATAATCCGCTTCTGCCACACCGTCGGGATCCGGCTCGCTGCTTACGATAGAAGTAAGCGCGACCGAGCTTATGCCGGATAGGCCGTCAGCCGCGTCGACGGTCATCTTGATCGGCGCCATCCGTCCGTTGGGCGGCCACAGCTCCGATTGGTCCGGCTTTACGAGAATTGTCGGAGCCGTTTTGTCGATCGGCAGAACAATGCTGCGCGTCTCCTCGATATTGCCCGCCCGGTCCGCGCTTCGGTACTCGAGCATGTTCTTCCCTTCGGCAGTAACCGCGATGGCGCCTTCGTACGCCTCCCACTCCCCGCCGTTCAGTCGATATTCCGTGCGCGCCACGCCGGACAAGGCATCCGATGCGTTCAGCGTCACCGAGACGTCGGTCGTGTACCAACCGTTATCGCCGTCAGGCTCTCCGGGTTCGATAGCGGCCTGCGTCTTCGGCGCGTCTTTGTCCTGTTCGATCGCAATTGTATAGTCTTTCGAAATACTCTCGCTATCGGCCATACCATCCTTGACGGCAATCGCTTTGATCGTTATCGCCGTTCGCACTTCAATCGGTCCCGTATATTTCGTACTGTTGCGAGTCGGTTCGGTGCCGTCCGTGGTGTAGTGTAGTGTTGCGCCAACAGTCGAAGATTGCAAGGCGACCGCTGTTCCGGCGGGTACTTTACCGCTGTCGGGAGCCGCTGTCGGTCTGGCTACTTGCGACATGCTGCCGGCTTCCCTCAGTTCGATATCATCCGCCCATACAGTTCCGGAAGCGCCCGGAGCCGTTCGCACGAATACTTTCAAGGCAGCGGTTCCGCTGGCGAACGGTCCCAGGATGCTTAAAGCGTGCTTCGTCCAATCGGATGTACCACCGATCGACAGCGAGCCTCCGGCTCCTTGATACAGGCCGATATCGTTTCCGTGTTCATCCACCTGCATCAATCCCACCTTCGCCCCATTCGGCTCCGTTACCCCGTCCGTCTTCAGCCATAGCGACAGCGCATATTGCTTCTGCGGATCGATTATCGCCGCATCGCTCCCGATCGAAGCGCCGTTCGTCCCCGCCGTCAGCTTGGCGCTCACATCGCCGTCACGCTTGATGTTCGTATCGAGGCTGGCCCCCTGCCAAACCGGCCATCCGCCCAGTTCGAAACCGCTGTTGCGCACCAGACTCACCGGCGCCGGATACGCCGCATTCGCGTAATCGTAAGTTAACGAGATCGCGGAGAGCTGCGGCGCCCATAAGTACGTATTGGTGTCACGGAATACAATCTTCACATAGTTCGTTCCCGAGGGAAGCGAAGAGGACGATTTGACTACTTTGTACCACCCTGACACGGTAGGCACCCTTGCGCTGCTCGCAACAGTTAGCGGAGTCCAGGTCGCGTTGTCCGGCGAAACGTAGAAATCAACATTGTCGGTTGAATCCGAATAGAACGTTGCGGTAAAGCTGCTAATATTAACTCCGTTATAAACGACGTATTGATCGGTGTTGGCCCCCATGCGCGTCAATCGGAATTTATCCCCTTCAAAATATGAAGGGTTCGTGCTGTCGATATACAAACTAGCGGATCGTTCAAAGATGCCGTCGAATGTATCGAGCTGATCGGTAAACGTATCGGGCAGCTTCGCTGCGGAGATGACGGCGTCATCGACCCAGACCGTGCCTGTCGCGCCCGCAGCCGTTCTGACGATGACTCGCAAACCGGCGGCCTGCGCAACAATGCCGTCAATCGTATACTTCCTCCAATCTTGCGTTCCGCCCGTCGTAAACGCGCCTGCATTACCGCCGTATATTCCGATGTCATTGCCGTTCGCGTCCACCTGCATCAGTTCCACTCTCACGCCATCCGGCGCGGAGATCGCTTCCGTCTTCAGCCGCAGCGAGAACGCATATTTTTTGCCCAACTCGGTTTTCACTATGGGACTCGACATAAAATTCGCCGCGCTCCCCGCCGTTATTCGCGCGCTTTGGTTGCCACTGTACTTCACAGCGGTGTCCAGCGCAGCGTTTGTCCGCGGCTCCCATAAGCCCGACTCGAACCCGCTGTTCGCCACGAGGCTCGGCGTTTCCACCCGATCGCCCCCGTAGGTGATGCTGATCTCCCCGATCTGCGGCACCCAGTGCTTGTCGTTGCTTCCCTTGATGACGATTTTCAAGTAGTTGGTTCCCCACGGTATGGCAGAAGAAGAAACCGGAAATCCGAACCAGCCGAAAGCCGTGTTTACGCGATTGCCTACCGTCACATCGATCGGCGTCCAAGTATTGTTGTCGGCTGACCCCCACACTTCGATGTCGCCCGACGAATCGGAATAAAGCTTCGCCGTAAAACTTCTGATGTTCGGTTTGTAATAAACGACAAACTGATCCGTATTTTCCAGCCTGACGATTCGTCCGGTATCGCCTCCGAATAAGACCGGATTGCTCGAATCGATGCTCAGCTTAGACGATTTGTAAACAACGTTCGAGTAATCGTTCAGCTGATCGACAAACGTCTCGGTCGCCGTTTGATCGGTCAAACAATCGAGCACCGCTTTGCGAGCCAGCCTGATCGCATCCAGGTTCATGTTGTAATTCGTTCCGTTGCTGACGAGCGATTCGGCGATATTGTACGCAAGATCGACTTTGCCGCTATTTTTGAGCAGCTCCAGCAGCTCGTGATCCTGTATGCCTTCGAGCATCGTCTCCGCGCGGATGGAGCTGAACAAATCATGGTTAGCTTTATCCGGATAAACGAGCCAGTTGTCGCCCGGAACCGGGTCCGCTTCGCGACTGACGTCATCGTTCCATATTTGCAGTTCGGCAAGCTGCATGCTGTATTTGGACTGCTCATCCGCTGCCAGCTTCGTCGCCTCGACCATCACATATCGGGCCGAGTGCGAGGGGAAATTAAACTCGCGCGCGCTGCTGTCCGTTACCTGGTAATCGGCTTCGCTGACGACTGTCGTCCAATTGCTGCCGTCCTCCGAAAGCTTGATCGTAAAATCTTTCGGGTACCCGTATACCGTCCCGTTCACGCTGCTCCGGTACGGATAAACCATTGCCCGCGATACAGTTTTTGCTGCACCCAGGTCGAGCTTGATCCATTCCGTATGCGCGGGGTCGGAATAGCTCACGCTGCTCCACCCTTTCGACGTCGCCGTTGAAGTCGTCACATTATCGACTGCGTGCGATTTCGACCAGCCGTCCGCTTCAATCGAACTGGACGCGGATACCGACTGTGCTCCGATCGTATAGGGGCGAAAAAACCAATAGTTGAAGCCCCAGTGCAAATAGCCGCTCAACCCGTTCTTAAATGTGTACCAATGCGGCAGCAGCACCTGTGCGAGCGGGGCGTCGATGTTGCGTGTCAAAAAATCTCCCGTCGGTGTCGAAGCAATGTACATCCATACTTCATCGCCGGCGCTTTTACGTTGTTGGTAATAGTACGGTTTGGCGTCGTAAAGGGACTGTAAGACGACATACGTATCCAGCTTTCCTTCGAACTCGCTGGCATGCGTCAGATGGAGCGCCTCGATCGTCCGGATTCCCGGCGCGAGTGCATGAATTTTGTCATAAAGCCAGTTGTCGTCCTGACGGTCTGTTGTGTCGCCCGGCTCGTCTCCGGCACTTTGGTAAAAGACGTTCAGCCAGCCTTTTTGCTGCAAATGAGTCTTCAATGCGGGAAGATACACGTTCAGCCATTGATCAGCGGCCTGCGATTGCGCCGGCGCGTAGACGATTTTCGTCTGCCCGTCGACTTTCGCGAGTGTCTGCAGGGCGAAGCGGCCGCCGATTCGATTATTGTAGAGGCTGACCCCCTCCAAATACTTCATCGCGCCGGCATCGATAAACTGCTGCACCATACGATCGAACAGGCTCCAGTCGAACGTGTAATGGCCGTTGGCGTCAATTTGTGTAACCGGTTCCAAAAGAGCGACCGGATCGATGAAAATCGTATTGTTGCGGTGCAACCGCATATACTTGGCGAAATTATCCATCGCCTGCCACCATTCGGGCGACAATTTCGTAACCCCTAACTGCCGCTCCAACGTCTCCCATGCAGTCGGGCCCCAACCGACCGATGTAAACCAGTTGTCGACGCGATACGCCGATTCGTTCGGATCCGGCAGCGTCACGTCATAGACTTGCAAGCTGACATCGACGTCATACGTTCCTTGCGCGGTGTTTACCGTAACGATCCCCGTATAGGTCCCCGCTTGCGCCGACTTGGGAACATCCACGCTGTACCAGATCGGCTGGGTTGTATTCGCTTCCAAATTTCGCGACGTTTCGTTCGTGATGCGGTCGGGATAATCCATGCCGCCGCCCGGGGGAACGAGCTGCTTATCCGGGGATAGACCGACCGTAGGGGTCGACACATGAATAAAATCGACGAACCGGGCGCTTATGTTTGCAGCGGCAATCTGGCTGCCGTTTGGGCCGGTGAGCGGACCGGCCATAACGGACACGCCGGTAAGCGCAGAATGCGACCGCACCGCAATCTGTGCCGCCCTCCTCTCGTTTTTCGCCGCAATCAAACGGATTTGATTGGCAGAGTTCTGTGGCTCCACGGTTGATTGGAATACCTTCATGAGCGCATCGACGGTCCAAACGGATATCGGAAATGAAGACGCGTTCGCTTTGCCTTCGCTAAATACCGGAATGGATGAGGCCAATAAAGCTGCTATGACGCCAATCGCCAGACTTCGAAATAATGGATTTCTTTTTTTCACAAGGTTTGTGCTCCTTTCCAATTAATATACATTTTTGAATCCAGAGACATTCCAAACTCCCAAAAACGGATCAAGGCTCCTTCAAGACGTTGCCCCCTGCGGGCTTGCAGTGACCGCATGCGCGGAACTTTCCCTGGTTGGCAGGCCGCTCCCGTAACCGTAAATCAGAGATGCGGTCAGCATTGGGGATGCCAGCTTGAGCATCCCTATGCCTTGTCAAGTTCTTTTCCTCCTTCTTATCGCAGGAAGTTTACTTGCCATATCCGCGTATCGCCTCGCTTATTTTTTTGCGGTCCGCCGCCGGAATCGAATCGATGTAATCCGCTTCCCAGAACAGGATTTGGCGTCTCGTCAACTTCTCCGCCAGGGCGATGTCCCGCCGTAAATCGTCCGCATTCTTCGGAACCCAGCCATACAGCCATACCGGCAAACGATTCTCCGTTTCTTCAATGGCATACAAAGTCGCTTTTTCCGGCGTACCTTCGCCGGTATAATACCCGGCAGCGACAAGTTCATCCATCAACCCTTCCCGCGCCCAAGTTTTGATATCGCAGAGAAGTCCGTTCAGTGCGCCGTCAATGCGGCTGCCGCCCATCCTCAGCATCTTCCTGTCCTCGGTCATCCCCGGCAATACACCCCGGTAGCTCCACGGATGCTGCACCATGACTGATAGCGGAAGCGGTTTCGGATGCCGGCTTACAAGCTCCCTGACGTCGCGCATGAACTGCGTCACCGGTTCGGCCCGGCAGCGAATCCAGCGTTCGTCATCGTTGCTGATCGCGAACGGATCTTCGCCGTACATTTCCTTGAACCTGGCTATATTGGGCTGTTCGTAGCCGTAATCGACGACGCCGGCATCATCGTTTTGCGGATTGTCGCTGATGTCGCCCGTACGAATCCAGTCGAGGAAGATGCCGTCGATGTCGTAGGCGAGCATTTCCTTCACAAGCCCCAGTTTGTATTCCCTCACTGCGGGGAAAGCGTAGCTCAATTGCGAGTGAAAGCGGCGGCCGTTCCTTCTGACCCAACGATATTCGGGATGCTCCCGCGTAAACTTGCTTTCCCAACCGACCCCGTGATCGTCTTCATTGATCGACATCCAGGCGTGAATTTCCAAGCCGAGCTCGTGTCCGATCCGAACCGCGGCGGCCAAGCTGTCGAAATGATCGAATACAATGCGATTTAACCTCTCAAGAATATCAGGTGCGGGCCAATCGAAGTACCCCAGGGAGAAGTGATTGTTCTCCGCAAGATCCTTCCACCGAAACGGTTCCACCAGCTTGCTGAAATAGGTGGCGCGTCCTGCATCGAACACACGCCAATATATTTTGTTAAAACCGAAATCCTTACACCGAGACAGCACTTGATACACGCCATCCGGCCCGTTCTCAAGCGTTCGATCGCGATGCAGCCAGTCTGTGAACGTTAAAGGTGACGAAAAAATCAATTGATTATCCATGCTGTGAACCTCCCGAAGGTGCACTAGCCGCGATGGTAATAGTGCCACCGCAACTTATGCCCGGTTGTAAGAGACTTACTTGATCGCTTCGTAAGCTTGCTTCGCCTCTTGCGTCACTTTCGTATAATCGGCGATATACTTGTCCAAGCCCGCATTCGTATACTCCTGGACAAATTTATCCCAGTTGCCGTTTACATCAAGCTCGCCGACAAAAAACTTAACGAAGTATTTGTCGCGAATGTCCTTAAGCTTCGTCTCAATTTTTTTACTCTCATCGCTTAACGAGGGAGTGTTGTAATAAAAGGGCAGCTCTTTATAAACTTCCTTCTGCCACGTCGCAATGATGCCTTTTGCATACGTGGATTCCTCCGTTATTCCCGCCCTTTCCGGGATAATATTGCGAACGGCATTTTTATGCGCTTCCATCCAGCCGTATTTCTCGTAATCAAACATCCCGTTGTCCGCCGAATAGGTCAAACCGTACATGAGCCCGTGCTCCCCGTTCATATTCCAAACGTCGGTCACTTTTTTCCACTCGCTCGGGTCGATTAATTGCCGGTTGCCCGCAGCATCCTTCGTATGGTGAACACCTTCGATGCCGTAATATTTGCTCGCTTGCCCTTCGCTGGACAAGGCCCATTCGACGAATGCGAGCGCCCGCTCCGGATCTTTGCTGCTCTTAGGAATGAAGATGACGTCGTTGATATTGAAAGCGGACGCTTCCACGACCTCCTGGCCGCCAGGTCCGGTCAGCGGGTGCGGGAGCAGCTGCACGTCCTTAGAGGTCGCTCCGGGATTCGCCTTCGCGAATTCCGTGAACATCCACTTGTACATCCCGTCATTGGAATTCGGCAAAGCCGTCGTGATGACAGCCGTTTTTTGCTGGGCAAAATCGTTCGTGCCGTGATAATAATTGTCTTTTGAGAACGCTTCTTTGTCGAACAATCCTTCCTTGTACAGATCTTGAAGCAGTTTCCATATTTTTTTGTTTTCCGGATTGATCGCATTGTCTACCCACTTCCCTTGTTCGTTCAGAGACATTCCGGAAGCGGTCGTGCCGTTCGTATTGAAGAAGATCTGGTCTAATTCCAGCGGGAAATTGGTGCCTTTGTAGTTCAAATATCCGAAGGGGATCATATTCGGTTTGCCTTGCTTGATCTCCCGCAACACTTGGATAAATTCGTCCACCGTCGTGGGCAAGGCAAGATGCAGCTCATTCAAAATCCGCATATTGAACAGCGGGCTTCCGTTCACATTGATGGCGTTGGAGCCGATCCAGACGCCGTACGTTTTGTTCGGGTCACCGGTATATTGCTGGTTGAAATATTTGAAGTCTTTGTCCTTGATCAGCTTGGCGAGAACCGGATATTTGCCCGGATTTTTGGCCACGATGTCCCCGATGTCGACAAACATGCCTTCCTTCGCTCCATCTTTGTACAGCTGTGAAGCTCCCGTCCACCAGAAGGGCAGGGAAACGATGTCGGGCGACTGGTCGGTGCTTAGGAGCAGCTTGATTTTTTCCATATCGCCCGTCAATAGCTCCAGATTGAGGTTGAATTTGTTATCGACAAAATTTTTGACCGGATCGTTTTTGATCCCCGCGATATTGTCCAGATTGATGCCTTGCTGGAACATCGTTAACGATACCTGCTTATTCCCAGGCGTCTGCGTGCCTTCCTCCCCGTTCCCTTTTTCCGCGGGCGGATCGTTCTTGCTGCACCCGAACGCAGTGAGCGCAAGCAGCAGCATTACAGCGATGAGTATCGCCTTACGGATTTCCGTCTTTCTTTTCATCCTTCTCGTTGCCTCCCTTGATTGTCTATTTATTTTACCGTCTTGCGACGAATAAAAGCGCAATCGCCTTATCCCTTTACAGCTCCAATCAGCATTCCTTTGGCAAAATACTTCTGCAAAAACGGATACAATACAAAAATCGGGATCAGCGCGATCATAATCGTCGTCATTTTCAGAGCGGTTGGCACCATATTTGTGTTGTAGCCGACGAGCGTGCCGAGCCGGTTCAAATATTGATTCGGATCGATCAGCAGCTTCTGCAGCACGACGGTAAAAGGCTGAAGCTCGATGCGATTGACGAAGATCATATACGTAAACCAGTCATTCCATATGTTTACGGCTGTCAAGAGAAACATGGTCGCGAACAGCGGCATGGATATTGGCATGATCACTTTGAAGAACAAGATCGCATCGTTCGCGCCGTCAATGACTGCAGCATCCTCCAATTCCACAGGGACGGCATGGGCAAAGTAATTGCGCATGAGAATAAAGTTCCAGATCGGCAGAAGATGCCCGATAATTAGCACAGGATACGTATTGTACAGGCCTATATTTTTGACGAGCAGGAAGTAAGGGATCAAACCCCCGCTGAAGAACATCGTCACCACCATATAAAAGTTGGCCGCACGCATCCCTTTGATTTTGGTTTTGGACACGCCGTAAGCCATCGTCCCCGTAATAAGCACGGATAGGAAAGCGCCGAGCAACGTCGTTGTCACGGAAACGAACATCGCCCGCTGAAACACAGCGCCTTGCAAGATCGTTTTGTAGTAGCCGAAATAAGGATTTACGGGCGGCAGCAGCGAAATCGCTTGCGTCGCACCGGAATCAGGGGAGCTAATCGATCCAAGAAATACGTACCAGATCGGATAAAAGCAAATAAGGCTAAAAACGGTGCAAAATAATAGTACAGCCGTATCGTACATCACAGAAGACATCCTGTATCTGCGCATCTTGGCATATCTCATCGTTGAAGACCTCTCTATTTGTGGTGAAGTTAAAAAATCCCGGTAACGTCCATTTTCTTAATGATTTTGTTTGTGACGATAATGAGTACAAGGCCGATCAAGCTAAAAATCAGTCCTAGCGCAGTAGCCATTTCGAATTTGCTTTCCAATAAGCCAGTGCGGTACAAATAAGTGGACAGAACATCTCCGCTATCCATCACAAGCGGATTGTACAGGTTGTATACTTGTTCGAAGTTCGAATTGAACATGTTCGCCACCTGAAGAATGAGCATCACCGCAATGGTAGGGCGAATACGGGGCAGCGTAATGTGCCACATCATACGCAGCCTGTTCGCCCCGTCCACCATCGCGCTTTCGTATAATTCCGGGTTGATCCCGGCCATCGAGGCGAGATAGACGATCGTTCCGAATCCGGCCGTTTTGACAATGCCCGTAGAAACGAGCACGGTTCGAAACCAGTCGTTGTTCGTCAAGAAATAAATTTTCTCGAACCCGAGCTTGCTGATGATGAAGTTGACCGGGCCTTCCGCAGGAGACAGAAAAATGCTGATCAACCCTGCAAAAACGACCCAGGAAATAAAATTGGGCAAATAAACGAATGTTTGAAATAAACGTTTCAGCGCCATGATTTTGATTTCATTCAACATAAGGGCCAAAAAAATAATGAACGTAAACCCGAAAACCAATCCGTACACGTTCAGAAGCACCGTATTCCACAACACTTTGTAGAAGTACTTGTCCTGCAGCAGCACGATGAAATTGTCGAAGCCGACCCACGGACTGCCGAGAATCCCCTTGCTCATTCGGAACTTCTTGAACGCGATCGTAATCCCGTAAATGGGGATGTAATGGAAGACGAACGTGTACACAAATCCCGGCAAAACAAGCAGGTAAATGAACAGATGCTTCCTGACATGCGCAAGTGTCGGGTTCAGCCTTGTTGTGAACGTTTTCATGATACCTCCTTTTCTCAATCAAGTGATGCTTTAACTATACCTCAGCATGTTTCGGGACATGTGGCCGATCTTCTGCCGAAAAGTGGGTAATTTTACGCTTTCGGCTGTTCCTCCGTCACCTTGGGAATGACAATCGTCACCCGGGTGCCCTGGTTCCGCTTGCTCTCCATCGTTACGCCGTAATTGTCGCCGTAATAAAGCTTGATTCTTCGATGTACGTTGTACAGACCGATCCCTGTACTGCTCGCGTGATGTTTTAATTGTTCCACGTCGACGGCGCCATCGGATTTCAACCCTACTCCGTCGTCAATTACTTTGAAGACAACAGCATCGTCCTGTTCGTAGCAATAAATGCTAATGTTGCCCTCTTCCTTGTTATGGATCCCATGCACGATCGCGTTCTCGATGATCGGCTGCAGCATAAGCTTGGGCATCAAGCAGGATAGCAAGCTTTGGTCGACGCTCCACCAGAAATGCACTTTGTCCCCGAGCCTGACTTTCTGGATATCGATGTAGGCGCGGGTATAGCGAAGCTCCCGATCAATCGGGATCAACCTGTTTTCCCGCTGAATGCCGAGTCTGAACAGTTTGGCGAGAGCCGATATCATATGGTCCGCTTGTTCCGTTTTGCCGCCCTTCACCATCCATTTGATCGATTCCAGCGTATTGTACAGAAAGTGGGGATTGATCTGGGCCTGAAGCGCGATCAGCTCCGCTTCCTTCTTCTCGTGCTCGAGCGACTTCTCCTTGGCGACCGATCGATAGATCGAATCGATCAGTTCCCGGATCCGGCTGGCCATATCCTGAAAGGCGAGCGCCAATTCGTCGATTTCATTAATATTCGTTTGCTCGTAAAAGCGCACCTGAACGTGACCGTCCCCAAATAAGCGCAGTTTCCTTCTCAGCTGCACAATCGATCGCGTCAGTCTGCCGGCGAGCGCATGGGCTACCAAAAGAACTGCGGCGGCAATCAGCGCCATCGTGTACAAATTGCTCGCCAGAATCTTCGCGCTGTCGCTCTTCACGATCTTGTCATCAATCTCCCCGACCACCATCCACGGTATCCGCTTGCACTCGGCCGTGACAACGAGACGGGTCCGGCCGGCGTTCGAGCGAATGCGTGCCTCCGCCCGTCCAAGCTGCTCCGGAACCCGGATATCCGCCTTGGTGCCGATCAGCGACTTGGAACTGTGGGAAATAATCGTCCCCTCCGCGTCCACGATATAAACGTTGCCGGGTACGTTCACTTCGCGATAGAGCGATTCTACGTTCGTTTCATAATAGGTCGTTTGCAAATACCCGAGCGGTTGCAGAAACGATCCGTCTTCGCGGATGCTTCGCACTTTCCGGATTAACCGGATAACGTTGCGGTTGTACTTGTCGACATCGTAGCCGAACCAGAGCGGTTGCCCGGCATATGCGCCGGCTCGCTCGCCGAGCAGCTCTCGGTTCGTAAAATAGGAAGTCGAAAACAGCTGCCGATAGCTGCTGTCGAACAGCGACGTCTCGAAGATATCGTTGCCGAGCGCAAGATTCGTATCGATTGTTATGCCGATCCGCTCGTGCAGCCGGGACGGTTCGGCGTTCGGAACAAACTGCGCGGCAAGGAAGCGTTGAACGTTCGGGTCGGTCATAATATTGGTCGAAATCCGCTCGTTCGTCGCGATGAAGGCGTCGATATTGCTTGCTGTCTGGGCGAACGTCTGGACGATCGACGCTTTTACTTTATTTTCCACGACATGCGAGGAAAAATAATGGAACATGAGGATGTAAGCCGACATGGGGATCGTAACGATCAGTACGAAATAAAGCATGACGATTTTCCTCATCCCCATGCTTCTCCCGTTTTTGAAGGTATATTCGAAAATATCCTGCGCCCTGTACTTTTGCGCGCTTCGTTTCAAACGATGCAGCGGCCTGACGATGTTTCGCGCCACGGAAATGACGAGCACGAACGAAATGAGCGAGCTGACGATAACTGCGCCGAAGACGTTGTTGCGGATATTCTCGATCGGTCCATATATGTCCTCCAGACTTCTGAAAGTCATATTGTACCAGTCGTTGTAGCGCGATTTCATGTAGAAAAATTGCATCTCGTTCTTGCCGGGCCTCAATATAAAATCGCCCTGTTCGAATGCAAGATTGTCCGCAATCCGGACATTCTCCCCCAGCTCCGTGTCGGAAGACCATACCACTCCGGATCGGCTGGCGATGAGCACCTTCTCATCCCGGAACATACGGTCTATCCAGACGGGACTCATGACGACGAACATCAGTCCCTGTTCCGCCCCGCCGTCGAGGAGAAGGGTGCCGAACGTGAAGTTGGGAAGCTTTTGTCCGAACAGAACGTCGCGGGTACCCGGAGCGAACAGATGTACATTCGTCTGCTCATTTCTGATCTTCCGGTAAACGTCCGAGCCGCTGTATTCGATTGCCGGGAGCGCCTCGATATCGGAGCTGACGCTGCCTGCCGGCGTAAACAGCTCGATCCGAACGATTTGCTCGTATCCGACCTTCAACTCGTTCAGCACGTTTCTCAGATCCCGTTCCGCTTTCATTTTGCTGTAGATCGTGCCGCTTGCCTTGTAGGCATCGAGCTTTGCGAGAAGCTCGCCGTTGCCGGCCAGGTTGCGGGTCACTTTTTCGATCTCCCCGATGGCGTACACGATTTGGTTATTGACCTGCTTCAGGTTGCTCTCGTCCATCTTCTTCGTCTGATCAAGGACGGCGGATACGGAGATCCGATAGGAAACGGAGCTAATCAGCACCAATGAAAGCGTTACCAGAAACAAGGAGAAAAGAAACAGATACGTTTTCAGGTTGAATTTTGCGCGCATGCTTTCACTCCCCGATTTGTACGATCATTTTGTCTGAGCGACCCATTCCTTCGGGTTCATCCCTTCATATTTTTTGAACAGCTTGCTGAAATGCCGGAAGTCCTCGTATCCAACTGCAACAGCAACTTCGTATATTTTCATATCGGCATTTTTCAACATTTGCTTGGCCTTGGACATGCGCACTTGCGTGAGGTAGCCGACGAAGGTATGGCCCGTCTTCTGCTTGAACAGGGCGCAGAAGTGGGAAGGACCCATAAAGATATGGTCGCATACTTCTTCAAGCGTTACTTTCCTGTCGTAATGTTCATGGATATAGGCTTTAGCCCGCTCGATAACCGGATCAACACCCTGTTCTCCGGCAATTACCGCCAAATATCTGATGACGCTCTCGCAAATGCCGCCTGCCCATGCCTTCAAATTCGGCAATGTTTCACAATCGACGATCTTCCTGATTTCCATATGAAAGTTTTGCTCGTGAATCTGTTTGAAGTCAACAGCTTTGTCCGCCAGTTTTACCGATAGCAGGACCATAAGCTCTACCGTTCTCATATAGATGAATTCCTCGTCGCCGACATTCAGCCCGGCCATGAGATCGAAGTAGCGGTCGAGCGACCGATTGAGAAGGAGGTCCTTGCACGACAGCGTATGTTCGACGATTTCCGTCATCAGTCTGTCGACCTCATCGCCGACGGATGCGGCACAGCCGTTTTCTTGCGCCCAATCCTGAATATGGACGATCGAATCCGGTCCGGAGAAAAATCCGACTTTCAACGCGAACGCCGCATCCTTCCATGACATTCTTATTTGCGGCAGCTCTGCAATCGTACTGCCGATTCCGATACGGATCGAAGTGCGCACGCCGCCTTCATCCCGTGAAATCGCGGTGTGCAAATTTAGCCTTATTTGCTCGGCGATGCGGCGCCAGACCGGTTGCGGAGATGAAGTTTTACTCATCAAAACGACGCCGAATGTCCGGGTATCAATGCTGAACACTTCCATTATTTGCGCCGTTGTCCCATCCGGTTCAATCATCCGCGCCATATCTTCCTCGTTGTTCATGAGCACTTCTGGCCACGATCCGGCATCGTTGCGAACATGCATTACCGTATAATGAGCCGTTGCCCCCCGGTCGCCCGACTGCAGGAACTGGTGCCGGGCAGCGTCCGGTTTCCCTTCAACGAGCGCTTGGATCGCCCCCCGCCGGGTCCGTTTCACGGAATGGTTCGATCCGTCGAGTTCGTTTTTCGCTCTGCGGAACAGATGCTCGATTTCTTCCGTCTCGGTTGGCTTGAGCAAATAGCTGAACGCCTGATATTCAATGCATTTCCTAGCGTATTCGAATTCATTGTACCCGCTTAATACAACAAATTTAATGTTCGGATAACGCTCCTTCGTCCAAGCGATCAGCTCGATCCCGCCCATAACGGGCATAACGATATCGGTTAGGATCAGATCGGGCAGCAATAGCGGGATTAATTCCATGGCATCCTTGCCGTTGCCCGCCTCCCCGACGACCTGAAAGCCATATCGCTCCCACGGTATTTGCTCCTTCAGGCCGTCTCTTATCACTTCTTCGTCCTCGACGATCAACAATCTGTACATGAATCATCCTCCGCCCTTGATGTACATACAGGCATGCTGGTACCGTTTGCCAATTCAAATGTACTATGTTTCGGTTGTCAGATCAATATGCGCCTCATTTCCGCGAACCTAATCGAAATCAAACCTTATATTGCTCCTGCTCCGCATTGCTATGGATACCTTCTCCTATGTTTCGGGCATGTGCAGCTGTGCATGATTTGGGCTCCACAAAAATGATTGTAGGCATATGCTGTATTGTGTTCCAGACGAAAGGAGATGTAAAGCAGTGTTATATCCTCATTACTCGCACTTCTACCAGCATCCGCATCAGTTGATGTACGAAAGTACGAAACGTTATCGGCAATCGAGCCTATGGTTGAACACGGCTTGGAGGAAGCGCAACTGATTTCGTTTGCTCATGCCTGAGGGAAGCCGCGGCCTTAGCTACTTGATGGGAAAAGGATACAACGGTCCAACCGCTCATCAAATTGTTGAGTCTTGGTGGCATGGCCAATAAAATCAAAAAGACGCTTCACCCGCCTTTTATGTAGCAGTTTCGGAAGTGTCTTTGTCGAAACAGGATTGAATGGTAAAGTTGCAAAGATGGATTTTCCTGGCAACAATTTATTTACCTTGTGCAGCAAGCAAAGACGCTGGCAGCGTTGATTTACGCGTTAGCCAGCGCTTTGCTGTCTTTCCTTATTTGAAAAATCGCGGCGGCGGCTTTGCCGTGAGGACAAAATAAGCTTATATAAGTTCTCCCAGCTTCTCCCTAATTTTTCCCCAGGCTCTTCCACCGCGTCGAATTCGACCTCTTTCAATTCGTTGTAGGAGCTGTCCAGCTTTTGTCCCTTCCACAAGCTTTCTTTACGGTCCGCTCCGCCCTCTTTATCAGCATATTCCAAGCACCGAAATACGTATAAGCGTGTCCGGAATCGAATCATTGCGGATCGCATTGTCAGCTTTTTTGACCCGGAAGCAAGGCCAATCAAGAAAGGCAAGCTAGCCAAAGGCACTGAGTTCGGTTACAAGGTGCGAATCGACGAGACGGAAAGTGGCTTCGTCACCTGGTATGCCGTGTATGCTGGAAATCCCTCAGACGACGAATTGCTCGTTCCCGCTATTGAAGCGCACATCAAGCAGTTCGGCAAAGCCCCGCAGGCCGTAGCACCGATCGCAGCTTCTCCAGCAAGAAGAACGAAGAGGCGATTACCGCACTCGACGTGAAGCGAGCCAGCTTGCCGAGAAAAAGTCAGAAAGGCGTTGCGCGAACGGAACAAGAAAACGGGAAATGGTTCAAGGGCCTGCAGGGGAGAAGCGAAGTTTAGTCTTCTCAAGCGTAAGTACGGTTTGAACCGTAGCAGGTACCGGGGCCTTGCTTACTCCAAATTCTGGGTTGGATTCCGAATTCTGAACCATAACCTGCAAAGAGCGGCAAAAATGCTCCAAAACTAAGACAGAGGGACAACAAGGCGGAAGTATGGTCCCCAAAACCAAGTGACATCCTCTGAGCTTGCTTCAGATTTCGACTTTTTCAGTAGTGATTAGTTACACAGTGCGCACCTAATTGGCCACATCCGCCGATTTTCACTGCAATAGTTGTCGCCCGCGCAACTTATGCACTACCTTGCCTCAGTTTTCACTGTATCTTTTGCAAGTATTCTTACCGTGCGGGTTTAAACATGAATTCGAAAGTAATGATACAAAAGTTGAATAAATCGCCCAAGGTATGTCTCAAAAGTTTTTGAGAACACCCGCTCTGTTCAAAAGACTATAAGTCTTCAAACGTCAACTCCCACAAGGAGCGTTCGCTCACCGATACCGCGGTCGCCCCCGCTTGCAGCGTTTCAGCCGCTTCCTCGGCCGTCTCGATCAGCCCGCTTGCTACGATTGGAATATGCTCCAATTGCTCCGAAAAATGACGGACCACCTTCGCTATCGCGCCCGGCATAATTTCAACAGCATCCGGTTGTGCCGATTGTGTCAGCGCTAAACTGCTGGACAACGCATGTGAATCAATAATAAACAGATGAAAGATTGCATACACCCCGAGTCGCTTGGCTTCCTTTATCAGATGATTTTTCGGCGTAATAATGCCGTCGGCGCCAACAAAATCGCGGATAAAAAGTACACTCTCCTTGTCTGCGCTGGATAGTCCCCGAATGAGATCAAGATGGACAAATGTCCCCTTGCCTCTCTCTTTAGCGGCCTGCACCATATGCTGCAGCTCACTGATTGATCCTCCCATAATAAATAGATTGGCCGCTTTGCTATGTAATGCTTCTTCCATATATTCCGGCGACCGGACAGCTGCAATTACCGGACTTTGCGCTAAACGATGCAATAACGCCACTGAAATCTGACCTCCTGACTAATGGCCTGGCACTAAACGAATTACGCGGTAACCGCCCGCGAAACCGGCTTGAGTGACGTACTGGTAGCTTTTGTCGCCAAACCGGTCATGATGGGCATTATGGACGTGGCCGCAAAAGCTGCCCAGCAAATTTCCGTATGGATTATCCCACATGAGACGATAAAAGGCCTTTGTCGTTTCAGTCGCTGACTCAACCATCCAGCGCTGCTGCTGCTCCTTATCCCAGCCCTCCGCAGCCAGCATAATTGGCGACTGCCAGTCGCGCATGACACTGGGCAGCAAGGACGGAATATAGATCGGAATATGCATAAACATCAAAGCCGGCAAGCCGCGCGACAGTTCTTGCTTTACAAAGGCCAGCTGCTCTTCGCTAATTTGATAAGTGCTGTTATCGACCGTAATAAGCAGTACCCCTTTAACTTCTTTCGCCTCGCATGCCGGATTCCCTCCTGTCAGCGGCTTGAACTTTGGATACTGCTCGCGGCGCGTTGCTTCTCCCCATTCACAACCGGGATACTCCCAATCATGATTGCCGAGCGTGTACAGCCAAGGCATAGGCAGTGCATGAAATTTGCGCTCCAGCAGCGCCAGATTGTTAACGGTCGCTCCATTGACCATATCCCCTGTAAACACGACGGCATCCGCATTAATCTCACAAGTGTAGGTCAGAGTGGCCTCAAATTTCAGCCGCGTATCCATGGCATCGTAATTGTACAGCCGAACGGATTCCGTCAAGGCAGCTGCACCATCGCGAATATCAGTCTCATTCATATGACTGTCCGTAATATGCATCAGAGTGACTGCATCTTGTAATCCTTCCACCCGAATAAGCGTCTGTTTATCATTGTGGTAAGGGAAAATATGTTCAAAGTTCACTCCAATCTCCTCCTCTTAATTTTTCATTTAACTCCGGCAGGTCTGCCACAATCAAATCCGCTTCCCGGTATGCGTCCCGTTCTACATTCTCCGCTTTCACCCAAATCGTCGCTAACCCGGCAGACTTGCCGCCGATTATATCCGTATTATAATTGTCGCCTACCATCACTCCCTGCTCGGGAGTATAGCCGCTCAACGCCAGCGCATAACGGAATAGATGGGGGGCCGGCTTGCCCACATACTCGGCTTTTATCCCTGATGCTGCCTCTACCGCGGCTGCCAATGCTCCTGTTTCCGGAACCTTTCTCCTCTCCCTACCAGGATGAGAAAGATCAGAATTAGCAGCAATAAGCCTTGCGCCCCGACCTACCGCATCTACGATCTTTTCCAGCTTGTCATATGAAAATGCTGTATCTAGCCCAACTACAATTGCTTCAAGCTCCTGATCTTCAAGTGAAGTAACAGCATGGCCCAACGATTGAAGCGAACTGTGCAATTCCCCGCTTCCTGCGACAGCTACACGCATTTCACCATATTGCTCTTTCAAATATTTTCCTGTCGCCTCTGTCGCAGTCACAATATCGCTTGCAGGAGCCTCGATCCCCATTATCTCCAGCTTCTTACTGATCTCTTGTGAAGAGTGACGCGAATTATTCGTAATAAACATCGCATGCCCGCCAGAACTTCGAATAGCCGTTAATATTTGCTGCGCTCCCGGTGCCGCTTGTTCACCAAAATACAGCGTCCCATCCAGATCAAACAACCACACAGCATAACGCAAATCCTTCACCATACCTCGCCCTCCCTTCCTTAATGAAACACAAAAAACTCCAAACGGAAACCAGACAGTAATTGCTGACTGTCTGCTGACCGTTTGGAGTTCCCTCTCGTCTCTGACTCCAATGCGATACTGAAATTATAGCATGGCTAATAATGGATGAACAAGTCATTGTTTGCTTGAATACCTGCAGAGCGAGCTACTCCTTGAGTCCTTGATACATAGCGTCCAGCAGCCGGTGCGTCTTGTCGCAGCTATATTCCCAGAACATGACCCCGGCCAGCTTGCGGCTTTTCACATAATCGCATTTATGCTGAATCGATCGCTCGTCCTCATAGGAAATGAAGCTTGAACCGTTAAACAGATAAGGCGCCTTGGCTTCATCGTCCCAGTAACGGACATAATTGTTCTTATTAATATACTCTGCAGCCAAGGCAGTGAAGTCAGGGCCGTATCCGCCTGTGCTTCCAGCCATCTGATGCAAGCCGTTGTCGCGATTTGGCACTTGATTCCACATACGGGAGTAAAAAGCCGCCCCGATCACGATCTTCTCTTTCGGAACTCCTGCCCGGATAAACAGGTTGACGGAAGCGTCCGTACTGATGCGGAACAAATCTCCGGTGGGCGTATACAGATTCGTATGATGACCGGTCAATATCTGGAATCCGCCGCGCATATCATAAGTCATCAATTGCACGAAGTCCAGATATTGCTGAACTTGCTCCATCTCGGTGCCATCGATATAATATTGGTCCGCTCCCGCGGCTATCGTCAGCAAATAATGCCGCCCATCCTGCGCGCCTTTCCGATCCAATGCCTCGCGCAGCGCCTTCAGCAGCAGCGTAAAGTTTCGTTTGTCATCAGGGCTGGAGGCAATTCCCGCTTCCCCGTAGCAAGGATATTCCCAATCGAGATCGATGCCGTCAAACGGATAATCATTCAATACACGCAGGGCCGAATCGGCCATAGCCGCTCTTCCCGCTTCCGTAGATGCCGCCTCAGAGAAGCCGCCCGCGCTCCAGCCGCCGACAGACAGAATCAATGTCAGTCCGGGATGCTCCTGCTTTATCCGCCACAGCTGGTTCGTATGCTGCAGATGGCCGGTGACAATTTCATCATTTCGAACATGGCCAAAAGCTACATTTAAGTGCGTTAATTTTTGCAAATCTTCCCCGGTCAAATCGGGAAGTTTGGAGTCGACAGCATATCCTGCCGCGATATAATTCCGCTTTTCCATTCCCAGTCCCTCCAACCTTATATGATGAGTCTTGTTCCTTAGGCGTACGCCCTGCTACTTCATCCGGAATACATGGGCAATCGGTGCGGGAGCTGTCCATTCTTGCTCCGGCAAACGAACGGCGATACCATCCTCCGTATGACGGAAGGGCAACTCGTCCGGCCCGCCGACCAGATCAATCCGGGAGAAAGGCTGCTGCACAGGCAGATGCAATTCTTCGCTCACCGCCTCATGCTCATCCCGGTACAAATAGAAGGCGTAAATCGTCCCGTCTTTTTTCGTAAAATGGCAGCGGCCAGACGAGTATGGCTCGCAAGTTCGTGTGCCATAGATCCCTTCGCCATAAATCTTCAACCATTCCCCCATCCCCTTCATCCGGTCAATGGCCGTTCTGGACAGCCGGCCGTCAGGCTGAGGGGCGACATTAAGCGCAAGATTGCCGCCTTTAGCTACAATCTCGATCAGCAGGTGAATTAACTGCCGCACAGATTTGTAGTTATCTTCATAACGGAAGGAGAAGGCGCTTCCCATCGTAATGCAGCTCTCCCACGGCACATGAAGCGCACGCTCCGGCAGCGTCTGCTCCGGCGTGATCAAGTTCTCGTAAGGCCCGCCGACCGTCCGGTCAGCCGACAGGAGCCATGGCTGGATTTTCCGCGCTTTTTCCACTACTTCTCCAAGCCGGATATTCTGACTGCGATAATCATTTACCCATCCCGCATCCAGCCAGAGCACATCAATACGGCCATAGTTCGTCATCAGCTCCATAATTTGCTCATGCGTAAATTGCACGAATTTCTCCCACAGCTCGGGATATTGCTGCGGATCGTAAGAAGGGCCGCGAGCGGTAAACGTCCCCCGCTCCATATCCGGCGCCCAGTAATAAGGCGTATGCCAGTCCGCTTTGGAGAAATAGGCGGAGATCGCCAGGCCCCGTGCGCGGAAAGCATCAAACAGCTGCTTGCAAATATCGGCATACTTGTGCGTATGGAACGGACAATCGGGAGCCGTAATCCGATAATCTGTCGTGCGTGTGTCCCACATACAGAAGCCGTCATGATGCTTGGTCGTAAAGTTTAAATATTTGAAGCCGTTCTCCGCAGCCAAATCCGCCCACAATTCCGGCTGAAACCGGAGCGGATTAAACGTTTTGTTCAAGCCGAAATATTGCCGCTTCAGTTCCTCTGCATCCACATCCCAGTCGATTTCATTGCGGGACCATTCCTCATCCTCATCAACTAATGCCCAAGACTCTACGACACCAAGCTGCGAGTATGGCCCCCAATGCATCATCAGCCCAAGCTTCTGGTCCTTGAACCATTCCAGACGCTCGAGCAGCAAAGGATCCGCCGGCTTTACCCATTTGTCCTCGCTGCTGTAATTGTGAATGCCCTGTTCGACAACTTGCTGCTGTTCGTCATTGCGATTCATTTCACTCATGATCATTGCCTCCTCAAAAAAATTGATAATATCATCTTTTTTTCTATATTTTGTAACCTATGTCCAAATGGTCAAATTACTGTTATGATTAATAGCGACTTGTTCTAGAGCAGGAGGTAGAAAGAATGTATCGGAATTATTTCAAATCCAAGCTATTCTTAAAATATTTCTTGTCTTACTTGTTTATTTTACTTGTTCCGCTTGCCATTATGACAGTATTTATTTATCAGAACGCCGTGAACAATCTCCGCTCCGAAATTGAACAATCCCGTCTGAACCAATTATCGCAGACGAAAGCCATCATTGACGGACGGATGAAAGAGCTGAGCGAAATCGCTTCCCGCGTTTCCTATGACCAGCGGCTGACCCCTTTTCGGGTCCATGATGCTTATTATAGCGGAGAAGCCATTCAAGCGCTCGATCAATATAAGGCGACCAGCTCGATTATCAGTGAAATGTTCTTATATTTTCACAAAGATCAGAACATCTATTCTGCCTCCGGCATGTCGAGCCTGGATGTCTTTACAGATCGTTTCAGCTTTCGCAATTGGCAACAAGAAAACGTTTACCGCGATCTTAATGATGTTAAATTTCCAACCATGTATCCATCCGATCTGGTCAACCGCGGCTCTCATCGGCAAGAGACGATGCTTGCCTACCTTGTTCCTATTAAACCGAACAGCCCTAACCCGCACGGAACGATCCTGTATTTGATCAAGGAAGCCGAGCTGATGAGTCTGATTGACTCGATTTTGGGGCAATATCAAGGAACCACGTATATTCTTGATAGCAAAGGTAACGTTCTATTGGACAACCGGCAGGGAGAAAAACTAATTATTAACGAGGCTAATTTGCTTCATGGCCTGACAGACGGCATCCATAATCAAAGACTGGACGGAAAACAACTTTCCGTTGTCTCTGTTACTTCAGAAACAAATGGATGGACGTATGCAACCGTTATGCCGACTGAACAGTTTTTTAGCAGCGTTGTCCATGTGCGCAGCATTATTATATTATTTTTCAGTATCATTGTGCTGGTCGGCGCGGCAATTGCCCTTGTACTTGCCAAAATGAACTATCAGCCCATCTCCACATTGGTCGATTATGCGAATACCGAAAGCAGGCCCCACAAGTCTGCAGCGGGCATTGCCAAGTCTGGCAATGAGCTGGATCATATCCGGACAGCGCTGCAGGATTACCGGTCGCGTGTCGATTTACAAGAGCCATATGCACGCAATCATTTGCTGTCCATGCTGCTCAAATACGGCAATGCCCAGCATTTGACGCCGGAATTGCAGGAAGCGCTGGATGTCCGCTTCGATCATGCGCATCATTTCGTTGCTGTAGTCGGATGGGGCGGATCAGAAGCCCGGGAAGATGAGCGTCAGGAACTGAGCGAGCTCTTTGCCCAAATCCAATTTCCGGAGCTGAATGCGCATGTCTATGGCGTAGAACTGGCGCAGCTCGACCAGCTTGCATTGATTATCAGCTTTGACTTGCGTTTGGAAGAAGCGCCCTTCGACCATGTTCGCCGCATTGCCGAAGCGATCCGCAGCAGCATGATGGAAAGCTTTAATCATACACCGATATTGGGAGTCGGTACTTGTTATCCAAGCCCGGATCAATTGAATCAATCCTTTATTGAAGCTTGCTCCGTATTTGAATTGCGGGCATCTGACGAGCCTGGAACCATCTCTTATTTTGAGCAATTGTCGTACGCGACAGATCATTCGTACTGGATTTCAAGCGCCACATTGATGAAGCTTTCACAAAGCCTAAAGCAAGGAAGCTACGATGTTGCCGCGCAAATCATCAGCTCATCCATTCAGGAGCTGAATGCTTCAGGGTTGTCGGTGCTGCTCAAACGCTGCATCTGCTTCGACCTTCTCAACACGATGCTGCGAGCCGCGGCTGAGCTCGGGATTCATACGTTGACGCATGAAGTAGCCGCATCGATGGGTAACAACCCGTTAAATGAAGAAATTGAAAGCGGGCTGCTCAGTCTCGCCTGCCAAATTTGCAACCAGGTGGAGCAGATCAATCAGCATGAAGAGCAGTCTCATATGGATAAGATCGTCGCTTATATCGACAGTCATTATAAAGACTATACGCTCAGTCTGGAGACGATTGCGGTTGAATTCGCCTTGTCGCCCTCTCATGTCAGCCGGACGTTCAAAGAAAAGACGGGAACTAACTTTACGCAGTATATCTGGCAAAAAAGGTTGGACGAAGTGCTGCACCAATTAAAAACGACGAACGAGCCGCTGAAAGATATCATTATTCAGGTTGGTTATCTGGATACGCCAAGCTTTATCCGTAAATTCAAGAAGGAAACCGGCTATACGCCTGGCCAATACCGCAAGCTTCATATGGAAAACGGACAAGCCGATCCCGCTTCTGATCCGGAAGAAGAATAAAATGCAGACGAATACCCGGCCATTTGTTTTCGTGACCGGGTATTTGTCCTGCTTGCTTAGAACTCCAGCTCTTATGAGCCTGTATTCCAACGATCGTAGGCCGCTTGATACAGCTCCGTGAGGCGGTCTCCGCCCATTTTCTTAACTTGGTTCACATACTTGTCCCAATTGTCCAGCGATTCCTGACCAGTAACGAATTTCGCTTCCATCTGCTTCACATACGTGTTCAGATCGGACAACAATGCAGACGCTTCGCTTTGTTCCTCATTGGTCAGATAAACGTTCGGATAAGGAGCCTTGCCAATCGGCACCAGCTTCTCTGCGTTTTCCTTGTCGATCCATTCGTCGAACTCGCTTCGCAGTCCTTTGGACAGCTCGCTAAGGTTGATTCCCGGCGTCAAAATGCCATAGTTCGGCGTAATCGTTCCGCGGTATTCCTTACGGTCGCCGCCGCCTGGAACCGGAAGCCATTCTTTCTCATGCGTTTCCTTGTTTTTATACTTCCAAAGCAGATTTTCCGGCCCTTGGCTAAATAAAGTTGCTCCGTCATAGCTATACAAGTAATCGATCCAGCGCATCGTCGCTTCCGGCGCCGGATTGCTGCTCGAAATGGCGAAGGTGCCGTTCTTCGAAATGCCCGGATGCATGCCGTAAACCGGGGAACCGGCAATTTCGCTTTTCACGGGCGTCATTAACGGATTATCCGGACTTGGCTCCCCGCCTAATGTGAAGTGGGCATTATAGTCGTTAAATAGTGCTACCCGGTTGTTTTTGCCTTTCGCCTTCTTCTGGTCATCGGTTTGCGAGAACGTCTCATGGTCAAGTAAATTTTCATTCCAGAGCCGATTCAAGAAGGTTAAATAGCCTTTATACCCCTCTTGCTGTGGAGTATAGTGCACCTTATGCTCCTTATCCACATAGATGACTTCATCATAAATGCCCCAGAAACCAAGGAAGTACATACGCAGATCATCCAGCTTCACAGAAGTAAGCGGAATTTCATCCGGCTTGCCGTTTTTGTTAGCATCTTCATCCTTCACCCGCTTCAAAAACGCATACAACTCATCGGTCGTCTTCGGCAATTCCGTCACACCCAGCGATTTCAAAAACTTGCCGTTATACCACATTGGGCCGCGGTACCAGACCGCCGCTTTATCAATGAACGGCAAAGCGTAAATATGGCCGTCCGGCGTCGTGAACGATTTGCGGATATCCGGGTTTTCATCGAAAATTTTCTTCAGATTCGGGGCATAACCGCCATCAATATAAGACTCCAGCGGTATCAGCACGCCTTGGGAGCCGTAGGTTACCTGCTCTGCCGCCTTCAGATCCGCTCCATAAAATATATCCGGCAAATCACCGCTGGCGAAGACAAGGTTTTTCTTCGTTTCAAAGCTATCGATCGGCGAGTTTTGGAATTGAAGCTTAATGCCTGTTAATTTTTCCATTTCCTGAATAACCGGCATTTTGTTCCAGTCGGCTACGCCGGCATCCTGCGACATCATTTTCAGCGTCAGCGGTTTGCTCACGATCGGAAAGCCTTCTTTGTTTACCCCTTCGGCTGTAGCTGAGGTTCCGCCTGCATTTGTTTTGTCCGCCCCATTAGATGGAGTCTTTTCTTCCGATGAAGCACAGGCTGCCATCACAGAAGTGAGCAGAGTTAAACTCATTAGAACTGCTGATGCTTTGCGTAGCTTTTTCATACCTGAAACCTCTCCCCGTTTAATGAAATTTTAATTTATGAGTAAGATCAGCCCTTAACGGATCCAATCATGACCCCTTGAACAAAGTAACGTTGCAAAAACGGATAAATCGCTATAACAGGCGCAGACGCTACAATAATTACCGCATATTTGACCAAAGCGGCTATCTCGGCCTTGTTATTCAGCGCCGATGCCGATGCCGCATCCATCATGCCGCCGCCTTGGGCCGCCATTTGCTGCAGGACAAGGATTTGCCGCAAAACAAGCTGCAGCGGGTATTTATCCGCATCGTTCAAATAGATGAGCGCCGAGAAGTAGCTATTCCAGTTGCCTACTCCGTAGAATAAAGCCATTACGGCAACAATCGGCATGGATAATGGCAGTATAATTTTGATAAAAAGTCCGGTATTCGTACAACCGTCGATCTGCGAGGCCTCTTGCAGCTCATTAGGGATCGAGGATTGGAAAAATGTACGGGATACAATAATGTTATAGATTGTCGCGGCTGATGGAAGAATAATGGCCCACATCGTATTTACCATGCCCAATTCCTTGACAAGTAAATAGGTCGGAACTAAACCGCCGCTGAAAAACATCGTGACCATAAACATAGCCATAAAAAAGTTGCGAAAGACAAAATCTTTCCGGCTTAGCGCGTATGCTGCTGGCAGCGTTACGAACAGATTAACGGCTGTGCCGACTACGGTGTAAAGAATCGTATTTCCGTAGCCTGTCCAAATGCTGGCGTCCTGAAAGACCCGTTCATAGCCTTCGAACGTAATGCCTTTCGGCAAAAGCCACATTTCACCTGAACTGACCAGCTTCGGATCGCTAATCGACGCACTGACCATATAGACTAATGGATAAAACACAATAAGGAAAGCAAGAAATACATAAACATAATTGCAAAACAAAAATATTCGATCGCGTTTTGATTCTTTAACGGCGCTTGTCATTGATGGATCCCCCTTTTCTACCACAGGCTGTTCTCATTGGTACGCCGTACGATTTGATTGACAGTAACGAGAATAATGAGATTAATAACGGAATTGAACAGGCCAATCGCCGTTGAGAAGCTGTATTGGGCATCTACAAGCCCAGAGCGATAAACGAAGGTCGCAATAACATCCGACGCTCCCATATTCAGCGAGTTTTGCAGCAGCAATATTTTCTCGAAACCAACGCCCAACAAATTGCCCATATTCAAAATTAACAGAATGGTCATCGTAGGGATAATCGTCGGAATGTTAATATGACGAAGCCGCTGAAAGCGCGATGCGCCGTCAATAATCGCTGCTTCATGCAGTCCAGGATCTACACCGGAAAGTGCAGCCAAATAAATGATTGTCCCCCATCCTGCACTTTGCCAGACACCCGATAATACGTACATCGTCTTAAACCAGCGGGGATCTGTCAAAAAATCAGGCGCATCAAATCCGAGCCATTGAATAAGATGGATGACAATGCCCGATGAAGGCGACAGAAACGTAATAATCATCCCCGCCATGACAACGACTGAAATAAAATGCGGGGCATAAGTAACCGTTTGCGCCAGTCGCTTGAAAAACCCGCTTCTTAACTCATTAAATGCCAATGCCAGTATAATCGGGATCGGAAAACCAATCGCCAATTCATATAAGCTAATACTTAATGTGTTCCATATTAAGTCCCAAAAATAATAAGAATTAAAAAACCGGATAAAATGATCAAAGCCTACCCACGGACTGCCCATAATCCCCTTTATCGGGATAAAATTTTTAAAGGCTATTTGGATGCCGTACATCGGACCGTAAGCGAATATAAGAAAAAATAGAAATGCGGGTGTAATGAACAAATAGAGCTCCCAGTTATTTAACACCCTTTTTCGCCATCTGCTTCTCTGCCTCTGCGGTTTCGGAAGCGATTCCATCATTTCACTGTCTGTCGCGATGACGCTTTCAGCCTGTTGCACAAACTCACCCCTTCTTGAAAATCGATACACTCCATATGGTCACGTAATTGGTGGCGAAATGGCTTTTGTAAAATGCTACCGCTTACATTTACAACATAGCGGATTTGTTGAAACCTCGTAAATATGTCATTTTCGATTGGCCATGAAAGCGCATTACTAAAAGGAAGCAGCCATTCTGATCAGCAGCCGCGACAATTCTGGCAATAGCGATAATGTGCCCTTAATGTGCTATTTTTGCGCTAAAATCACTCACAACCTGCACCAACCGCAAATTAAACCAATTGTCAGGTTCTCAATGATATGCCATTTGCGGCAAGATGGCGGGAGCGGTAAGAACGGCACTTTATTGGCGGGTTGCCGCGGCAACTCAGCAGGGGCCATCCGTCCAAACAACAAAAAAAGAGAGAGCGTGTTATCGCGCTCTCTCTCTCCCAACATAACCTATTTCACAATCCCTAAATCCTTTAACTGCTTTTCGGCCGAATCCAGCATCAATTGGTATTTAAACGTCCCTTTTAATTTCTCCACAAAGTCGTCGTATTCGCTTATCGGACGTTTGCCATAGATAAATTTGGCGATCTCTTCTTCCATAAAGCGATAGGCGTCTGCCGGGTTATATCCTTCCGGAATATCCAGGAATCCGTTGTAGATCTCGATGCGTGGCGTGTTTGCGGAAAACTCGATGGCCTCTTTCGGATATCCCGCTTCAAGATATTCCATTTCATTCCTGCCCAGCAATTGGTACATGAACACTACTTCCTTGGCTCTTAACTCCGTACGGACAATTTTGCCGTTTTCCTTGTTCCAGTGCCTTCCTTCTTCCCCGTGCGCAACTAGCGAGTTCCCTTCCGGGCTGGCGACATAATTCAGCAGGTCGAACACGCGCTGCAGCTTGACCGGGTCCTTCTCGATCGCCTTGGGAATGACATGCAATCCTGGGGACGACCCTACATCCCAGAATCCGGCATATTGGCCTCCAGGACCATTCAAGGCTGGAACCTGCACCCACTCGGCGTCCTGGTTGACCGCTTTATACTCTTCCACGCTGGCAGTTGACGTCATTCTCGGAAACCCGTTCCAGATCATGCCGGCTTTCCCCTGGAAAGCGTTTTTCTCATGCTGGGTTCCTGAATTCGCCAGCAAATCCGGGTCGACAACACCGGCTTTAATCATCTCGCGAATAAATTCCAATGCGTCTTTCATCGCCGGATCCAGAAAGGAATTCGTTAACGTCCCATTTTTCAAATAGAAGGTGTCCATCCCCCCTACGCCGAAAGCGCTGAAAATCGGATCGAAGGTGTTAATTGTCAAGCCCGTTAGGCCGTACGTATCCTTCTTGCCGTTGCCGTCCGGGTCTTGTTCTGTAAACGCTTTGGCTACGTTGAGAAATTCGTCCAGTGTTGTCGGAATCTCCAAGTTCAACTTCGCAAGCCAGTCCTTTCTGATCCAAATATTATGGAACGGAAATGACTCTCTCTTGGGCAGCGCATAAATTTTCCCGTCAACCATGCCCTTCTTCAAACTGTCTTCGCCGATAAACTGCTTGGCTTGATCCAATTTGTCCATATATGGCGTGAGATCGAGCAGCAGCCCTTTCCGGGCGTATTCCTGCATCTGCAAGCGGGTAACGTTGATAATATCCGGATAGTCGGCAGCAGCCATGCGCAAATTCAATTGATTGGCCGGATCCCCGCCAAACAGCGTCAATTTAACATCAATATTCAATTTTTCATCAAGTATCGTTTTGATCCGGTCGTTTTCCGGCAAAGCCGTGCCATTGCCGTCCGACATAATTTCAATCGCGACCTTCTCGTTCTTGTTCGTGTCATCCGTTTCGGACGGCGACGGCTTTTCGTTGCCGCCGCTTTCGGCAGGCGGGTTTCCGCTTTTCCCGCTATTTCCGCCGTTCCCGCCCTCTCCGGTTTTCCCGCAACCGGTCATAATCATGCTAACCGAAATCATCGTGGTGACCAAAAGCAGTGCTACTTTCTTTGTCTTCATGGACAATCTCCCCCTCAACCTTTTATCGAACCAATTAGCATGCCCTTCGTAAAGTGCTTCTGAATAAATGGATACACCGCAATAATCGGAACGCAAGCCACTACGATCGCCGCCATCTGCATCGCTTCCGTCGGGACGGGCACATCTGTAAAGTCCATCGAAGCAGACGGCTCTGCCAAAATATTGCGCACGATGACCTGGATCGGATGAAGATCCGGATTTGTAATGAACATGATCGCGCTGAAAAATGCATTCCAATGTCCTACACTGTAGAAAAGTCCGATCGTCAGCATGACGGGGACGGATAAAGGCATGACCAGCTGCAGCAAAATCCGCATTTCTCTGGCGCCGTCCATCCGCACGGATTCGAACAGCTCTTCCGGGATATTCTCAAAAAAGCTTTTCATAATTAAAATGTTAAACGTTCCGATCGCTCCCGGAATGATCATCGCCCAGACCGTATTCAACAAGCCTGTCGCTTTCACCGTCAAATAAAGAGGAATGATCCCGCCGTTGAAAAGCATCGTAATGAGAATGACGAATAGAAAGAAGCTCCGTCCCGGCAGCAATTTCCGGCTTAACGGATAGGCCATGAGCAGGGTGAGAACCATATTCACCGCTGTTCCTACGACCGTCACAAACACCGTGACCAGAAACGCCCTCGGGATCGCCCGGTCCCCGAGCAGCTCCTCATAAGCTGCGAAAGTGATGTTCTTCGGGATTACGATGTACCCGCCGTTTTTCAGCACTTCGGCCATCGGCGTAAGTGAAACAGAAAGAACGAAGAGAAGCGGAAAAAGCACGGCAACCCCGACGAGAACCAGAACCGTATAGACAACGGCGTTAAATATTTTATCTTCGGTTCCCTTTACCAAATGCCTTCCCCCCATTTTTTCGCAATCTTGTTCGCCCCGAGAACAAGGATGAGTCCGATCACGGATTTGAACAAACCGACCGCCGAAGCCAGGCTGTAGTTCATTTGCTGGAGCCCCGTGCGGAACACCCAGGTATCGATAATATCGGCAACCGAATAAACTTGAATATTATAAAGAATATAAATTTGATCAAATCCTGCGTCGAGCATATAGCCAAGTCTCATAATCAATAGCAAGATGATCACGTTTCGGATGCCGGGCAGCGTAATATGCCAGATCATTCGCAATCTGCTCGCTCCGTCAACCCGGGCGGCCTCATACAGCGTCGGATCGATTCCGGTCATCGCCGCCAAATAAATAATGGCTCCCCAGCCGGCATTTTGCCATATATCCGAGCCGACGAGTATGCTGCGGAACCACTCCGTCGACTGCAGGAACGGAATCGCATCTCCCCCCAAATCTACAATCAGCCGGTTCAATAAACCGCTTGACTGGGAAAGAAAGGAAAGTAAAACACCGTAAATGATCACCCAAGATAGAAAATGAGGCATGTAACTGAGCGTCTGGATCAGATTTCTGAACCAGGACGACCGGCATTCATTGAGCATCAGCGCCATGATGATTGGCGGCACCGTGCCAAAAATCAGTTTGTAAAAACTGATTGTAAGCGTATTGACCAGCAGCTGAGAAAAATAAGGAGAATCATAAAACTGCTGAAAATGCTTGTACCACGGATCAGCCCACGGGCTGGACAATATCCCCCCCAAAAAATCGTAATCTTTGAAAGCGATGATTGCACCGTACATCGGAACATACTTATACACGACAAACCATACTAACCCCGGGATCAGCATGATGTAAAAATCCCGGAACTGCCACGACCTTTTTAAGACTGAACTTGCTCGCACCCATTCCCCTCCCCAGTTTGTAAGACCGCTTTCATACCTACCCCTTTTTATTCCGAATGGCGGGCTACCGCTTTCTTTACAAATTTATTGTAATACGCTTTACCTTCACATAACATTCACATCGTTTTGAAGTTTGTAGAACAAAATTACGTATTTTTCTTTCCTCCTGCATTTCTGTACATATTCGGAGTCATGTTCGTATATCGTTTAAAGATTTTAATGAAATAATTATCGTTCACAAACCCTACACGCCCACCCACTTCGTTCACGGTCAGATCGGAATGGTCGATAAAATGCTTGGCCTTCTCGATTCGGAGGCGATGCAAATAATCGATGAAATTGACTCCGGTTTTTTTCTTGAACAAACTGCTCAGGTAATGCTCCTCCAGCGCAACGAACTGAGCCAGCGATTTCAACGTAATGTTGGTATTATAATGCTCGTGAATATAATCCAGTATTTTGTTGATTTCGCTATGATCGGTCACGGTGCGGCTCACTTTCTTGCCGTTTCGCACCCCGTCCCTCATTCTGGCCGTCAGCTTGGCGAGCAGTTCGCCGTGACTGGTACACTCGGACAGAACGTCCGGTTCAGCGCCGGAATAATCGGCAATGCGGGACATCAACTTGTCCAGGCGATTCGCCGTATGTTTCACCGCATGCATCGGAAAGACGCCCTGTTCCATCCGGTCCCATATTTCCCCAAGCAATGCTTCGCATTCGTCGACCTTACCCTGCTCAAAATAATGAATAAACTTGCGCTCGATTTTCCAGGAGAGCGAATGAACGTTTCCTTCGATGCTCCCCTTCCGTTCGAAATAATGGAAACCGTTTTGCCCGCTGTACCAGAATTCATCCAGTTTCCGGAGCGTGCTTCTCCACGCATCCAGCAAGTGGCCGCTCGGAACGGATGCGCACAGGACCACCGGATATGGCGTCTCCCCTACATGATGCGGCGGCTGTACGTCCATGGCCTTCCGGCTCCAAAAGAACAGCGTGGTTTGTCCCATGGTAGCAAACTGATGAATCACGACGTGGGCGTCCCAATCTCCCCATCCGAGTGCCTTGAAATCTTCAATCGAAAACCGGCTGGCCCCGTTTAGCACGGAACAAACCGCCACATACGGCAGTATGTCCGCTTCCCGGCTGTCGGCCGGTTCCGATTCCTCGCGTATGACATCCGTTATTCTGTCCCACATATCTGCATAGAATTGCTGGTATTCAACATACAATCGCAGCGATTTTTGGCCCGCTATTCGTTGCAGTTGTTGGTCGACTTTCCTTAATACTTCCCGCAACGATTCAGCATTCATGGACAGCTTCAAAATATAATCGACCGCTCCGTGCTGCAAGGCCAGCTGGGCGTAATCAAACTCATTCATGCACGTCAGCATGACGAACAAGCAGGACAAGCCGGCTTCTTTCGTCTGCTTCAGAAGTTCGATTCCGTTCATCATCGGCATGACGATATCGCAAATGACAAGATCCGGTTGATGTTCTTTTATAAACGCCAGCGCGTTCATACCATTGCTCGCCTCACCGATCACCTCGAATCCGCTTTCATTCCAATTTATATTTTTGATTAACGACTTTCTTACATGGACTTCATCTTCCACAATCAGAATGCTCCACACGATTCATCCCTCCAGCTTGTAAGGAGTAGAAACCAGCAACGGGAACGATAGCATCACTTTCGTACCTTGGGACAGCGGAATGACCTGAATTTCCGCCTCCTCTTTAAATAGGAGGTGATATCTTGCCCGCAAATTGGATAGCCCGATTCCTCTTCGGGTCCGCTTAGGTTCCAGTTGTTTTGCGCGTTCGATTCCGATCCCGTTGTCCTCCACTTCAATAAACAGCTTCTTATTTTCCGCATAAGCGCGAATAACGATGAGTCCCCCGGATTCCATCTGGGATAGTCCGTGATGGATCGCGTTTTCCACTAGCGTTTGCAGGCCAAGCTTGGGTACCAGCGCATAATCGAGCGACGGATCGACTTCGTATTCGATGTCAAACAGTTGATCATAGCGATATTTTTGAATATAAACATAAGCACCGACCAAATCGATTTCATCTTTCAAATAGATCAACTCGACCTCCGAGTTTAGCCCCGCTTCCAGCAATCTCCCCAGCGATACGCAGATTTCTGCGATTTTATCGTTGTTTTGATCCAAGGCAATCCATTTGATCGAATTCAACGTATTCAGTAAAAAATGCGGATTGATTTGATTCAGAAGCATCTGGGAGTGAATCGCTTCCTTCTGCCGTTCTTCAATCTTCAATTGGGCTACCAAATGATTAATATCGTGAACCATCCGGTTGAAGGCTTGGTGAAGCCCTAAAATTTCCCCTTTGTAGCGATCCTCGGGAAGATGCTGTTTCAAGTTGCTTTTGACCATGCCCACCATTTTCTTTTGCAATTGTTGCAGAGGACGGGTGATGGAGGCGGAAACGAGCAACGTAATGACCGTGAAAATCCCGAACATGATATATAACGTGAGCAATACCTGATCCTGCGTGCTCTTTAAATCCCCGAGAAACATATCCAGCGGAAAAAGATTGATGATATACCAATCCAAAGATGGGAGCAAGCGGACATTAATAAGCGCATTCGTCTTTCTATCAATCGCATAAGCGGACAAGTCGCCGGCCCGCTGTTTGGCTATCAGTTGTTGGACGATACTGGGTTGCAGCGGCAGGCCGCTTTTCGTCTGGGCAATCACATTCCCTTCGGCATCCGCAATGAAATACCGTTGATCGGTCGATATTTCCTTGGCGATTGACTTAAACCATTCTTGATAATGAACGCGAATCCGCAGCAGGCCGACCATTTTATCATCCGAATCTTTGACGACGGAGAATAACGTAAACAGGGGCGAACGACCCCATAATGCCTTGCTGTCCGCTTCTGTTAATAGCAAATGGTAGGAAGTGCCTCCTCCAAGCAAACGTTCCAGTCCTTTCTCCGGAATAAGCCGCTTACCGTCGTCTGCCGATTGCGAGGAGCTGTAGCGGTTTCCATATTCATCAGTTAGCGAATATTGCACATATGCGCTATATTCATGCGTCGGCAGCGTATTGAATCTTTCCTCAAGCTTGTCGGTTCTCTCCGCCCGCTCGAAATGCCCCGGCGTTTGCAAGATGTCCAATATGCTGCTGTCCTTCTCCAAAATCAACATGGACAAAATGACGCTCGATTTCATCTCTTCGAATGATTTCGCGATTTGTTCCAATTGATTATGATTTAATTGATTAATCCGATATTCAATGCTGTTTTCGATCTTGTTGAATTGAAAAATTTGAATGCCGATAATCGGAATGAGGACAAGCAGAATAAACGCATAGAAAAATCGATACTTGAGTTTGGCGGGGGTTATCGAGCTTATGATCCGCTTCACAGCATTCATCCCTGTCACCGCGTTTCCCTCGAATTGTAATTATTGTCATTTTATCACCTTCACCCTGCCGCTTCAATGCGAGAAATCGGGGTGAATGCAGCAATGGCCGCCCCGGACGAGAGGCGGCATAAGAACGGCATAGACGCATGTTCACGCTTCAATCAACCGCGTTGATGTCCGTAGACAGATCGCTCAGCAATTTCAACAGTTGACTCGTAAACGAAAAGTCTTGCTGAAACGATATCTGATGCTCGAGATTGTCATGGATCGTGGCGGTTGTTTTCGGAATAACTGCTGTGTAGGCGGCATTTCGAAAGGCGCCAAACAGTTCGATTTTGTTGCCGCTATAATTCGATTCGAACATGTTGCCGGTTACTTTGACCACGTGCTCGGCATAAATCGTTATTGGCCTGTTTAGCTGTGCCGAATGTTGCATGAATACCTCGTTTTCTTCAATATATACGTTCTCAAAATTGGTGATGTAAATGCCTTCATTATTGGCTCCGAATACCCGGTTCGTTTTATTCAGCACAATGCGATTACGTTGGAGCTGAACGGATTTGTGGTTCCCATTCGCAAGTCCGGAAAGCTTCATATCGAAATTATGCAAGGAACAATCCCGAACGACAGCCTCATTCGCCTTCCAGGCGCCAGCCGCTGCCCAACCGTCTTTATGACCGTAACAAGTGCAATCGGCAAAAGACAGCTGATTCAGCTGTAACTGCCCAAGCTTCGCGGCCGCGTTCGCCATAAAAAACTCACAACCCCGAAAACGCATAACATTCTTCCCGGTATAATCCCAATTTGCGGAATTGTCTGCAAAAAAACCGGAAGGCGTATTCAACGTAAACGTGCAGTTATGAAACTGTACTGCTCCCCGGCGATTCAGCCATCCCGCTTCTTTTTTCTGATAGTTGAATTTGCAATCGGCGAACGTAACGCTTCCGTAAGGGAGTTCGGGATAAGGGACAGCTTGCCAGACGCTCCCCGTCACTTCAATTGTCTTGCTGCCGGCAGCTGTCGCCCATACTGGCTCGGTCATTGCATCTGTGAACGTCCATGTATAACCGTCCGGGTACGCCTGATCGCCTGTTAAGTGAGCCGGCGCATTCGCAGCTTTGCCTCCTCCTGCCGTTTTGCATCGGTAAACTTTCCCGGCATGGGTCACTTGTTGTCCGGCAGTATACAGGATACCTGAAGTCCAAGGAAGAGCCCCCGGAGCAATGAGGACATGACAGAGCGGATTGCTTGTCCAACCAGCATTTTTGATAGAAGGAAGGACAGCCGTACCAACGTTGCCTGCATAATTCGTTCCTGCGGCAAAGTCGGGATACGTCGACATCATCATAAGGAAGGATACGTCTTCAAACATACAGCCTTCGTACACCGATTCATAGCTGATCGCCAGCGTTGCGTTGAGGAACGTATCCCGTTTGAACAGCGCGTAACCGTTCGTCCCTTGCCCTGTACCGACTACGCAGTTGTATTGATTATATTGGGAGACGATATTCGCCCCTCTCGATCCCTGGAACACGACACCAGTGCTTAATCCGTTCGTCACGGAGTCAAACCTGTTGTTCTCAATCGTTATATTCCGTCCATGCACGACGCTTATATGCAGACTCTCATTGTCCCGGAAGATGTTGTTGCGGATGACGATGTGCTGATTGATGTTCGACCCGTCCTCGATGTCAATTCCCATTGGAGACGGATACAGTCGTCTGCCGGCTACCGGAGTCGAATTTCCTACCCGGTAAATTTCACAGTTCTCGATGACGACTTGCTGGGCGCCGGTAATCGCTACTCCTAATGCATAACTGTCATGAATGTTGCAATTCAGCAGACGAATGCCGCGCAAAAATTGGAAGGCGTTAATGGTCAGACAAAACGTGCTTGGGATAATCTGAGCTATATCATATTGAAAGGTGATTTTAAACTGTGTCGTTCCAGCCGGCAAGATGTTGAGATGAATATCGTCGAAGCCTCGCTTGCGGATTTTCCCTTTGTAAGCCATACTGTCATCATAACAGTATAGTTCAAAGATCGTCTTGCTTAAATTGGCTGGGTTGCCGTCATATCGCGTACCGTAGGAACCGTAACCGTTCCCCCATATACAGAAGTATCCGCCGTTCGTTGCAGTGTTAGGTCTTCCGCCCGACGAAACGGCCAATGAAGCAAGTTTGATCGTTTTATTCATTCTCATGTAAGCGGCCTGAACGACCGTAGCGCCGGTAACGGGATCGAATGTTCCGGCTTCCCAGTCGGAAGACGTTGTCGTCGCCAACTGGCTGTACGTGCCTGAAAGGGCTACGGCATATCCGGGAAAGTTCATAACTTCTACGCCGTCCAACGTGATATTGCGCGATCCGCGCTCGACGACAATTCCGACACAGCCTTCGTGGATGGAGTTTCCTATTGTAGCGTAATCATGCCCAAGAAGATCGCCCGTAATTTTGCCGCCGAGGATGGTCACGTTAGTTTTCTCCACGATGCTCATCGTGGCATAGAAATCCCAACCGTTCGGTTCTTTCTGAATGACGCAACCGTACAAATCCAGCGTCATATTGCTTTGCGGCTGTATGCAAGCGTTTGCGCTTGTATCTTTCGGAGCCAAACCTTTCGCTACGGTGTAGACGCCTTCCGGAAGTTTTACATACGTATATCCGTTCTGGTTGGCCCAAAGGAGCGCATTGTTGATTCCTTGTGTCGTTGCCAGCGGGTTCGATCCGTCGCTCTTGATGCCCCACGCAGTCAAGTCAATGAGATAGAAGCCCATCGCTTCTTTCCTCCCTCTCGCAAATGAATGGAATCACGTTCATTGTATCATGCCGGCCAATCGGATATCATTCACATCGTTTTGATCATGATAGAACAAAATTAAGATCTTGCATGAAGAAAGTTAATTTCACGCTTGCGCGTATCGTATGGAGCAAGTGTGAGGCAAAAACAGAAGGTCGAATCGCTTATTTTCTTAACAGCTCTCTTGCCAGCGCGAACGCGGAGGCGATTCTCGGCGCTCTCCCGTGTTCCTGAACGTACGAGTAATCCGTCAGTATAACTCCTGCGTCCTTGATTGCATAAGCAAAATCATCATCCAGCATCAGCTTGTACTCCCAAACTCTCTTCTCCCAGTGCGGGACCATCTCCAGCATGCGGGCGTCCTCAACAGCCGGGTGGATATATGTCTCGCTGATGCCCTCTGGCAGATCGTACATTTTCGCAATCATCTCTTCCTTAAACCGTTCATATGTCTCTCCTTCCCGCAGATGAAAAGGATGCGACAGCAAGTAATCAGGAAGGGCGACGCCAAGCATGCCGGCAAGGGCCGAACCCTTGGCCGCTACGCGGTCGACACCGGGAATCGTGGCAAGCAGCGGATCGCCCGAATGCACTTTGCGGAAGAGGCGGAACGGCAGCTTCCACTTGGCACATAGCTTCAAAGCTTGCGGAATATGGCTTCGGCCGGCAGCGATCCCATATAGGCTGCCCATATGATTGTCAACATGCGAAGGCCGGATGCCGTAACTCATCAGCTTCTCGTATTGGGCGATTAGTTCCTGTATAATGGCCGCCGTATCGGCCCGCCGCTCGAAAGCTTCGACTGTTTTATGCATCTTGCCGCTCTCGTCATGAAGCGTGGGATGTCCGGTCAGGCTGGCCCAACGGATGGCATCAAACTCGCTCGTAAGCGTCATATGCAGTCCGACGTTCGCCTGCTTTCTGCGCTGGCACCATGCGGCAGCTTCTTCGAAGCCCGGAGCCGGAACCATGATTGTAGCCGAAGATACTTTGCGTTCTTCGAGAAGATGCATGATGGCCTGGTTCATCGGCGGGCTTTGGCCAAAATCGTCGCAGTTGATGATCAGATGCTTAGGACTCATGCTCCGGTCTCCTTTCTAACTTTACGAACAAAGAAATGACGATGGAAATAGCCAGCAAAATGAATGGAACGACGCTGATCAAGTAACGGAACGTGGACTCCGGATCAGGCCCGGGATTGTCCCCGCTTTCATACCCGAAGATGATGCCAACGATCAGGAAAGCGAGTGCTGAGATCAGACCGCTGGATCGGACGATAAAGCCGCTGACTGCGGTATAAACGCCCTCGCGGCGGCTGCCGGTCTTCTCCACATCCAGATCGATAATCCGGCTGTTGACCATCGGCGGGGAAACCAGAAAGCCCGCCAATCCAAATCCCACGATCACGCCGGCGATGATTCCGCTAACCAGATTGCTTCCGAACCATAAAGGAATAACAGACAGCGCGTAAACAACGAAGGACCATCTCCAGCCTTTGACCGGATCGAGCTTGCGCAGCAGCAAGTACCAAACCCCGACTAGCGGAATGACAGAGACGAATACCGCGGCAAACAAAATCGTATTCTGCTCTTCCGGAATCTGCAGCACATACTTGGCGTAAAAGGGGATCGTCGCGCTAAGCAGCCCGTTTACCGTCTGGGCAAACGAGTTAGAGATATTGACAAGCCAGAACGGCTTGTTCTTGAGCGTCTCCTTGAACGCTTCCTTCAGCTTCATTTGCGGCGCTTTGCTCGCTTCCTCGTCCTCCTTAGTATATCGGAGAAATATAAGCATGAAGACGGCAAATACTAGCGCATAAATGATCGCCATGCTGCCGAAGCCGACCGCGGTGAACAATATTGGCGTCAGCGACGTAGCAAGCAGTATAGCCAGAATCTGAAAGCCTTGCTGTACGGCCGAAGCTTTTGTACGAAGCCGGTCTCCTTTGAAAAGCTCAGGAAACAACGCGCCATAGTTCACCCAAATAATCGTCGCCACCGCTTCATAGAAGATAAGCGCAACAAGGAACCATGTGAACAGTCCGATTTCCGACATATTGCCAGGCGGGGAAAAAATCAGGATAAACGCGAGCATGAACAATGGAACGGCCACATATATCCATGGGCGCCTGCGGCCGTATTTCGTATTCGTCCGGTCTGACCAATACCCGAACATAGGCTGGTTCACCGCATCCCAAATTAGAAAGATCGTACGGGCCAGTGTAGCGAGACCGATGCCAAGACCCAGCTTTTCTACATAATAATAGCTGTAAAACGTACTAAATGCCTGACTTGGAATCATCATGGCAAACATCCCGAATGCATACATCATCGGGGAATTCAGAAGCTGCTTTTGTCGCATTTGCACCAACACCCTCCGCCGCGTTTTCACTGCAAACTGAATTACTATCGGATTCATGCTTTAATGCCTCTTCCCCTCCTGGGGCATTCACAGCTAATTGTAAACGCTATCACATTTCCTCTTTTTCTTCTATACAAATATGCTAACACAGGGATAAATATATAGAAATTAGAAAATATGTTTGTTCTCTACGGGAGCCTAGAGGCATGCGGACCTGCGGAGGCTGTCGATTTTCTGCGGACAACGACGATTTTTTGCCGCAGAAGCGGACAACTATGTGTCGTGCGGACAGACGATCCGCTCAGGTTGCTGTGATGTACAGCAAGGCTCTCGAGGAGCTCGCTTGCCTTCATTTCAACAATTGAAGCTCCTTTGCCTGAGCGATTGCTTTCGTGCGCCGATTTACCTTTAATTTCGCAAAAATATTTTTGACGTGAACCTTGACCGTACCGACCGCGATCACCAGCCGTTCGGCAATTTCCTTGTTGGACAGTCCCGCCGCCAGCAGCGCGAGCACTTCCATCTCCCGGTCCGTCAGCGGCTCCTCAATGCCAGCGGGGATAGTGCCCATGTCCTTGTCCTCGTCCGATTCGCCGTCATGTTGACTTAGTGATCGAAGCAATTCGCAGATGTAACCTCCTTGCGAAGCCAGCGCGCGCAGGATATTGATCCGTTCCGGCAAAAAAACGCCAGGTGCCGGATTTTCCAGATAAAGCACGCCAACCGGCGCTCCGTGGACAATTACCGGCAAGCATAAGGCCGATTGCGGCCGGTGCTTTGCCATATATGTACTATGATACAGCCAGCTGTCCTCTTCTCCAGCATAGTGGACCGGCTCTTGCGTTCTTGCTGCATAACGGGCGATACCGCCAGGCAGAAGCTCGTCATCCTCCAGCGGCGCCGGCTCGTCAAGAACATGAACCTCCGCATCCGCCCAAACCTGCACATACAGCTCGCCACCGTTGTCCGTCAGCAGCACGCCCTTCCGCGCCCCGGCATAGTTCATCAAGGTGCCCATAATTTCCGCCAGCACGGCATCCAGATCCATTTTGTCGGTCATCGCCTGTGCCGCTTTAAGGATTGCAGCAAGGTCCAACCCATCCATCGCACTTGCTTCCCCAAGGTCGCCCGCCGCGTACGATTCCGACGCTGACGCGGAATGGCCAGCCTTCGGCCGCTCGTCCACAAGGGGCGTTTTCACCTCGCGGATACCTCCTCCCAATGAGGCGAGCCAGTCCGCCAATTGCCGCGCTTTCAACCTTGCCCCCCACCGCTCGTATCCTTCGTACGCGGTTTGCAGATAGCGGATTGCCAGCTTCTCTTTCCCCAGGCTGGCATAATAACGGCCCGCAAGCTCGCAGGCGATGCTTTCGACTTGTATGTCGTCTTGCTCGCGGGCTTCGCGGATCGCTCTGTCGTAACCCGCCTCTGCGAGGGAAAAACGCTTTGTCGCTTGGGCCAGCTCCGCTTCGATCACGAGCATCTTCGCCAGAAAATTGCCGGGACTGCATTTCGCCCATGTCTTGAACCGGCGAAGGTTGTTTTTTAATCGTTTGCGTCTTTTTCCCATATGCAAATCCGTGCTGTTCGCCGACAAAATCGCCAGCGATTCGTAATAAAGACATTCCGGCAAATGAGGTAAATGCGTAGCATACGATTTATACGCCTCCGCTTCCTTCGCCCAGTGAATCGCTTCCTCGTATTTTCCGTTCAAGTAGCACAGTTGCACCTTGTAGGTGTTGTATTGAAACAGCGTCGTTGCATACGTCTCTTCACTGCCGATATGTTCGAGAAACCGTTGTTCCGCAAATTCCGGGCTTTCAAACGAGCAGGGTTCCTCCGTCTCTCCTTGCAGCGCCAGCTGGAATTGACGGTACAAATAAAAGTTTTGCAGCACGAATTCATCCTTCGTTTCCGCCAACACGGTCATATAGGCCGCTATCACCCGGGATAATACGTTTAGCGGCGCCCGCGCGTACAACGAATTGACATGAGCTCCCATCGCATAGCTCGAAAACACATAATCTCCCGCTTCCATGCCGAAGCGGAGCGCCTTTTCCAGGTAAACATCGCCTTCGTTCGCGCTTCCCGCGAATTGACACAACACCCCGCCGAACATGACATGCGTTTTACTCTTAATGGAAGGCACATCGTACCGCTCGGATAGCTCAAGTCCAACTTTCGCCAGCTCGTAGCCTCGCACGTATTTTCCGAGAGCGATACCGACAAACATGCCATATGCCGAATAAACGGCAGCGGACACCGGCGTGTTCCCGTATTTGAGCGATAGCTGTACGGCTTTGCACACCAGCAGAAAAAAAACTTTTTTATTCGTAAAAAAGGTCGAGGACACGATCGAAAATATCGTATGGATTGCGGCGATCCGGTTTTTATCCGTCATTTGCGGCAAGTCGGCAAGCCGGTGAATCCGGTTGCGGAGCAGTGCTTCAACTCGCAGAACTTCGGTTATGATCGTCGCCTTCGTCGGGGCCGGCGAAACGTGAATGTGAAATTCCTTCAAGCTGTTCAAGCCCAGCATTGTTGCTTCCGCATATTTCCCCAGGTTGATGCATTGTGTGATCCGGATCCTCTGAACCCTGGCCCGTTCGATCGCATTGCGGGCTTTGCACAGCAAATAATCGACCAGTTGTTCCGTATCCTCATGGTTCCCGCATAAATACTCGCATTCGGCGCATTCCGCATGCAGCTCGAAGCATAAATCGAATTGGAGGTACCAAGCGTCGGCCGGCAGCAGCTCTACCCCTTTTCTGAAATAGAGGAGCGCAATATCGTAAGCCGCCGACGCCTTGGCCCGCGTACCGGCATCCAAGTTCATCCCGATCAGCTCATGCAGCTCCTGTTCGGCATGGATGCCGGACGATCCGATATTGAGATGGTTCACCGCTTCGAACAGTCTCTCTGGCCGTTCGATCACGGCTTCCTTCAGCTGTCTGCCGATCGCAAGATGCGTTTGCCGTCTCGTTTCCTCGTCCATCCGGCTGTACATCGTTTTTTGGATGCTATCGTGCAGGAACCGGAATTTGTCCGGATCAAGCGGCATAATGAAGCCTTCATCAGCGGCAGCGCACAAATTGACCCATATTTCCGCGGCCGTCCGGCCGGTTACATCCGCGATCCACAGAGGCTCGAACTCGCTTCCCAGACATGCAGCCACCTGGAGCGTGTCTTGTACCTGGCCGGAGAGGCGCATCAGCTTGCGCACCACAAGATCGTTCACGTCAAATTGCGATTCCCGTATGAACATATCCTCTAAGTTCCATTGCCACTTCCGACCCCCGGCGTCATAGGTCAACAAATGGTCGTCCAGCAAACGCTGAAATATTTGCTTGTAATGAAACGGATTGCCCCCGGATTGGGGATAAAGCACTTCCGTCAACAGCATCGCTTCGTCGGCATCGCAGCAGAGGGCATCCCTAACGAGCAGGTTCATTTGGTCCAATGTCAGTTCCCGAAGGCGGATATGGCGCACGTTGACCTCCGCTTCGACACTTCCATCGCCCAGGCAGCCAGGCAGCTTGCTCCGCTGGATCTCTCCATCACGATAAGCCCCAACGAACATGACATATTGGCTCTCCGGATCACTCATCAGGAAGTGAAGCAGCTGCAGCGACGACTCATCCGCCCATTGCAGGTCGTCGATGAACAAAACGAGCGGATGCTCTTTGGTCGCCAGCACCTGCACGAATTTGCGAAAAGCGTAAATGAACCGCATCTTCACTTCATCCGGCGGCAGCTCCCAGGCGGCTGCGGTATCGCCGATTAGCAGCTTGACCTCGGGAATAAGCTCGGCAATGACCGCTTCGTTGGAGCGCAAAGCTGCCCTTAGCTTCTTTCCCCAAGCTTCGACCTGATCCGAGCTTGCCCCAAGCAGATGCCGCATCAATCCGCGAAACGCCTGAACAATCGGGTAATATGGGCTATCCTTGGGGATTTGCTCGAACTTGCCGGCAAGGTAGACCGGTTTTCGCGGATGCTGTTGCTCCCCTCGGAATACTTCCTCAAGAAGACTCGTTTTTCCGATTCCCGCTGCACCCGAGACGTATACGATTTCGGCGGAACCGAAACAGGTCGATTGGAAAGCCAGAGAGAGCAAGGAAATTTCGTGTTCTCTGCCGTATAGCCGGCCCTGCTTGTCGAACGAACGATATGGTGCATCTGGGCCTTGCGCCGCGTCCGCGCATGTTTCGGTTTGTTCCAACTTGCTCGTTTCAAAGGTTGTTTCAGAGCTTATAGGGTTGCCTTCGAGAAGGATCGTCAGGCTGTTTAATGTTTGTTGTGAAGGTTTGCGATTCATGTAAGGCACCTCGGTGGCAGTTGTGTCTGTTGGCATTCCCAAAACGACACGAATATATAGCTCTATTATAAAGCACGAACAAACTCAAACAAGCCCCCGAAGCCACTTAATCCATGTGGTTGACGGAGGCTTGTCCAAATTAAAACGACAGACTCGACAGATTCGTTACGTTACGTTCCAGCAGCTCCAAATCTTGATCGGGTGGAATATCCGATTCACCTATTTTACATTTTATTATATTAAAAATAATTATTGACATATTTTCATTAATAAACTATATTGAATATGCATTATAACATCGACATTAAAGGAGGTTTACACATCATGATCATCCCTAGGTATCCTGGAATTCGTGGCGGAGGTATGCATTTCACCGCGAAGAATGCTGTTATCGTCAAGAAATAAGTTTGACGCGGCAAACACCCGAACTCTTCGGGTGTTTTTATTTTGCACGTTCCCCGATTCTGGAACTGATGCACCCGAAACGGCTCGCGAAATCTTGAAACCGCGCGACATACGTGCAATATGCGCCGTACTCGTTGTGAAACTCGCTTGTTTTTTGCGCGAATTTACCGTACAGGCGATTCAGATACTCGTTATTCTGCAATGTGTTGAAATAAACTCGGGTTATCGGAATTTCCGCAGCCTTCATCTCCTCGATAAACGCCCCACACCCCGAATAAAAAAGCTTGCTGAATCGAAACTGTTCAAGCAGGATGGCGGAACCGATGAAAGCGTCCGATGGATTGGCGAATTGGCGGTCCGGGGTACCGATGCAATACCCGAGAGAACAGACGATCTGCCCCCGGATTTCCCCATACAAGATTCCGCCATTTTGTTTGTATGTCAATAGTTCCAAAAGAATGGATGAAGGATGCAGGAGCGGATTCATCTTGTTGGAGTGCTTGATCAAAAACTCGGATAACCGATACCATTGCTCATCCGTTTCACACTTTTGCATTTGAATAGACATGCTCTTCTTTCTCCTGTCTGTGAATGGTCTGCGCATAGCGGATCAGGTCGTTTGCCGAAACGCGGTATAAATCCAACATCCCGCACGCTTTCTCCACCGTATCCTCGCGGCTGGCGAACTTCCCGAACAATCTTCGATAATCGGCTTGAGGGGCGGCATAGAACATCACGTGACGAACTCCAGAAGCTTTGACCCTGTCCGCCAAGCGGGCCAACCCGTCAGCGAACAAGAGGCTGCCTCTATGCTCCTTGACGGTAAAGGCGATCAGCACTTCCATATTCTCCACATCCGCATATTCACCGGTATCGGTGCCCAGCGTGCTCACAATAACGGCAACAGGCCGATTGCCGGCATCCCGGCAAAGCATTATATCTCCCTGATCGATGGCAAGATAAAGCGAACCGATGACTGTTTCGAAGGCATAAGGCAAACCGAGTTCATGGCGGCGGCCCAGAATAAATAAAATCGCTTCTGCTAAATCCCCATCATCACTGCAACTTTTCCACGTCAACATCGACCGTTTCTCCTTTCTTTCATGCACAGCATAAACCCGATACGCCCATCTAACCATACCTAAAAAGAGGTATTTATTCGTTAATATGCTTAAACACTCCGATCGCCCATCTCTATACGAAACGGACTCTCTGCCCGCAAGAGTCCGTTTAGCCGAAAATTTAATTGATCAATTTGTTGTCAATGAGCTTCGCCTTGACAAGCAAACGCTGCACAATAGCGGCCGTTTCCGCTCTTGTTATCTCGTTCTTCGGCAGTAGCCCCGCTGCCGAACCTTGAACCAGCCCGCTCTCTACCGCTGCCGCAACGGGTACCTTGGCCCACGCGCCGATCGCTGCGCCGTCCCGGAACCCCGACAATATATCATCGGCTCCTTCGCTGCCCAGGCCCGTTTCCAATCCGGCCACTTTCATCGCCCGCGCGATCATCACTACCGCTTCTTCGCGCGTGATCGTCCGCGTCGGGCGGAACGTTCCGTCTACGAACCCGTTGACGATTCCGAATTCCTTGGCTTGCGCCACCGCACCGGCATACCAGTCGGCAGACAACACATCCGTAAAAGCCGTGTTTGCTTCTTCCCCATGATCGTCCAGCCCCAGCGCACGCACGATAATCGCCGCAAATTCTGCGCGGGTAATCGCAGCGTCCGGATTGTATCGCTCGCTATCGACTCCATTCACGACTGTCCGCGACGCCATGTCGTTTACAGCGGCCTTAGCCCAATGCCCTTCAACGTCCGCAAATGCGACCGGGCGCCAAATTAGCGCAAATGTGCCGTTCGTCAGACTATTAACGACGGCGTAATGTTTTCCGTCGCGAGATGTCAGGCGTGTCGGAACATGATGAACCGCTCCATTTTCATTCAGCTTGACAGCCGTTGTAATCTTGCTCCCATCTATGCCGCCGGGCAATGGAATTTCCCATTCCGCATACGAGCTGAACTTGTCTGCCTTCACCGTCTTGCCCTCGTATGAGGCCAATATCGCCATCTCGACCGGTGCCGCAACGACGCCAAACCTTCCCAGTTTCGCTGCGGTATCCAACAGCGCAGTTTTGGCAGCGTCGCTTGTCGCAACAGTCAATTGAACAACAACATCCTTAAGCTTCGTATTGCCGGCCAGTTGCCCGGATAAGCGATCGATCCCGATTTTAGCCGCAGGCAGCTTGAACCCTCCGCCAGGTGTCCGGATTTCCAAAACGGCGTGCTTCTCTTCTAACGTCTTTACAATATCTCCGCTCAGCGCTGCCGTTACTTTGTCCGCGCTGCGCGTAACGATAACGGAAACCACCGGCTTATCAGCTTCCTTGGCAAGCTGTGCCGCCATTTTGGCCGCGTCAACCGTTACGGTGAACACATCCCGCCCATTCTCACGGGTTATAGCAGCGGCAGCGGCGCGTTCTTGCTCCTTGCCGTTAATCAATACGCGGAAATCCGCCTTGTTGGTTGCGCTGTCCGAGCTGCCGCTTGATGAGGTGTTGCCCGAAGGGGTGTTGCCAGAGGAATCCGGGTTGGAAGGCGTTGGCGTATCCGAACCAGAATCCCGCGTTACCGTTACCGCGTATGTTTTGGTGGTGCCATCTTGTGCCGTTACGATTAACTGAATTGTATTGCCGCCCACGCTAAGCGGAAGCGATGGGGACGCCGCACCGTCCGTTAACGAATGCGGGCCGCTCGTCACTGCTCCGTTATTGTATACACTGGCCGTCACTGCAGCATTGGCTGCATCCGCTGCCGCTAACGTTACCGTTGTGCTGCCCACACTGTTGGCCACATTTGCTGTATAAGCGGTCGTTTCCGGCGCAAAGGCAGGGTTGAGCGTAACGCCTGACAACGTCAAACTGCTCAAGTTTGCGTTGCCGCTTTTCCACTTGGCGTATAACACCACATCTTCCTTGCCCATACTAAATACGACGCCCGGAGCGTAATCCGTTCCTTTGCCGTCCGCCTGCGTATTCCATCCCGCGAACGTGTATCCCGTTTTGACCAAATTGTCCGTGTTTCCTAATACCATAACTGCGCTTCCCTGATTGTATATTCCATTGTCCGTCGGCACGCTGCCCCCCGTGCTCCCGTTGCCGTTATAGGTCACGGCGCACTTGGAGTAGGATTGCAGGATCGTTCCGCTATCACCCACAACGGTATAGCTTCCATTGCCATAGGTAATGCCCCTGAAACCTTCCGCCGCTCCTGACGATTGCTTATGCCAATTCTTACCGTCATTCGAGGAAATTATCGTTCTATAATCAATTGCTACAAATGTCCCATTACCGTAGGCAATTGCAATCGGCTTTTCCGTTATATTATATTCCTCCCAGGTTACTCCGTCATTTGAGGAAACGATTATCCCCCCTATGTAATCCGGCAAAATCCCAACTGCCACATACCTTCCGTTGCCATAAGCAATTCCATTAAGCTGATCACCTGCGTCGAGTTCAATCATATTCCATTTTTCTAAGTTATTCGAGGTAAAAAGGAAAGGAGAATAATTATAGCTGCCGACAGCCACATACGTACCAGTTGCGCCATAAGCGATCCCCTTAAAGTCAATGTTATTCATCGATTGCGGTTCCCACTTCTCGATCTCGCCGTTCCTGGACACCACAATCGCCCCGTTATCCCCTACGGCTGCAAAGGCACCGCCTCCATAAGCGATACCGGAAAGATCTTCATCCGTATTCGAAGCTTGAACATTCCAATGTTCCCCATCGATAGAAGTCACGATCATTCCCTCTCTGCCAACCGCGACAAATTCCCCTTGATTCGAAGGGCCGCCGTAAGTGATGGCGACAAGATCTTTATCGGTTCCTGATGTTTGGCTCTCCCATCCCTTTCCGTCAGTGGACGTCATAATTATTCCGTCAGTGCCAACCGTTACGAACAAACCGTTGCCGTAGGCAATGCCATTAAAACTGCTTCCGTCCGGGATCAGAACGATACGATCCTCCCATTCGGTAAGAACACCGGCAGAAGCATACTGAGGCAGAACTCCCGCAAACAAAATAAACATCGCTAATATCGTGATCCAACGTCTTAACTTCATATACTCACCGCTCCGCTTCTCCCTCAATATGTATCAATCAATCATCATGATAAGTCAGCATAAAACGCAGCCCACTATGTTTTCCATACCTAAAAGGAGGTATTTTTCTAACCCGCAGCCCGCAACGTCCGTACAGAGGAGGAGATCAACTGAGAAAAAAAGTAACCCCTCCAACGATCAATGCTGCAACGAAAAAAATACCGAAGTACCACTTTGTAAATTTAAAACTCATAATTGCGCCATCGTCCCACCATAACTTTACAAATATAACAACCCCCAAAAGCATAATGCTGACAAAAGCAATGAGTGCATTTTCCATTCTTGATCACCAGATCCTTCCTAGTTCCTTAATGCAATTAATAAGTTGTTGTGTTAATAAGATAGGGCAAAAGCATTGATATCTCTATACCTAGAAAGGTGTATTTTTCTTGAACACAACACGCTGTTCATACTGGCAGGTGAGCGCTGGTGCCCACTCTTATTTTCCGCACAAAAAAAGTCCAACTACGAAAAGTTCTCGTAATTGGACCTGCAATAGAGTCTGCTCATGCTGACGTTTCGTTAGCAAAAGTTTTCAAATAATCGTCCCTATCAAAATTATTCATCTTTTTTGCGCAGCAAAACTTATATTTCGTACCGCTGCCGCATGGACAAAGGCTTACCCAGCTTTCGCTCATGTTCAGGAATGCCTTCGGTTAATTTCCCCATATACATTTCCGCCAGCGCCAGAAACGAATCCGTTTCTCCCGGCTCCAAATCAAAATCATACATATGTAAATCATGCAATCCAGCGGCGTCCGCCTCAGCCAGTTGCTTCATTACACAGCAACCTCCTCCTGTGTGGGCAGAAAAGGACCTTGTTCTTTCGTTGCCTGATGGATATCCAACAGATCACACAGGCCGTGTGCCAAAAGCTCCCGTAAATTCAAAGCATCCAGCTTGGTATATACGCGAGCATGTACAAGAGCCTGCCGAAAATGCTTCGCGGCCAGTTCCAGTTCCCCGATCTGCATCAGCAAAGCAGCCAGCGAATAATGAGACTCCACCTGCGAGGCATCAATTTCAACCGAATGTTCGAAAACAGCCGCTGCCAGCTCGGGCCGCCCGCCCGTCTTGTATAAATTCCCCAGCTTGCTCCATAGATAGCTATCTTCAGGGTCAAGCTTGAGCCGCTCCAGAAACTGTTCTTCTCCATCACTTTGCCATTGCGGGCTCGTTTCGTCATATAACTGCAGTTGGCCAACCATAGAGCCTGTATCCACATCCTCATTTGCCCCTAAAAGTTGTCCCATTAGCCCCAACGTGAAATGAGGCGAGATGAACTCCCATGCCCCTGCTCCATTACAATTGACGCAACGAATGTAACCGGTAAATTGCATGTGGTCAATCAGCTTCTGCCGCATACCGGAATTCGTGTCCGAATTGGAGAAACGATCGCTATCTTCCCCCCTTTTCTCCCAACCTGTAATGTCAAAAGCAGTCAAGCCTACATCATATACAGATATGTAATCGCATCGCATGCACTATGCACTTTAACAGCTGCTTGTTCGGTTTATAGATAGGAGCAACTTTTTTGATTCGCTTGGCAACCAGTCGTGCTGCATTTCCCGGCAATTTCGCTGCAGTAGGCACTTCATCCACCTGCTGCTTTCCTCCGGTTATCACAGCAATCAGCTCTGGATTGATTCCTGCATCTTTTCGACTCATGCACTTTCTCCTGCAATCATTATCGATCGTTAATTTTTTTATTATTATAACACAAAAAGCTTTCAAAAGATTTTACCCTCTTGAAAGCATGATTATCAATTATGGTGCGCGTAGAGGGACTTGAACCCCCACGGTCTCCCGCCAGATCCTAAGTCTGGTGCGTCTGCCAATTCCGCCATACGCGCACAATTATTATTACACCGTCTTCTATTTCTAGAAAACTGGTGAGCCATGTAGGACTCGAACCTACGACACCCTGATTAAAAGTCAGGTGCTCTACCAACTGAGCTAATGGCTCAAAATGGCTGGGGATCTAGGATTCGAACCTAGGCATGACGGAGTCAAAGTCCGTTGCCTTACCGCTTGGCTAATCCCCAATATGGTGGAGGCTGACGGGATCGAACCGCCGACCCTCTGCTTGTAAGGCAGATGCTCTCCCAGCTGAGCTAAGCCTCCATAGTATTGCCGGTATGTACTCGTTTTACTCATAAGGAAAGAATGGTGACCCGTAGGGGATTCGAACCCCTGTTACCTCCGTGAAAGGGAGGTGTCTTAACCCCTTGACCAACGGGCCAAAACCGCAAGCATACCATTAAAGTAAAGCTGGAGCTCTCAACCGGGATCGAACCGGTGACCTCATCCTTACCATGGATGCACTCTACCGACTGAGCTATGAGAGCAAATGGCTCCCCGAACAGGACTCGAACCTGTGACAACTCGATTAACAGTCGAGTGCTCTACCAACTGAGCTATCAGGGAACATTATTCAGTAGTGTTATTACACCCTGAAAACTGGATACGAACTAGAATGAAAATCTTTAGCTGTGTTTATGCTTCCGAAGTAAGTGTTCACTTCGTGAATTTTAGGATAAGCCCTCGACCGATTAGTATTCGTCAGCTCCACACATTGCTGCGCTTCCACCTCGAACCTATCAACCTGGTCGTCTTCCAGGGGTCTTACTAATTGGGAAATCTCATCTTGAGGGGG